>JBFXKJ010000087.1:0-13622 GCA_050173895.1 Mangrovibacterium sp. | reverse complement strand
TCAATCACAACCTTTCCTTCGGTCCAGTGGCCCGTCAGGTCCAGTGGTCCGAGAGAGGAGCTGTGTGCCATCTCCCTGACGACCTGGCGCTCATAGGCATCATAGACCATTCCCGTGACAGCCTGCAGATTCTTAACCGGCGTGTCCATAGGCAGGTCACATCCGGGAGCAAGGATGAAGCCCCGGTTGCCGCCAGGATCAAGACAATCGACCGCCTCCTTCCTTGAATCCTGCTCATTTCCGAGCAGCAGCACGCTGGTCAGCTTCAGATTTCCGCCAAAGCTGATCCCTTTTTCCAACGCGATCGCTTTCACGTAATCAAGCGGAATATTCTCGTCGATTGAAATGTTATCGGGACCGCAGTCGCACATGACTTCAATGTTCTGCTGTGCATGGCCGCAAACAAAGAAAGAACTGAATTTGTCTTTGGAGCGGACATAATCAAATATGAGCCCTGCAGAAGGGCTGACAAATGTCCGGAACGAGTCCGGATCAATCTGGCTGGTCATGGGATCGACCACCGCGATCACGTCGCAACCCGCCTCCAGCAGCATGCCTGCATGCCGGATCGCCACCCGCGTGCAAAAATCCATGACCTCATTTACCCGGTCAGGATCTTCAAACATGTTCATGAAAATCCCGGTGCCCATCAGGTGCAGCGCGAGGGTAAACGGGCCGGTAATGAGCCCGTACAGTGCCAGATCAGGATACCTTTTCCGCAAAATGGAGGCTGCCTCCAGCTCCACGGGAAAACGGCCGTCTGTTTTTTCCGGCAACCGAAGTTGACTGAGTGCAACGCCTTCTGCCAGCGGATGGGAGATCACCGCCGGCGGGTTCTCCTTACTCCATGCCAGCCTGCAGCCCAGCACTTCCGCCTCGATCTGCAGGTCAAAGACCACCGGTATCCCGTCGGGCCTGTATAGTTCTACTGCTTTACTGATCCCGTCAACGATATATTTTGATGATTTCAGGTAGGCTTCCGCATCCACCCCGATGAGCTTAGCCCCGTGAACACCCACAAAAGGAACCCAGGGAGCACGGTCAGTTTCTTCGGTCATGAACGCCCGTTCCAGTAATTTCAGTCCTTTCATCTGTGAATAATTTATTTTTCAGGCTGTTTTTCGGTTTAAGAACTCCACCAGTCCCTGCGGATCGGCAGAATAATGGTCTGCCCCGATCTTCGCACAAAAGTCTGTGTTTACCGGCGCACCACCTATCACAACCATCGTTCCCGGAACAGCTTTTTTGATCTCCTCGGTAATGCGTTGCATATTGACCATCGTCGTAGTGAGCAGGGCAGATAAGCCGATTACAGCTCCCGGATTCTCTTTGAGTGCCGCGACGAATTTTTCCGCATTCACATCGGTTCCCAGGTCAACGACCTTGTAGCCGCTCCCTTCAACCATCATTCCGACCAGGTTCTTGCCAATGTCGTGCAAATCGCCCTGTACGGTTCCGATAATAAAAGTTCCTTTTTGTTTGGCTGCGCCTGACAGAAAATGCGGCTTCAGGTGGATCATCGCCGTGCTCATCGCCTTTGCCGACATGAGTACCTGGGGAACAAACACCTTATTTTCACGGAATTTAATACCGACCCGTTCCATGCCGGGCATCAGGCCTTTTGAAAGTACATCCTGCGGATTGATCCCCTCCTCGAGGGCTTTACGGGTAATCTCGTCTGCTCCCTCCTGTCCCTTCATCTGCGGCGGATAGGGAGAAGCCATGTTTATTTTGCCAAATTCCACACATTCGGCAAGTTTGGTTAGCAGCTCACTCATAACAATTGATTTTTTAGGAATTAATCCCAAAAGTATCTGCTAATTATTTTTGAGAAAATAGTATTTTTTGTGATAAAGATGGATTATATTACTTTCTCAAATCGAAACCGCATGATCATTAAAAAGCGTTTCTATAAATTCCCGCCGTATCTGATCGAGGAGCAAAAAAGCAACCCGCTTACATGCGACCTTTATCTGTGCGAATTGGCGGAAGTTTTGGTGCGTCACGATACCCTCTGGTCGGACAATGTAAAGATGGACGACCACCTGCTGATTTACTGCACAAAGGGAGAAGGGATCATTCAGATTGCCGGCGACCTGGTCCCCTTCAGCCAGAATCAGTACTGCATTATCCCCAAAGGCTTTCTGTTCAGGATCCAGACCGGGCAAACCGATCCCTGCATGTTTCTGACCTGTAAATTCAACGGAGAAAAGAGCAGGATCATGGAAAAGGATTTCACGGTGGTGCGCGACCTGATCCCTTCCGGTAATAACATGATAGCCAACCGAATGATGCTCTTCGATGAGTTGTTCAATAATCTGAAGAAGGGTTTTTACAATTCGAATTATCCTTACATCAACCTGTGTTTTGGCCATTTGCTGGCGACCTTCATTTACGCCAGCCGTACCAGCGACGATCTGATGGAAGAACAAAATCCCGGCATTAACCGGTCGATCCAGTTCATGGAGCAAAGCCTGACCAGGAAAATCACCCTCGACGACATTGCCAACGAAGCAGGCTACTCCCCTTCTTACCTGACTACCTTATTCCGGAAAAAGACCGGCTATAGTCCGCTAAGTTATTTTTCTCATTTAAAGATCAGCAAAGCCTGTGAATACCTCGATTTCAGCAAGCTAAAGATCAAAGAAATCGCTTTTCTGATGGGGTATTCCGATCCTTATTATTTTTCAAAGGACTTTCAGAAAAAAATGGGCCTGTCTCCCCGTTATTACCGAAAAAGGGTAGTCGGAAGAAAATAGATTATGGCAGATTTTTAAAAAACACGATGATTCCTGCCAACGATTTTATTCTATCTTTGTTTTTCTGTAATTGTCGTCCGTTTATGAAAAAGCATATTGCCATCGTTGCGCCCCCCTATACGTCACTGCTTGACGTGGCAGGCCCACTTGAGGTCTTTGCAAAAGCCGCATCCCTCCTCGATTTTACCAGTCAGGCGACCGAATCGTACCAGTTGCATGTAGTAGCCGCCGAAGGAGGTAAAGTAGTGACCACATCGACCGGCTTGCCGGTGGTATGTGAGGGAAACCTTAAACAGATCGGCTATGAAATTGACACGCTTCTGGTGACAGGTATGCCCAATGCACCGGAAAACATGGTAAGCAAAGCAACGCTGCAGTGGCTGAAAAGGTACGCTCCGAAGGTCAGGCGCGTCGGTTCGGTTTGCACCGGCGCATTTATTCTTGCCGAAGCTGGTTTGCTCACAGGGAGAAGAGCGACGACTCACTGGATGGCATGTGGAAAAATGGCACAGCTATACCCGGATATCCGGGTGGAAAAAGACCCCATCTTTGTAAAAGACGGCCACATCTACACCTCGGCCGGGATTTCATCGGGGATGGATCTGGCCCTGGCTCTGGTCGAAGAAGACTATGGTAGGGATCTGGCTCTGATGGTCGCCCGGCAACTGGTTTTATACTTAAAGAGGCCAGGAAACCAATCGCAGTACAGTGCTGTTTTGTCATTTCAGAAAGTCAACTATCAACCGATCCGGGAGCTCCAGGATTGGCTGATCAGTCACCTTAACGAAGAGATCACAGTAGAAAGCATGGCCAGGAGGATATCGATGAGCCCGCGGAATTTTGCCCGTGTGTTTCATCGGGAGGCAGGGATCACTCCTGCCAAATTCATGGAGAAGCTGCGGGTGGAAACAGCACGCCGCCGGCTGGAGGAAACGAGGCTGAGCCTGGAGGAGATTTCACAGGAATGCGGATTGGGAAGTCCCGACACCCTTCGTCGCCTGTTCCTGAGGCATTTCAAAACAAATCCCGGCGATTACCGAAGGAGCTTCCAGACCTCACTGGCATAAAAAGGAGAAGCAGTTAAGCCTCTCCCTTCTATATTTGTTTGTTTACAATGCCCCAAAATACGCCGCCGTCCGTACCATCTGCGAGACAAACGACATTTCGTTGTCGTACCAGGCTGCCGTCTTGACGAGCTGGCTGTCGCCCGATGACACCACTTTCGTTTGCGTGGCATCGAACAATGAACCGTAGTCCATCCCGACAACGTCGCTGGAAACAATGTAATCTTCGTTATAGCCATATGACTCATTCGAAGCATCTTTCATCGCCTGATTTACCTCTTCATCCGTGACTTTTTTTGCAAGGACGGTATATAATTCGACGATCGATCCGGAATGTACCGGAATGCGTTGCGAAGAGCCGTCCAGTTTACCTTTCAGTTCCGGGATGACTAAACCGATGGCTTTAGCCGCCCCGGTGGTGTATGGAACGATGTTATCGGCTGCAGCCCTCGATTTCCGGTAGTTCACTTTCGGGTCGGGCGTGTCCAGCAAAGGCTGTGAATTCGTGTAGGCATGAATGGTCGACATTTGCCCGGCCACAATGCCGAACCGGTCGTTGAGCACTTTGGCCAGCGGTGCCAGACAATTGGTCGTGCACGATGCGCAACTGATCAGCCGGTCATTTGCATCCAGAATCGTGTGATTCACATTGAAAACGATGGTCTTGACGTCTTTGTCGGACGGGGCAGAAATGATTACTTTCCTGGCTCCTGCCTTCAGATGTGCTGATGCTTTTTCCTTTGATTCGAAGATACCGGTACATTCCAGCACCAGATCGATGCCGAGCTCTGCCCAGGGCAGGTTTTCGGGATTCCGTTCGGCATATACTGCTACCCGTTTCCCGTTTACCACCAATGCATTGTTGATGTGACCCACGTCGGCCTTCAAACTCCCCTGTATGGAATCATATTTCAACAGGTAAGCCAGCATGGAAGGAGCGCTCAGATCATTAACAGCGACTACTTCCAGTTTTTCATTTTCCATCATTTTCCGGAAGGCCAGCCGTCCGATCCGTCCGAAACCGTTAATTGCAACTCTAACCATAATGCAAAGTTTTTAAGATTAAAATCGGCTCAGCCGGTTAGTTTAATAAATAGCTGCAAGTTACGCGGAATCTCAATGGTCTGCAATGACATCTATCCGACAAAAACTGCCATCCGGCTAATGATCGCCGCAAACCCGCAGTTAATCTTTGCCAAGGCTCTTCTGCAATCGCTTCTGAGCCAAAAAAACGAAATTTGCTCTTCCTTCGCGAATTATAAATGTACGTGCCCGACAGAATTCACTTTTCTTTATTTAATATCAACTAAAGATTGTCTATTTTTACGCCGTATATCACTGATTTTTTTATGTTTACCGGTTTCGTGAATGAGCATCCCGAAATAGAAAATTTTGAAAGGATACGGGAAGGAAACTTTGAGGCCTTCCGGCTTCTTTTTGAGCAATACTACCCTCGTCTGTGCAATTATGCCGCCTCTTATTTGCAGGATGACTTCACAAAAGAAGACACGGTACAGGAAGTTTTTGCCAAAATATGGGAAGACCGGCGTAAAATCAGGATCTCGGGTTCGGTAAGGTCATACCTGTACACCTCAGTAAAAAACGCCTGCCTGAACCGGATAAAGTCCGAATCGATCCGTCTTGGTCATACCTCAACATACAGCAAAAGCACCAGCGAAATTGTTTTTGACGACGAAATTGAACAGGAAGAATTCAGGCACTATCTTTCACTGTGTATTGAAAAACTTCCTCCCCGCTGCAAGGATGTCTTTATCCAAAGCCGGTTTGAAGAAGCCAAACAAGAGAAAATCGCGCTGAATATGGCGATCTCTGTTAAAACGGTTAAGGCCCAAATAAACAAGGCTTTAAAACTGATCCGGGATTGCCTTCGGACAACTTATCCGGAATATTTATAATTTTTTCCCACCGGACGTAAGACTTTCCCTTGCGAGAGTTGTCATCAGGTACAGAAGCGAAACGCCAGATGAGGGAAAAAGAAGAATTATACATTGCCATTTTATCGGGTACAGCCGCCCCTGCCGAACAGGATGTTTTCAGTGCCTTAATGAAACAGGATGAAAACCGGATCGCCTTTGAACAATTCAAAAAGATCTGGAACGAATCTGCCCATGTAAAAAATTACCGGCAGGCTGATCCGCAAAAGGGTTTCGCCATGCTTCTCCAAAGAATAAAAGAGAAAGACCGGATGCGGAAAAAATATCTCATCATCTCGCTGATAAGCGCCGCAGCCGGAATCCTTCTGATGACCGGGCTGTTTTCAATCTACGGCAGCCTTTTCAATAAAATCTCTCCGGCGTCATCGATTGTTGTCCGCACAGAACAGGGAAACCGCTCATTAGTGGTACTTCCCGACAGCACCAGGGTTTGGCTCAACTCAAAATCCGTTATCAGTTATCCCGCCGGTTTCGGAAAACGGACCAGGGAGATCACATTAACAGGCGAAGCTTTCTTTGATGTTGCCCACCGTGACGAGCCCTTCATTGTCAATGTAGGCGAATTTGAAATACAGGTACACGGCACATGCTTTAATGTGTCGGATTATCCCGACGACCGTTCGATCTATACCTGTCTGGAATCGGGAAAGATTTCAATCCGCGGTGCTGCACAAAAAGACCTGCAGGTAGAACCGGGACAACTCGTCGTATATGACAGGAAAACGAAGGAGATTGAAATAAGCAGTGTCAACCCCCGGGAATACTCCTCCTGGCGGCAAAATGAAATGTACCTGCATGCTGAATCCTTAGGGGCGCTTGCCACCAAGCTGGAGCGAAAGTATAATGTGGAGATCATGTTCATCCCGAAAGAACTTGCAGATAAGGTCCATTATACAGGAATTTTTACAGATGAAAACATCGAAGAAATACTGAATGCCATTTCAATTGCAAGCGATTTGACCTATACAAAGAAGGGGAATCGCTATGAAATAAGATAAAACAACACCGCCGGATGGTGGAACATCCGGCGGGAACAAGTTTAACCTAATGTATCCGCATTAGATCATTATAAACTTAAGTAACACAAAACTATGAAAAAAAAGTGGTATGGGTGGATCGTATCCGATCCTCATTTAAAAAAAATGTGTCGAATTATGAGACTAACCTTTATTCTGGTGCTTTTGCTGGCCGTTCATGTCTCGGCAAACGTGTATTCCCAGCAGACAAAACTGTCGCTGAACCTCACGAACGTAACTGTCCGTGAAGCGCTGAAGCAAATCGAAGAACAAAGTAAGTTTAAGTTCCTGCTCCAGGATGAACGGCTGGATCTGGATAAAAAAATCAGCATTAATATTGACAAGGGGAGTGTCGACGCAATCCTGAACGAGATTTTCAACGAAGCCCAGGTAAAATACGTCATCACCGACAAAAACCTTGTTATTATTACCCCCTCCGGTATTGCAGGGAAAAGCGCACAGACCCGTGGCATCTCGGGAAAAATTTCGGACGAGAACGGGCAGCCGCTACCAGGCGTTACTATTGTTGTAAAAGAAACTTCAAAAGGAACAATCACTGATACTGACGGAAAATTCAACCTCTCCGATGTCTCTTCCGACCAGATCCTGGTCTTCTCCTTTATCGGGATGAAAACAATTGAACGTCCGGTTGGCACACAATCGGTGTTTAATTTAAGCATGGAGGCAGACGCAATCGGAATTGAAGAGGTAGTGGCTGTAGGGTACGGTACACAGAAAAAAAGGGATGTGATCGGGTCTGTTGCTTCTTTATCGACCGACGACATTCAAAAGACTGCTCCGGCAACGATCGAAGCGACTCTCCAGGGGATGGCAGCAGGCGTCCAGGTCAATTCCGGTGCAGGTATCCCGGGAGCTCCCCAACAGATCAAAGTGCGCGGTGTCCGGTCGATTTCCTCGGGGACCGATCCTCTTTGGATCGTAGACGGAATACCCGTCCAGAGTTCCCCAATGGACAAAAGCTATGACGGAGAAACGAGCCAAAGTATTCTCGCCATGCTCAACCCAAACGACATTGAATCGATCCATGTTCTGAAAGATGCGGCAGCGACTTCCATATACGGATCACGTGGTTCAAACGGGGTAATCCTGGTCACGACCAAATCAGGAAAGGCAGGTCAGACCAGGGTGGATGTCGACATTAAAACCGGTATTACCAACTGGACCAAATCGGATATCGGATACGCGAATAACGTCGATTATATCGCCATTATGGACAAGGCCTACCAAAACAGCCGGGCCTCCGCATACAGCATCGAAAATACAATCAGGCAGCTGGATGGCGCGACCGAGATGATGACTCAGGAAGAGGCGCTAAAAACAAACACAAACTGGGCTGACGTGATCTCACGCACCGGTTCATTCTATGAAGCCAATGTCGCAGTCAGCCAGGGTTCTGAAAAAGGAAATTCCTTCCTCTCGCTGAAATACAGAAAGGATGAAGGAAATTTGAAGTTTAATAGCCTGGAAAATTACTCGGCCAATATCAACCTGAACTATAAGCTTCTCGACTGCTTCGATCTCGGATACCGGATGTTTGCATCCTACACCGACAATGACCGGTTAAAATCGAGTGACGGAAAGGCCGGAGCCGGCGGATGGGCTCAGGTGAACTCCAATTCGCTTCCCTGGATGAAAGTCTATGATGAAGCAGGCTTTAACGGATACTGGAACTCCCGGGCTGCTGTGAATGCCCTTGCAAGCATCGATCCGGTCAATGCCCAGTCGAACCTGAAAACGATGAACGTTCTCTCCGGACTGAACGGCACCTGGCATATGCCTGTTGAGGGGCTTTCATTAAAAGGCGAACTTGGACTCAACTATGTCGCCAACCGTGCCCGTTCCTGGAGAAGCGACGCCTTACTGGTGAACGGGGCTGTTGCACAGGAAACCAAATACGAAATATCGACCCTGAACTATAATGCTTACTTTAATTATGACGTGCCCATCAATGATGACCACGCACTGAATATCGTGGCCGGTATTGAAAATACACGTCAGAAAAGCCATTCGATGACCATGAAGGGAGAAGGACTGGTAGGTGTATTCCCCGAAGTGGGGACGCCGAATACCCTAAGTGGGAGTAGCAGCATTTCGGGTGAATCATACTTACGGGGCTTCTTCGGCCGCGCCAACTATAAGCTGCTGGACCGCTACCTGTTGGGAGGAAGTATCCGTCGCGACGGGATCTCCAAATTCACCAAAGATAACCGCTGGGCCACATTTGTTTCCGGCTCGCTGGGCTGGATCATCTCAGACGAGGCATTCTTCAACCTGAAGCCAATAAGCCTTTTAAAGCTCAGGGGCAGTTACGGACAAACCGGGAATACCAACATTCCCAGCGGTATTACCGCCGATTTGTGGTATATCAACAGCGGCTCCAATACATTGGAAGGTTTAAACAATACCTATCTGCAAAGTATCGGCAACTCGGATATTAAATGGGAAACGACCAACTCGCTGGATGCAGGGATCGACTATGGACTTTTTGACAACCGAATCAACGGATCGATCGCTTATTATCAGCAAAAAGTTTCCGACATGTTGCTTGCTGTGACATTACCTCCTTCGGCAGGGATTTTCGGTGGCAACTCCTGCTGGCAGAATATCGGCGACATGCGCAACGACGGTCTTGAATTCAACATGGATGCACTGATCATCAATAAGAAAGACCTGAGATGGTCGGCAGGCTTCAATATTTCGACCAATAAGAATGAGGTGCTTGCCCTGGATCCGGAATCCGATGCCAACCATGTCGGAATGTTTCAGGAAGGTGAAGCAGGGATTATCCGCACCATCACCAAGAAGGGCCTTGAATGGGGTACCTATTATCTGGCCGAATATGCCGGCGTTGACGCTGAAAAAGGGATCCCGCTGATCTATGAAGTGGAAACGCTTGAAGACGGAACAACCCGTCATACCGGCAACATCATTCCGGCAACCAACGAAAACATGAGCGACAACCGGATGATGCTGAAGGGGAAATCGGCCCTGCCCAACCTGTTAGGGGGATTCAATACAAACATGAGCTGGAAGAACTTCGATTTTGGAATGGTCTGGTCGTTTGTTATGGGCAACTACACATACAACCGTCTTCTTCAAAGCTCGATGACACCCAACGCGGGCATGCTGGTTGCCAATGAAAAGCTGCTGACCGAAAGCTGGACGAAACCCGGCGATCAAACCTATTGGCCGCAGATCGTAGCCGGCAACATTTATTATTACGATAACGACGGAAATCCCACTATAACCGGGGTAAGCTATGGTTCCGACAACAATACCCCCTCTTCGCAATACCTTGAAAAAGGGGATTATCTCAAACTCCGGAATGTGACCCTGGGATATACACTTCCCGATCTGTTTGTGAAGAGAATCAAACTGAACCAGGTGCGCTTATATCTATCGGCAAACAACCTGATGTCGTTCACAAAATTTTCGGGCTACGATCCTGAACTGGAAATTGACCAGGAAAGCGGCGGCAGCTATTCATCGTTCCAGTCAATGCCTTCGTCGCGCGTGTTCATGTTTGGTCTGAATCTTAACTTTTAAAATTGTTGAAAAATGAAAAAAATATATCAGCCACTAATCGCCTTGATCCTGTTGTTCACAGGTTTTTCGTGCGACAACGACAACTTTTTCGAGCTCGACCGCCCCAACCAGTACCCCTGGACAACCGTCGAAGAACTTGAGCTGGCCGTAAGACAACCGTATCTGATGCTGATGGGAAATGCCTGGGGCGCTCCGGTCGGAGCATTGGGTTTAAGAGGCATCGCCGAATCCGATATTTGCCAGTACCTGAATGGTATCACGGGTGCCAGCTATTACTACGAGTACTATAACCGTCTTTGGGAAAGTACTGCCCTGAACGGGGAAAAAGAGTTGGAAACCGCCTTCCAGTACCTCTATAGAATGTCGACAGCAACCAATGCCCCCCTGCAACTAATCAACGACGCAGAAGCAGCCGGCAAAGACGTGTTTTCCAATATGACCGACGCCGACCGGGAAACAGTAAAACGCTATAAAGGTGAATTGCTGTTCCTAAGGGCGGTCTGTTACTGGTATCTGGCCCGGACATGGGCTCCTCCCTACAATCCCGACGGCGATAATTCCGGGAAACATTTTGTATTGAGACGCAGCTATGTGAACGGGGCCGATGAGATCAAAAACGCGAGCCTGGCCACGGTCGAAGAAGTATATGCTTCGATCGTGCAGGATTTGAAAGACGCGATCGCCATTCTGCCCACGACCTACGTCACCTCTGAGCTAAGTCAGCGTTCACGGGTCAACAAATATGCCGCCCAGGCCATGCTTGCCCGCATATACTTCTACATGGGCGAGTATGCGCTGGCCGAAGATCAGTTGGACGATGTGATCGGAAGTGAGATGTACAACCTGAATGATGACCCCATCGCTGCCTTCGACAAAATCGCCGGCGAAGGACACAGCGGAGAAATTATCTGGGAAATCGCGCTCAACGCGGCCACTTCCAAGTTTGACCGTAATCCGACGATCTTTTCCAAAAACAACTATACGGCAAACGGAGGCCGCGGCACAAGATGGAATCACTGTGCGTGGGCGTGCTTTACGCTGTCGTACCATTCGCTGCAGCAGATCGGCTGGATGAATGCCGACTATTCGGTCGGGCCGCAGGCAGCCGGCGACAAAAGGTACACCCAGACGTTCATCCGGCTGGAAGCCTATAAGGAAAATCCATGGAACAAAACAACCAATCCCACTGAATACTGGGACCACATGAATACCTACGAAACACGTTATTCACCCATCACGACTCCTCACGTATGGCAGGACAAGCATTTCCGTGCCATTACCAGCGGACGGCGATCAAACCGCCCCATGCTGCGCCTGGCTGAAATGTACCTGACCCGCGCCAGCATTCGCCTGATGAACGGGAATAAGATTGGTGCAGCGGACGACCTGAATATGGTCAGGCAGCGGGCCGGACTGGCCAATATCTCTTCGGCTCTGATCACCGAATCGGATATTGAGAATGAACGGATCAAAGAACTGGCCGGCGAGCATGCCGACCGGATCCTTTATCTGATCGCCATGCGTAAACCTATTGGCATCGGCGACCGCGATCCGTCGAAGTTTTCTCCTGTTACGCCGCCCTATTCGAAGTATTACTGGGCAATTCCGGAACTGGAAAAACAAAACAACAGCGCATACGGGGAATAAACTTAATCTAAGGCCAAAAACGTTCCCGGTAAACATTCCGGGGCGTTTTTTATATGGCTGTTTCATCTTAAATACCAGCTCCCCGCTCTTCGGGAACTGAAAAATACCTTTTCCAGGGAAAGCAAAAAAGACTTCCCGGCGAGAGAAATTCATAATACCTCTATCTATTCTGCCCAGCCCGCATTCTCTGTGGAAAATAATCACAGGAAAGAATCGGCAAAATCCTGGTCATAAAAGCAAGCATCTATCTGATAAAAAGAAGATTAAATGTCATCTGATTCCTATTAGGTACGGATGTTGAGGGTACTTGAAAATTCACAATTAATTCTTTGGATATGGCGATGATAGAAAGAGAAAAGTTCAATGAACTTGCAAGCGAACAGAGCAGGTACTGCGTTTCCATTTACGTTCCCAATCTGCCCGACAGTCTGACACCGCTCAATGCCATTCTTCGTTATTAGCAGATTGAACCGGCGTAATTACCGGGACTGTGTTCGGGAATCGCGGCGGCTGTCGCTCAAACGCCTCACATGCCTCCACCAACGGTCAGGAACCTCATAACGGGCTGCCATGTCATAATCTTCCTGCGTGCAGGGGACAAGGCGGTCCGTGTCGTTGTATTCATTAAAGATCTTCATCCACCAGCGGCCGGTTTTCTTGCTCTGATAGAAAATGATCTGCATTTCAAGGTCTTCCATTTCAATGATAAATTCGCTGAAGTCCCTGATATTGTGATCCGGATCCTCAGCCACCCGGCAAAAGAAACCTTCGATAAAGTGCCAGACCACCTGCGCCATCAGCTTACAGCTCAACTCGCCGGTGTCCAGCCGGGGTATCAGGTTAAAGAATCCGGCAAGCCGGACATGATCGCCGATCCCCGCATAGTGGGCTACCTGACAAGCCTCTTCCGCATAAAACCCGTTGGGTGATGCAAAGTACTGTCCCGGGGCTTCCACCAGCCTCACCGAGTTAAGATCGAAACTGACCACATCAGCCTCCCGCATGTACGGCTCTATACTCTGCATATCGTAGCGCAGCTGACCCAGGCGCCGGGTTTCTGCATTGGCTTCCGAGGTATACTGCAATTCCTGACTGTCGACAAAATAGTTCTGATACCCAAGTGTGACCTGTGAATATAAAGTGGACGGCTTGCGGAGGATCAGGTTCAGATAGTTTTCAGAATCGATATTCCGGTCCCCTTTATGGTAATCCAGGAGAGGATCAATATTGACAAGACTGTAAAGCCTGTCGTCAAAGGCACGGGTCATGCCGAAAGTCAGGTCCTGGCTGCCGCCGAGCACGACCACGGTGATGTCCTGATCAATCAATCCGCGGCAAACATCTTTCAGCGCAAAATAGGTGTCATTGGCGGTAACCCCGCACCGGATATTCCCCAAATCGAGAATGCGGAACCGGGGAGCGATCCTGTTTAGACTGTAAAGATGCTGCCTGATCCTGTCGGGCGACTCGGCCGCACCTTTCACAACGGCATTCCGGTCCTCCTCCACACCGATGATGACCATTTTTGCTTTTTCCAAAGGAAGCTTCTCCCTGTTCTTCTCCAGCAGGGCGCCTAAAGTATACTTTTTCTGCGCCCAGGGGACAGATTTAAAT
>JBFXKJ010000086.1:0-13701 GCA_050173895.1 Mangrovibacterium sp. | reverse complement strand
TCCTTTCGTTTAACTTCGAGCGGCTTTTCCACATCGACAGTTCGCACCTCCGGACCTTTTGTGTCGATCAAAATGCCAATGGTGTCGGATACCGAGCGGATGTTTTCAATCATTTTTAATGCACTTCCGGTTGAAATATGTGCCGTATTCAAACGAGCGACGTTCATGCCTTCCCTGAAAAGAGCAGAGACAAATTCAGGTTCGCATCGTTGATCAGATATTGTGGCGACGATTTTGGTATGTTTCATGTGTGAATAATTTGTTTTTAATTGGCACATGGAATAGCAATGACCTTGTGTTGATGCTCATTTTTCAGTTAATGTTTACCAAATCATGGCTATTTCATTCGCATAAAATTTATCCTTACTGTTAAATTTTAGTACCTACTCATGGAACAGTCACTAATATATTTCTGATTCAATATGAGCAAATACTCTTATGGCTATCCCTTGAATAATAATTTGTTTTTCAATTACACCTCCTGCCTTCTTCTATGCCTGAAACGCCGCCAAATTTAGATGGTTCATTTGCAGAAACAGGAAATTTAAAGTTATGATTGTTTTAAATTACCGGCACCATAAGCGGCTCGTTTCAGCTATGGCCTTCGGACGATCCGTTCAGAAAACTTTCAATTCCCAACCGGTATGAATCCAGGCCAAAACCCATAATACTGCCTCTGCAAACCGGACCGATGATGGATTTATGCCGGAAATCCTCCCGGGTAAGGATGTTGGAGATATGTACCTCGACCACCGGAGTCCTGATCCCTGCAATGGCATCGCGTATGGCAACGGAAGTATGGGTATATGCTCCGGCATTCAGAATAATGCCGTCATAGCTGAAACCAACTTCATGGATTTTATTGATGATCTCTCCTTCCACATTCGATTGATAGTAGAAGAGATCGATCCCGGGATACCTTTCCGACAGGAGTGGTAAATAATTTTCAAATGAACGGTTTCCGTAGATATTCTTCTCCCTTTTTCCTAATAAGTTTAAATTAGGGCCATTGATTAACAATATTTTCATTTTTTTTGTGTTTTATAAAAAAAACTCGTAACTTTCGCTCAATTCCTACGTATTGATAATTATGTAATCTTGGGGAAGAAACTACTTTTCAATACGTCGTTAATGAGAATTTTCTTTAATATGATCAAAAGTATCTAAATTGTTTTTTTAAAAAAAGACTAATTGCTTTAATTATGAAATGGGAAGACAGTAAGAAAGGTTTTGAAACGTTCTTGAGGCTTGAGAAGTCGTTGTCACAGAACTCGATTGCCGCCTACGTCAATGACATCAACAAATTGATGGCGTTTTTGGATGAGAACTTCAAGAAGTTGACGCCGGAGAAAGTAAGGATTGTTCATTTGAGAGGATTTATAGAGTACATCAACGACAGGGGAGTTTCGCCCAGGACTCAGGCCCGGACGATTTCCGGGATTAAATCCTTCTTCAAGTATTTGCTGATGGAAGGAAAGATTAACAGTGATCCGACTTCGTTGCTTGAATCACCTAAAGTGGGAAGAAAACTTCCTGATGTGCTTACGATGGAGGAAATCGATCTGATCATCGACGGCGTAGATCTGGCTAAACCTGAGGGGCAGCGGAACAAAGCCATGTTGGAGACCTTGTACAGCTGCGGGCTGCGTGTTTCCGAACTGGTCAATTTGAAAGTGACTAATTTATTTTTTGATCAGGGATTCATTAAAGTGGAAGGCAAGGCAGAAAAAGAACGGCTGGTACCGGTAAGTTCGAAGGCTATCGAGGAGATTACACGTTATCTGCAGGGATATCGTAAATCTCTTAAAATAGGAGCGGACAGCGAGAATGTGCTTTTCCTTAACAGAAGGGGAAAGAAATTAAGCCGGGTGATGATCTTTACTATCATTAAGAATCTGGCCGACAAGGTAGGCCTGGCTAAAAAGATCAGTCCTCACACATTCCGCCATTCATTTGCAACGCATCTGATTTCAGGTGGTGCCGATCTGCGGGCTGTACAGGAAATGCTTGGACATGAGTCGATTTTGACAACTGAAATTTATACGCATCTTGATCGTGATTATTTGAGGAATACCATTACTCATTTTCACCCTCGTGCATAATATTTACAGATTGATTGATTAATAATTTCTTAACATGTATAGAAAAGGAAAAATTCCTTTTCAGACTGACAGACAGGATGTTATCCAACATCCTGTCTGTCTTTTAGAGGAGTTCTCAATAAATAATCCGAATTTGAATCCACCGGTCCGGACCGATTGTGAAAAAGAACTATTTTTGTCTTCCGAGTAAATGGTTTTGTGGTAATTTTTTAATTCTTAATTAGTGACTATGAAAAATTTAGATTTGTCAAAGTACGGCATCTCCGATGTCAAGGAAGTTGTTTATAACCCCTCTTACGATCTGTTATTTAAAGAAGAGACCAAAGCCGGTCTGGAGGGGTTTGAGAAAGGACAAGTCACCGAACTCGGAGCTGTGAACGTAATGACTGGTGTATTTACGGGCCGTTCTCCAAAGGATAAATTTATCGTGATGGATGAAACGACCAAAGATACCATATGGTGGACTTCACCCGCTTCACCCAACGACAATAAGCCTACCACTCCTGAGGTATGGAAAGATTTGAAGAAGCTGGTTGCAAAACAGCTTTCAGGAAAACGTCTGTTCGTGGTCGATACGTTCTGCGGTGCAAACCCGGATACACGTCTGAAAGTTCGCTTTATCATGGAAGTGGCCTGGCAGGCACATTTCGTAAAAAACATGTTCATTCGCCCGACAGAAGAAGAACTGGAATCGTACGGAGAACCGGATTTTGTAGTGATAAACGGCTCGAAGACAACTAATCCGAAATGGAAGGAACACGGATTGAATTCAGAAGTGTTCACGGTATTCAACCTGACCGAGAGAATGCAGGTAATTGGCGGAAGCTGGTATGGAGGTGAAATGAAAAAAGGGATGTTCGCCATGATGAACTATTATCTTCCGTTGCGCGGCATGGCTTCTATGCACTGCTCTGCGAATGTGGGCAAAGACGGAGACACCGCTATTTTCTTTGGTCTTTCAGGAACGGGTAAAACAACCCTCTCCACCGATCCGAAACGTCAGCTGATCGGAGACGATGAGCATGGATGGGATGATGACGGGGTATTCAACTTCGAAGGTGGTTGCTATGCAAAAACCATCAATCTGGACAAAGACGCAGAACCGGATATCTTCAATGCCATTAAACGGGACGCGCTTCTCGAGAACGTAACTGTGGATGCAGCGGGTAAAATTGATTTCACCGATAAATCAGTCACTGAAAATACCCGTGTCTCTTATCCGATCTATCACATTGACAACATTGTTAAACCTGTTTCAAAAGCAGGACCTGCAAAGAAGGTGATCTTCCTGAGCGCTGATGCATTTGGTGTGTTACCCCCTGTTTCAAAACTGACAAAGGAACAGACCGAATATCACTTCCTGTCTGGCTTCACTGCAAAACTGGCTGGTACGGAACGTGGTGTAACTGCTCCCCAGCCCACTTTCTCCGCTTGCTTTGGTAAGGCATTCCTTTCTCTTCACCCCACAAAATACGGTGAAGAACTGGTAAAGAAGATGGAAGCCAACGGTGCGGAAGCTTACCTGGTTAACACCGGATGGAACGGAACAGGCAAACGGATTTCCATTAAAGATACACGCGGGATTATTGATGCGATCCTGAACGGTGACATTGAGAAATCGGCTACAAAAACAATCCCGGTTTTCAACCTTGAAGTTCCGACATCGCTGCCCGGGGTAGACCCGAAGATCCTCGATCCGCGCGACACCTATGCCAATCCGGCAGAATGGGAAGAAAAGGCAAAAGACCTGGCCTCACGCTTCATCAAGAATTTTGTTCAGTACACTGACAATGAAGAAGGGAAAGCACTGGTTGCTGCCGGTCCCCAACTTTAACTGTTTGAAGAATATCTCTTCAATTAAATAGAGAACATGAAAGCCCTGCCGAAAAGCTGGGCTTTTTTAATGATTTGAAGGCTGTTTCATAGGATCCAGGATTTCATCCAGCGCACCGGAGAGCGTGGGGTACTGAAAGTGGTATCCGGTTTCCAGCAGCCGTGCCGGCACCACTGCCGGGCTTTCCAAAAGCATCGTGGAGGCTTTCCCGTAAGCTGCTTCCAGAATAAAACGGGGAACACACAGGGAAGCAGGCTTTTGCAGTTTTCTTGACAGAAGAAAAGTGAAACTTTTATTGCTTACCTGTTCAGGAGCCACCAGATTGTAAATGCCGGAATAATTCGCATCGACTATGCTTTCAGAAAACACCTCCAGCAAATCCTGAATATGAATAAAGGGGAACGGTTGATTTCCGTTACCCATCCGGCCTCCAAGTCCGATTTTAAAGATGGGCAGCAGACTTCGGATCATCACCGCATCTTTGTCAAGCACAATTCCTGTGCGAAAAATGATCCTGCGGATGCTTTTATCCAGGTCGATCGATGCATTTTCCCAGTCAATGACCACCTTTCCAAGGAAATTCCCGTCGAGATGCAGACTTTGTTCATCATGTGCTTCACCCGCGGCATAGATTCCAACGGCTGAAACAGCGATGAAAACTTTTGGTTTCAGATCAGTCGCAAGCAGATTCAATGCTTTTGTCAGATTCCATGTTGTGATAATCCTGCTGTTGTAAATAAGCCTTCGGTTCTTCTTCGTCCATCGTTGCATGACAGGTGTGCCGGCAAGGTGAATAACCGCATCGGAACCGGCCAGTTCTGACGCCAGTCCTTCCAGATTCCCGCAAAGAAGTAACCTGCTGATCCCTTTTATTTCGTGGCCTTTCTTCCCAAGAAATTCCGTAAGTTTTTGTCCGATGAACCCATGGACCCCTGTAATTGCAATCTTCATTAAGCAAATGGTTGTAAATTCAGCAGCCGGAATTTTACATCGTCATCTGCTGAACATTGTATGTCCTTAGGCAATAATACAATTATTTTAACGAAAAGTTTTTCTGCCTGGGAAAAAACAGCATGCGAATTTGTCTTTTTATTCGTTAGTTTTGAAGCGAAATTTTCAGATATGCCGGAAAAGAAAACACAGAATAAGAAAAAAATTGCGACAAAGCCAGTACAAAAAACCAAAAAAAAGGCACCTGCTTCAAGAAGAGTTGCTTTGTTTTTTATCAGGGCCTCTGTTTTGGGTGCCCTCGTTTTTGGCCTGTTATTCATCGCTGTTTATTTCGGATTCCTGGGTTACGTGCCCAGTACATCCCAGTTACATGAGATTAAGAACCCGCAGGCCTCGGAGGTTTTTTCGGCCGAAGGAAAGCTGCTGGGGCGTTACTATACAGAGAACCGGAGCAATGTAAATTATGAGGAAATTTCTCCGAATGTGATTCATGCGCTGGTAGCCACCGAAGATTCCCGTTTTTATGAGCATCGCGGAATTGATGAAGTTGCCCTGATCCGGGTGTTTTTCAAGACCATTTTGCTTCAGGACCGGAGCGCAGGAGGAGGAAGCACCTTAAGTCAGCAGATCGCAAAAAATCTTTTCCCCCG
Organism: Mangrovibacterium sp.; assembly: GCA_050173895.1. Classification (GTDB taxonomy): domain Bacteria; phylum Bacteroidota; class Bacteroidia; order Bacteroidales; family Prolixibacteraceae; genus JBCFBK01. The sequence goes on along the minus strand of JBFXKJ010000086.1, from coordinate 8,164 downwards.
GAATAATCTGTGGATTTTTGCCATGCCCGTGAACAAGATCCGTGAAGCGATTATTGCCTATCGCCTGGAAAGGATCTATACAAAAGAGGAAATTCTGACGCTTTATCTGAATACAGTGCCTTTCGGGGAGAACATATTTGGTATAGAGGTAGCGGCAGAACGTTTTTTTGATAAAAATCCGAAGGATCTCACCGTCGACGAAGCGGCGGTGCTGGTTGGTATGCTTAAGGCAAACAATCGCTATAATCCTCGTATGAATCCCGAGTTATCGAAGGAAAGAAGGAATGTGGTAATTAACCAGATGGTGAAATATGACTATCTCTCCAGAGCAGAGGGGGAGGTTTTCAAGGCAAAGCCGCTTGGCTTACGTTACCGCCGAATTTCCTATAATGAAGGTCCTGCGCCTTATTTTATGGAAATGATGAAGCCGGAACTGCTGAAATGGTGTCTCAGTCACACGAAAGAAAACGGCGAGAATTATAATTTGTACACGGATGGATTAAAGATCAGGACGACTGTCAATTATGATTTTCAGATCTATGCACAGGATGCGCTGCGTGAGCATATGGGGGGACTACAGGATGTTTTTTACGAACATTGGAAGAAAAGTGATCCCTGGAAAAGTAATCCTTCGCTTTTAAAAAGGGCGATCCGGCAAACGGAACGTTATAAAAAGATGGCTGCCGCAGGGAAAAAGGAGGCAGAGATCCTGAATGCATTTAATCAGACGATCGAGACTACCCTGTTTACGTGGAAGGGTGACAAGCACGTGCGGACAACGCCTCTTGATTCAGTGAAACATTATCTTCGGATGCTGAATGCGGGTTTTCTGGCGGTCGACCCGTCGACAGGCGACATCAAAGCATGGGTGGGAGGTATTGATTTTCGGTTTTTCAAATATGATCATGTTAAAGCCGCAAGGCAGGCCGGCTCCACCTTTAAGCCTTTCGTATATCTGGCTGCCCTGGAGAACGGCATCAGCCCTTATGAGTACTTTCCAAATGAAAAAAAGGTTTATCCGGATTACCAGAATTGGTCGCCCCGGAATTCGCATGATGATTATGCCGGATATTATTCGATGGAGGGTGCGATTGCAAAATCCATTAATACGGTTGCTGTCGATGCATTGATGAGGACCGGGATCGATCAGACCATACAGGTTGCCCACGACCTGGGCATCGGAAGCGATTTGCCCGTTTTCCCGTCTCTGGCGCTGGGCGTCGCCTCTGTGAGCCTGCGTGAAATGGTGACAGCCTACAGCACCATTGTGAACGGCGGCACAAGGTTCGAACCTTATTATCTGATTTCGATCAGCAACAGTAAGGGCGAAGTTCTCGGGACTTTCGACAGGCCTTCAGGACAGCCGGCGGCGGTCGATCCTGAAAATTGCCGGATACTTGTCCATATGCTTGAGTCGGTGATTGACAGCGGAACAGGAGCGGCTATCCGCTCCAAATACAATGTTCAGGGAGCCTTTGCCGGGAAAACAGGGACGACACAGGACCAGTCGGATGCCTGGTTTATCGGAATGAATCCTGGTCTGGTAACCGGATGTTGGGTGGGAGGAGAACTTCCCGGTATCCACTTCAGGAGCCTCACTTATGGCTCGGGGGCCTATAGTGCGCTTCCCATTGTTGGCCGGTTTTTCAACAAAGTATACAGCGATGCGCGTTATCAGCACATGAGTTACGCTTATTTTGATCAGCCTTCATTTGATGTGCTGGCCGAACTTGAAAACACGCCCCCCTATCGGGAGATGCTCGAAAGGCCCGCCATCGGGGATGTAATCAGAGGGATTTTCAGGCGGCAGGACCGACGGCAGGAGGATGAGCTGAAGACAAAAAGGGAAAAGGGTAAAGAGGAATCAAAAGATAAGAAGAAAATCTGGGACGTCTTCAGGGATATTTTCGGCAAGAAAGAATAGGCCGGCTTTTTTCAGGAAGAAGTTGTCTGAAAAGTGATGCAGTGTTAATAAATCGGGTTCTTTTTCCCGAGAGGCGCCGGCATTTAAATGTCTTTTATAATTTTGCCGCCATTTGAAAAAAGAGTATCTTTTAGCTGGTATTTGATAAAAGCATTTGCCTTTCCGGAAAACAGGATTATTTTGATATGTCGGAAATAAGAAAGAAGATGGACCCCTGGATTAACAGGCTTATTGTTGATAAGAAAATCTATTGGATCAGCCTGCTGATTGGCCTGATAAGCGGGACAGCCGCATTGGTCCTGAAAAATCTGATTCATTTTACCGGGGAAACGCTGGTTGGAAACCTGAAAATTTCAAGGGAGAGTTATCTTTTCTTTGCTTTTCCGGTGGTGGGCATCGTGATCACGGTTCTGATCGTGAAATACCTGATAAAAGATGATCTGGGGCATGGGGTGACCAAGGCGCTGGAAGCTATCAGCCTGAAAAAAGGTATCCTGAAGGCGCACCATATGATCTCCAGCATGATTACCAGTAGCTTCACCATCGGTTTTGGAGGGTCGGTGGGAGCGGAGGCTCCGGTTGTGCTGACCGGTTCAGCGATCGGGTCGAACCTGGCTCGTTTTTTTAAGCTGAGCTACAGCGAGACCATGCTGCTGCTCGGGTGCGGAGCCACCGGAGCTATCGCCGGGATCTTTAAGGCGCCCATCGCAGGGGTGGTATTTACGCTCGAGGTGCTGATGCTGGACATGACCATGGCTTCGATGCTGCCGCTGATGATCTCGGCCATATCGGCCGCTTTGCTGGCCTCTTATTTTATGGGCGATGCCGAACTGTTCAAGTTTAACCTGGTCAGCACATTCGATTCGACCAACATTCCCTTTTATGTTTTTCTGGGGATTTTTCTCGGCTTTGTTTCCCTGTATTTCATCCGGATGAGCCTTTATCTGGAGATTCGGTTCCGAAAGATCAGGAAACAATATGTCCGTATTGCTGTCGGAGGGCTGACGCTGGGGCTGCTTATCTTCCTTTTTCCTCCGCTGTGGGGGGAGGGGTACACTTCGGTTAATAAGGTTTTCAACGGTCTTGGTCCGATGCTGCTTAATAACTCTTTGTTTTTTAATCTGCGCGATAACCCCGTTTTCATCATTTTCTTTCTGGCCTTGCTGATTGTTTTCAAGGTGGTGGCCATGACGGCCACGACGGCTTCCGGCGGAGTGGGCGGCGTATTTGCACCTTCTTTGTTCGTGGGAGCTATCGGAGGATATTTTGTCGCTTACTTTTCCAATTTTTTACTGGATGTCAATCTCCCGCCGGAGAATTTCGCACTGGCGGGGATGGCTGCGATGCTTGCCGGCGTGATGCATGCGCCTCTACTGGGGATCTTTCTTACTGCAGAGATCACCGGCGGTTATGAACTTTTTTTCCCGCTGATCATCTCGGCAATCACTGCTTATCTGACGATCGTTCAGTTTGAGCCTCATTCCATTTATGCGCGCCGGCTGGCCATGAAAGGTGAACTGGTTACTCATCACAAGGACAAGGCCGTGCTTCACTTTATGGAAGTGCAACAACTCATTGAAAAAGATTTCGCCATTGTTCAGCCTGATGCAACCCTTGGCGATCTGACCAGGATTATAGCCACATCAAAGAGAAATCTGTTTCCTGTAGTGGAAGCCGATGGTACGCTGAGGGGAATGGTAAAAATGGACGATATCAGGGAAATCATTTTTGACCATGAGTTGTATGACAAGGTGTACGTCAGGGACCTGATGTATATGCCGGAATTCTATATCTCGCCAAGAGACAGCATGTATACCGTTGCTGCGAAGTTTGAAAGCAGCGGGCGGTTTAACCTGGCGGTCATTGATAACGGAAAGTACATCGGCTTTATTTCACGGGCAAGGGTCTTCTCCGATTACCGGAATACGATGAGGACGCTCAGTAATGAATAGAGCGTTGGTGGATCGTTATCTGAACCGCTTCCGAAACCCGGCATAAATCGACGCAAACAATAAGGTGAAAATAGTGTTGGCGAGAGAGAAGGCATCTGCGCCGGCCCATACAAAAGGAACCGCCAGCAGACCCGCCTGTGCTGCCAGATAGAAATAAAAGCCGCTTTTTTGCAAGGCTGTCATTCTAATGGCTCCGGCCAGCGAGAGACCGTACAGCGCTCCCATGATCATAAAACTCAATGAACTTACCTTTTCGGGCGTCTGGATATTGGTAAGCGTTCCGATCAGTTCTTTTGTCCGGCTGAAAAATAAGGCAGCCGTAAAAAAAGCAATGCAGGCGATGCTGTTGCCAATGATGCTTAACAGCAGCGCTGCGGATAAAAGCAATGGTTTTTCGTGTGATGTCATCGTCTTTTCGGCTATCGCGATTGACGGTAAATATAGCAAAAAATAAAGAGGATGGACGATCCGTTCAGGAAGGCTCCCCCGCATTTCCGTCATGGTGTGTCCTGTGGCGATAAGCTGGTCGCCGGTTGAAAAAAAGGCTGTATTGTTCATTTCTCTTCTTTTATACGGAAGTAAAAATCTTTACCTTTGCGCTTTCAGCCTGAAAAACTTATGAATACGGAACCGGGATCTCTTGTTTGGACGGTGAATAGTTATTTTCAGCAAGATACGTCCCCTGCAGCCGATTTTCAGTACGCAAAATAATATAATTTGAAACGAAACATATGAAACGAGATCAGCAGGTATTTGATATTATTGAAAAGGAACGCCGGCGGCAAATCAGCGGCATTGAGCTGATCGCTTCCGAGAACTTTGTCAGCGATCAGGTTATGGAAGCGATGGGATCGGTAATGACAAACAAATACGCCGAAGGTTATCCGGGGAAAAGGTATTACGGGGGCTGCCAGTTTGTGGATATGACCGAGCAATTGGCGATTGACAGGCTCAAACAGCTCTTTGATGCCGAATATGTCAATGTTCAGCCTCATTCGGGTGCGCAGGCCAATGCCTCTGTGCTGAGTGTGGTACTGAACCCCGGTGATAAATTCCTGGGACTGGATCTGTCGCACGGCGGGCATTTGTCGCACGGCTCTCCGGTGAATTCATCGGGCATTTTGTACCAGCCTTTTGCTTATCATGTGAAGGAAGAGACGGGGCTGGTCGACTATGACGAAATGGAAGCCAGGGCACTGGAACACCGGCCAAAACTGATCATCGGCGGGGCGTCGGCTTATTCCCGCGAATGGGATTATAAGCGGATGCGTCAGATTGCCGATGCAGTGGGAGCGATCCTGATGATCGACATGGCTCATCCGGCGGGACTGATTGCCGCGGGGCTGCTTGACAATCCTGTCAAATATGCGCATATTGTGACATCCACCACCCATAAAACCCTTCGCGGGCCACGCGGGGGTATCATTCTGATCGGGAAAGATTTTGAAAATCCAATGGGCTATAAAACCCCTAAAGGTGAAACAAAAATGATGTCGGCGGTGATCGACTCTTCTGTTTTCCCGGGCCAGCAGGGCGGACCTCTCGAGCATGTCATTGCCGCCAAGGCCGTTGCTTTTGGCGAAGCGCTCGATCCTTCGTACAAGGTGTATCAGACGCAGGTCAAAAAGAACGCTGCTGCAATGGCACAGGCCTTTGTTGAAAGGGGTTATAAAGTGATTTCAGGAGGAACCGACAACCACAGCATGCTGATCGACCTGCGGACGAAATTTCCCGATCTGACGGGCAAGGCTGCAGAAAATGCACTGGTGACGGCAGATATTACGATCAATAAGAATATGGTGCCATTCGACTCCCGGTCTCCCTTTACCACCTCGGGACTTCGGGTGGGCACGCCGGCCATCACGACCCGCGGTCTCAAAGAGGATAAGATGACTGTCATTGTTGGTCTGATCGATGAAGTTTTACGTGCCCCCGAAGATCAGGAGGTCATTTCTTCTGTACGCGGGCGGGTAAATGCCATGATGAATAACCTGCCGTTGTTTGCATGGTAGCCCGAATTTTGAGTAGAACCTGCCGATAGGACGGGTTCTACTCAAAAAATTAGTTATTCTCCGGAGTTTGACCGGCTTCAGCCGGAATGGGTGCGTCGTCTGTGGCCCCGGGATTTTTCTTTCCTTCTGTTTGCTGTGGATCCAGCTTTTTAAGAAAAATATTGGCAATTTGCTCTCCCGGCATCCTTCCGGGTTCTTCCGCTATGTTTGAGCAAATACTGACAACGAGCCTGGTATCGGGATAAACCAGCAGCATAGAGCTTCCGCCGATGGTGCTTCCGGTTTGCGCATAAAAGGTCCGTCCTTCCTGATCCCGGAGGATCCACCATCCAAACCCCAGATTGGTTTCATAGTCTCCCAGCTTATGAGGCGTAACAAACAGGTCAAGCGATTCCCTGCTGAAAAAGGTGGTGTCGAGGATGGCTTGCCCGGCTTTGTTCAGATCGTCGGCCGTGGAAAGGAACCCCTTCGAAGGTGCACAGAAACCCAGGTTCACCGGAGGCGCATTCATGAGTTGAGCGATGTAATTCTGATAATAAGGCTGAGCCCTTTGGTTAATCAGATAGAAGGGGTTGTCGACGGTTGTTTCTTCCAGCCCGAGGGTATCCAGGACCATCTCCTTCATCAGGGCCTGGAATTTTTTCTGCGTAATTTCTTCTGCCATGATGCCGAGCAGGCAGAATCCGTAGTCGGAAAGTATAAAATAGCTGTCGGGGCGGTATTGAAGTGAATCGTTCGAGAAAGCCTTGACGTAGTCTTTCAATGTTGAATGTTCCTTGCTTGATTTCAACAATTGCTCATCGTTTTCTCCGGCAAATCCGGCCGAATGGGTCCCAAGCTGGGAGACCGAAAAATCCCATTGTTTCCGGGGAAAATCAGGGATATACTTATAAAATGAATCGCTTACCTTTAATTTTCCTTCCTGTTGCAGACGGGCGATCAGAAAAGCCGTCAGCATCCGGGAAGTTCCGCCGATCCGGAATTTTGTTTCCGGTATCACGGGTGCCTGCAGTTCCTTGCTGGCAAAACCAATGCCCTCCGACCAGACGGTTTTGCCGTCGACCGAGACGGAGACCGACATCCCGGGCACAGAAGAAGAGATCAGATAGATGCGAAAAGCCTGACGGCCTTCAATGATCTCTTTTTTATAGTCTTTGTTCAGGATCAGCCGGGATTCACTTTTTTTGGAACAGGAAAGAAGGCTTGTCAGCACGATTGCAAGGCAAAAGCTGCCAGTAAAGGCGAGAAAGATTCTCCGGTAGTTTTGGTTCATGGTTCTATTCAAATTTAAATGCATAACAAAACAGCAGAAAGGGATTCGCGGGCCTAAAAATAGTAAATCCTTCCGAAAAATGACAGTTTATCTGTCGATGAACGGAAGGATTAAAGCATGGGTACCGGGGCTCCGCGTCGGGAACCCCGGATATGGAGTGCAGGTGTTACAACGGAATATTTCCGTGCTTGCGCGGGAGGTTGGACTTTCGCTTGTCGTGCGTCATTTCCAGCGCGTTGATGATTTTTATCCTCGTTTCGCGGGGATAGATAATTTCATCAATATATCCCAGGGAAGCAGCCCGATAGGGATTGGCGAACGTGTCACGGTATTCTTCCACGGCTTTTTGCTTTTCTTCCTCGGTCATTTTGTTCCGGTAAAGGATGTTAATGGCGCCCTCAGGGCCCATCACGGCAATCTCGGCGGTGGGATAAGCATAGTTGATGTCTCCGCCAATGTGCTTGCTCGACATCACATCGTATGCGCCTCCGTAAGCTTTTCGGGTAATAACGGTCACCTTTGGCACGGTTGCTTCAGCAAAAGCATAAAGCAGCTTGGCCCCATGGCGGATAATGCCGCCAAATTCCTGCTGCGTGCCGGGCAGAAATCCGGGAACGTCGACCAGGGTCACCAGGGGGATGTTAAAGGCATCGCAGAAGCGGACAAAACGGGCAGCTTTTGCCGAGGAGTTGATGTCCAGGACACCAGCCAGATGTGCGGGCTGGTTGGCTACAATACCTACGGAACGTCCTGCGAAACGCGCAAAGCCAATAATGATGTTTGGCGCATACAGTGGCTGAACTTCCATGAAATGTTCATCATCAACAATGGCGTAGATGATGTCTTTCATGTCGTAAGGTTTATTGGGATCGGCGGGAACAACCCCGTCGAGCTTTTCATCGCTTCGGTTGGCTGGATCAGCAGTCTCATGCAGGAGGTGATCGGCCATATTGTTGGAAGGGATAAAGCTGAGCAGTTCGCGCACCATCATCAGGGTCTGTTC
>JBFXKJ010000085.1:0-13727 GCA_050173895.1 Mangrovibacterium sp. | reverse complement strand
CTGGGTATTTGTACCGCCCTGGCAGTAACAGCTCAGTTGAAACCTGCCATTGTCATGGCCAGTTCGGTTACACTGGTCGTTGCTTTCGCAAACGTGATCATCTCTTTTCTGCTCAATACAATCCCTAACCGGATCCGCATTATCGTTCAACTGGTGGTGATCGCCGGGCTTGTTATCCTGGTCGATCAGGTGCTGAAAGCCTACGTTTATGATGTGAGCAAACAGCTGTCCGTTTTCGTGGGACTGATCATCACCAATTGTATCCTGATGGGACGTCTGGAGGCTTTTGCCCTGGGCAACCGTCCCTGGCCTTCCTTCCTTGATGGGATCGGCAACGGGGCCGGTTACGGTGCCATTCTGGTCATTGTCGGAGTTTTTCGCGAAATTCTTGGATCAGGAAGTCTGCTGGGCTTCCGGATCATACCGGAAAGCTGGTATATCGCCAACGGCGGATTTTACTCCAACAACGGCATGATGATCCTGCCACCGATGGCATTGGTGACAGTCGGCGTAATAATCTGGGTACAACGCAGTAAAAACAGAAAACTGATCGAAGATTAACCGGAAATTACTGAGAATTATGGAAAACTTACTGAATATATTCGTCAAGTCCATCTTCATCGAAAACATGATATTTGCATATTTCCTTGGAATGTGCTCCTATCTGGCCGTATCGAAGACCGTAAAAACAGCGTCCGGACTCGGGATTGCCGTCATATTTGTTCTGGGCATCACCCTTCCTGTAAACTACCTCCTTGAGAATTATGTTCTGAAAGAGGGGGCATTAAGCTGGCTGGGAAGCAGTTTTGCAGAGATCGATCTCAGCTTCCTGAGCTTTATCATGTTCATTGCGGTGATCGCTTCGATTGTGCAGCTGGTGGAAATGGTCGTCGAGAAATTTGCCCCGGTATTGTACACCCAACTTGGTATCTTCCTTCCCCTCATCGCCGTGAACTGCGCCATCCTTGGCGGAGCACTGTTCATGCAGCAAAAGGCGTTCAACAATCTGGGAGAAGCCACTGTTTACGGAGTGGGATCGGGCGTGGGATGGTTCCTGGCTATTGTGGGGATCGCCGCGATCCGCGAAAAAACCCGCTATTCCAATGTTCCTGCTCCCTTGCGGGGTCTGGGTATTACCTTCATCATCACCGGGCTTATGGGAATCGCATTCATGGGTTTCATGGGGATCAAATTATAAGATTACAAATCAATAACTATCAACAACAATGATATTTTTAGCAACCCAAACAACAATTATAGCAATCAGCGTGATCGTATTCCTTCTGGTGATTATCCTGCTGGTTTCTATCCTGTTGTACGCCAAAAAGAAATTAACGCCTTCGGGAAAGGTGAAGATCGACATCAATGAAGGGTATCTGGAACTGGAGACTGAAACGGGGAACAGCCTGCTCAGTACGCTTGGCAATAACAAGGTATTCCTTCCTTCCGCCTGCGGCGGTGGTGGTACCTGCGGCATGTGCCGCTGCCAGGTTTTTGAGGGTGCCGGATCCATTCTTCCCACCGAAACCGGCTTCTTCACACGAAAAGAGCAGGCGAACAACTGGCGCCTGGCTTGCCAGATTAAAGTAAAGGACAACCTGAAAATGGAAATTCCCCAGGAAGTTCTGGGTGTAAAAAAATGGGAATGTGAGGTGGTCTCAAACCGGAATGTAGCGACTTACATCAAAGAGTTTGTAGTGAAACTTCCTGAAGGAGAACACCTTGAATTCAAATCGGGTGGTTATATCCAGATCGATGTTCCCAAAATTGAAGTCAACTATAAAGATATTGAGGTGGACGGGAAATTCCGCCCTGAATGGGAAAAATTCGGCATGTTCAATCTGACCATGAAAAATCCGGAACCCACTTTCCGTGCCTATTCCATGGCAAACCATCCCGCCGAAGGAAATATTATCATGCTCAATATCCGGATAGCCACTCCGCCTTTTGACAGGGTCAACGGAGGCTTTCAAAAAGTAAATCCGGGGATCTGTTCGTCCTTTATTTTCTCCCGCAAACCCGGCGACAAGGTGACTATTTCAGGACCTTACGGAGAATTCTTCCTGAAAAACAACGATAACGAAATGATGTTTATCGGAGGTGGTGCCGGTATGGCTCCGATGCGCTCACACCTGTTCCACCTGTTCCATACCCTGAAGGAGTCCAATAAAAAAATAACCTTCTGGTATGGTGCCCGCTCCTGGAAAGAGGTATTCTATTACGAGCAATTCAGGGATATTGAAAAGAACTTCCCGAATTTCACCTTTAACCTGGCCTTGTCCGATCCCCTTCCCGAAGACAACTGGACCGGGCCGACCGGATTCATCCACCAGGTTATTTATGACCAGTACCTCAGCAAACACGAGGAGCCCGAAGAAATTGACTATTATCTGTGCGGGCCCCCGATGATGAACGCCGCCGTTCAGAAGATGCTGTATGACCTGGGCGTTCCGAATGAAAATGTACTCTATGACGATTTCGGCAGCTAAAGCCGGCGATGAAGATAAAAAACAGCCTCCCGAAACCCGGGAGGCTGTTTTTTTGACGGTAAAAATACCTCTCAGGAAATGTTGGTGAAAACCTGCTGCACATCATCGTCTTCTTCGATCTTATCCAGCAGCTTCTCAATGTCCTCCAACTGCTCTTCCGTAAACTCCACGGGTGTGGTCGGAATCCGTTTCAGCGTCGCTTTCCTGACATCGATCTTCTTGTCTTCGATGGCTTTGGATAAGGTTCCAAAGCTCGTGTAATCGCCTGTTATAAATACCATTTCTTCGTCTGCCTCTATTTCTTCAAGTCCGGCATCAATTAATTCCAACTCCAGCTCTTCCACGTCAATTCCTGCCGATTTCTCCACCTCAAAAACCGCTTTGTGCGAGAACATAAATTCCAGCGAACCGGTGGGGACCAGGCTTCCTCCTGCTTTGTTAAAATACGACTTGATATTGGCCACGGTCCGGGTAGTGTTGTCGGTCGCGCATTCCACGAATATCAGCACGCCATGCGGACCCTTCCCTTCATAATTGACCTCTGTGTAATTCGTTTCGTCCTTTCCTGAAGCCCTTTTTACAGCCGCATCGATATTGTCTTTCGGCATGTTCTGGGCCTTGGCATTCTGAATCGCAGTACGAAGTTTGGCATTCATAGCCGGATCAGGGCCGCCTTCTTTTGCAGCAATCGTGATTGCCTTTGAAAGTTTCGGAAAAATCCGCGACATGTGGCCCCAGCGCTTTTCTTTTGCGGCCCGGCGATATTCAAATGCTCTTCCCATAAATAGTTATTTTTTTGATGCCACAAAATTAAAAAATAGTTCAGCCATTTTTTATTTCTACGCCTGAAAAAATACCGTCTGTATTATCTTTACCGGAAATAAAAAAAAAATGAAAACGCGGTCTTTCTTTCCGATCCTCCTGCTGTGCCTTCTTCTGTCAGGATGCAGCCGTTCACCCGAGTTTGTCTTCAACGAGGGAATGATCTATGGCACAACTTATCATATCACCTACCAAAGTCCTGCGGGAGACCTGCAAAAAGGAATTGAAGCGGAAATGAAAAAGCTGGATAATTCCATGTCGACCTACAATCCCAACTCAACCCTCTCGAAGGTGAATCAAAACCGGGATACGGTGCTCGACGATTATTTCCTGACGGTGTATAAAAAGGCGGTTGAGGTCTCGGAGGTAACCGGTGGTGCATTCGATATTACCGTTGCCCCCATGGTCAATGTCTGGGGATTTGGGTTTCGGAATAAGGAAAATGTCACTCCCGCCCTGATCGATTCACTGAAAGCACTGGTAGGGTATAAAAAAGTGAAACTGGTAAACGGAAGAATTGTCAAAGAGCATCCGGCTACAATGCTGGACTGCAGTGCCATTGCCAAAGGCTTTGCCTGTGATTTGGTAGGGCAATATCTTGAAAAAGAAGGATGCGAAAATTTCATGGTCGAGATCGGAGGTGAAGTCGTGGCCCGCGGAGTGAACAAAAAAGGGAAACCCTGGCGAATAGGGATCAGCCGGCCCACTGAAGAAAATTTCGCAATCAACCAGGAATTGAAAGCTGTTGTGGAAATAAAAGACAAGGCTCTCGCCACCTCGGGCAATTACCGAAATTTTTATGTAGAAGGCGGAAAAAAATACGCACATACCATCGATCCGCACTCCGGTTATCCTGTTCAGCACAGCGTGCTGAGCTCCACCGTGCTGGCAGACGACTGCATGACCGCCGACGCTTTCGCCACAGCCTTTATGGTGCTCGATCTGGAAAAATCGATCGATATCGTATCGTCAAGGAATGACATTGAGGTTTACCTGATCTATTCAGATGAAAGCGGAAACTACAAAACATATGTTTCAGAAGGCTTTAAGCCGCTGATCGCCGAAGAATTTGAGTAGTGTTCAACAGCCGGCGTGCAGCTCATCATCGGCTATTGAAAGCTCTTTAAACCGCAGGCCTTTCCTTGTATTTTCCTGTTCCATCTTATCAAACGATGTAAAGCAGGTAACGCCCCGTTGTTTCAATGCCTGGTTGCTCCCAATGTGGATATTCGGGAACCGGCCTTTCCTGAAAAGCAACATTTTTATCGCCAAACCTGCAAAAGACAGGGCTACCAATACGAGGGCAACAATAAATACCTGAAAAAATTCCATTTCCTTCTCCTTTCTTCTATCGCACAAAATTACATAAATTCCGGCACAAAAAGAGTGCCATCCCTTTTGTCGGCTGTCCGCCTCATGCGAACGACAGATCCTGCAAAAACAGTCTTCTGCTCATGTTATTGCCTAAAAACATGGCTAATTCATTCATTCTTTCTACTTTTATTTCCAAATTCAAAAACATGGAAAAGCATATTAATGTTGTGGGCGTTCTTTATATTGTTTTAAGCATCTTAAGCTTTTTAGGCGCCATTACCATTTACTTCGTGCTCCGGCTGGTCGGAAACTTCACAGACGATGCCAATGCGAACATGATCCTGAACATCATTGCCAATGTTCTTTCGGTTATTCTCGTCGTTACAGGGATCCCTGGCCTGATCGGGGGAATTGGCCTGATGAACCGAAAAAACTGGGCCAGAATACTGGTGCTGATCCTTTCAGTTCTGAACCTTTTGAACTTTCCAATCGGGACGCTTATCGGGATTTACGCCATCTGGGCTCTTGTCCAGCCGGAGGTGATTGCCGCATTCGAACCCGGCAGGCAAATTTGAGCTTTCTGCTTTGGAACGGATAAAAGCATTCCATATTACGCTGGAAGGGAAGGTTCAGGGAGTCGGTTTTCGCCATTTTGTCAGCCAAAAAGCGCTTGAGTTAGGTCTCACCGGATGGGTTCGGAATAAAACGGACGGAAGCGTCGAAGTGGAAACAGAAGGAACCGCAGCGATGCTGTCGCTTTTTATGGGTTTGCTGAAAACCGGGAACAGCAGGAGCCGGATCGACAAAGTGTCTGTTACGGAGCTCCCCGAACTTCAGCATTATTCATCGTTTTTTATTAAATACTGACACAAAAGCGAAAAAAACAACTTCCCCGCTGAAATAGAAAAATCAACAAAAAATCAATCAACAATTATGACCGAACACAGTTACCATATGACCCCCGGACAGTTCCGGGAGGAAGGGAAGAAAATGATCGACTGGATCGCCGACTATTACGAACAGGTCGGACAATATCCGGTGCTCTCGCAGGTACAGCCGGGGGAGATCCGAAAGCAACTGCCGGGAAAGGCCCCCGAGGAAAGCGAACCCTTCAGCCGGATCATGCAGGACGTGGGCCGGATCATTATGCCCGGCATCACACATTGGCAATCGCCAAATTTTTTCGCATATTTCCAGTCAAACAGTTCAGGTCCCTCCGTCTTGGGAGATCTGCTCTCGTCAGGACTTGGCGTGCAGGGAATGTTATGGGCGACCAGTCCGGCCTGCACTGAGTTGGAAAGCCATGTAATGGATTGGCTTGTCGACCTGATGGGACTGCCGGAACATTTCAGGACAACATCCTCGGGTGGCGGCGTCATACAGGATACCGCCTCGAGCGCGGCGCTGGCAGCCATACTTGCCGCCCGCGAACGGAAAACCGGGTTCAGGTCGAACGAAACCGGCAATACCTCGGGCCTGACAGCATACGTTTCTACCCAAACCCATTCGTCGGTCGAAAAGGGGGTAAAAATTGCCGGGATAGGGACGGAAAGATTGAGAAAAATTGCCGTTGACGCGAATTTTGCCATGTTGCCGGATGAACTGGAAAATCAAATAAAGAAAGACATCGAAAAAGGGATGGCACCTTTTTTTGTTTGCTGCACGGTTGGGACCACATCCTCCAATGCAGTGGACCCTCTGAGAGCGATCGGCGGCATCTGCAAAAAATACGGGATCTGGCTTCATGTAGACTCAGCAATGGCCGGAACCGCCGCGCTGTGCCCGCAATACCGGCACTATTTCGATGGACTGGAGTTCGCCGACAGCTATGCGTTTAATCCCCACAAGTGGATGTTCACAAATTTTGACTGCGACTGCTTTTTTGTGGCTGACAAAGCAAGCCTGATCAAAACACTGAGTATCCTGCCGGAATACCTGAAAAACGAAGCGACCGAAAAAGGAGCAGTAATCGACTACCGGGACTGGCATATCCAGTTGGGGCGCCGTTTCAGGGCGCTAAAGCTATGGTTTGTAATCCGCCATTACGGAGCAGAAGGCCTCCGCTATCACATCGGGGAGCATATGCGCCTGGCAAGTCAGTTTGCCCAATGGGTCGGTGAGACAACCGACTTCGAGCTGCTCGCCCGGCCGCCGTTCAACCTGGTATGCTTCCGCCACCGGAACGGGAATGCCTTTAACAAGGAGCTGATGGACCGGCTGAACCGGGAGGGAAAGATCTATCTGACCCACACCGTGCTGAATGATACATTCTGGCTTCGTATGAGTATCGGGCAAACCTGGACCCGGGAAGAACATGTCCGGGATGCATGGGAACGGATCCTCGCCGCAGCCTCCCGCTGACACGGTCAGACATCCCTTAAATCGGCCTGTTCAAGCGCCGCCACGGCTTTCCGGAGATCCTGAAGTTCATAAAATTCAGCATGACTGAAATTCATGAATTTCAGGATTTTAAAAGCGTCAAAATATTGAAAAAAGCGTTTTCTGAATGCCGCAACCGTTGCACAGTTTGTTCGGATCTCGTCCAGCTTCTCCTGGAAATCATCTTCCTGGAGGAAACGCGCTAAAGCAGGAGCCACAAACGAATCGCCGGGCTTGTTTGTGTACAGTTCAGCGATCCGCATGAAGAAGTTTTTCAGATCAATAAAGGCCTGGAAATGGTAAGTCATCCTCAGCTGATTTTCCTTCCGCATCCACTTTTGAAGAGCGGCACCGGTTCCGAAGGGAACACGATCGGAAAGCCTGGCAGAAGGATAGACACAGGTCGAGTTCAACTCAGCCAAAGCCCCCAGACGCGTAATCTTATGAAGAAAATAAAAATCCTCACCGGCTTTGCGTTGGTTCATTCCCCCCTGCTTGACATAGGCCGCGGCTTTAACAGCGAAGGCCGAGCCGATCGTGTAAATCGCGTGCGGGTAACCGCACCAGGCCATGGCTCGTTTATAATAATGAAGGTACTCCTCATACAGCAGGATTCCCTCCCGCTGCCGCTCGTCGTGAACTTCGCTGACCCGGTGTGAAAACCGGATGGTGGCTCCGATCACATCCCTGTCCTGCAGCACAAGCTTTTCAATTTGCGTCAGATAATTCCGCTCGACCAGGGTATCGGCATCGAGCGAAACAATCACTCCTCCGGGCCTGTTCAGCCATTCGAAACGACGAACGGCTTCATCCATCCCTGTTTTACGGGCAAGTCCCACCCCTGCATGTTTTTCAGGGAAAGGACCGGGCATCACCGGGTACAACGACAAAAAGGGATGGGCATGCTCCTTTTTCCACCGGTTCATCAAAAGAAGACTTTGATCATTACACGTATGTATTTCGGGACGGCAGTTTTCCGGCTCATTGACGACGACAATCACCTCCACCTTACAGGCGGGCGGATCACAATGCGAAAGCGAGACGATCGTTTCCATCAACGCCGGCTCATTGCAGGCGGGAATCATCACAATGATACCGGTATCCGGATGGGGTTCCTCACCGATCAAAACCGGAAAGATTACCTGCTTTTCAATATAACGGGAAGCAAATGCCATGAGATAAAAAAATCCGGGCTCCCACCCGGATTTACTATGAGTGGTTATTCTTTTCTATTTCTTTGCTGCATATCTGGCATTCAACGCATTCAGCACTTCCTTTGTAATATTATGCGCATCATCACCGATCAGAATTCCGGATGAGTTGAAAATATAGGAATACTTTTTATCCGCATTGTAAGTCTTCAGATAGCTCATCAGGCTGTCCAGTAACTGCTGGTTGTTCGCATTTTGCATCTCGGCAAGCTTGCCTGAAAGTTCCTGATCCAGCTTCAGGATTTCCTGTTCTTCACCCACCAGCCGGTCGCGTTCCTGCACTGCACGCTGTTCGGTTAAAAAACCACCCCGCTGAACTTTCTCCTGAAAAGCAGCAGCCTGCTCTTCAAACTTTGACCGTCTCGTGGCATACTCTCTCGTGTAAGCATCCTGATTCTTTGTAAATGAGTCGTGAAGTTCCTGGGCCAGGTCATAATTCACGATCAGCGAATCGACTTTGATATAGGCAATCTTCAGATCCGAAGGATGGGAAGGACGACCGTCCTGTTCGGCAGAGCCGCTGTTCCTTCCGGAGGTGAAATGCAAAACATAGATCACAATTACTGCAACCAACAGAACAAGATTCAGGATCAACGATGTATTTTTCATACGTGTATTGTTTTGATTTACTTTTTTCTGCGTACCGAAGCCTGTGCCTCTTCCAAACCTTCCCTGAACAGGCACCTGTCTCCGTCCCAAATGCGACAGAAACCGGTCAATGCTCCTGCCCGACTCCGAAATAATCCGTTTCATCAGGTGGATAGTTCATTAACCGGAGCCAAAATTAAAAATTTATCATCATGATTACATGTTGTGCCGTCATATTTTTTAAAAGATCGGACAATATCACAGCCTCCGGACAAACCTGTGCAAAGTCATATTTTTTGGATGATAAAGGTCATTGAACACAAAAGTCATCCGGTTGTACTTTTACACCGGAGGTAAACCATAAGCCAAACACCATGCTGAACAAACTCATCGCTAATCTTCTTCCCCATATGCCCCGGAAGCTGATCTGGGTCTTTTCAAAGCGCTATATCGCCGGCGAACGGATTGAAGACGCCCTCAGGGTGTCAAAAGAGCTCAACAGCCGGGGAATCGAAGTGACCATCGACCTGCTGGGCGAATTTATCACAAACCTTCAGGAAGCGGAAGAAAACAAAAACCGGTATGTAACGGTCATCGAACGCTTTACTTCTGAAAACATCCGGGGTAATTTCTCCGTAAAGCCGTCGATGTTCGGACTGCTGCTTGACACATCGGTCTGTTACCGGCACCTGCGCGATCTTGTCAGCCTGGCAGCGCAGAAGAACAACTTTATCCGGATCGACATGGAAGACTCGCAGTGCGTGGATGCGGAAATCGAACTCTTCCGGAAGCTGCACCGGGAATTCCCGCGACAGGTGGGGCTGGTCATGCAGGCTTATCTGCGCCGGACAGCCAATGACCTGCAATCGTTCGCCTCATCGGGAGGGGATTCCTCCCTTTTTAACTTCCGGTTATGCAAAGGCATTTATGTGGAACCCGAACAGATCGCTTTTAAAGGCTATCAGGAAATAAGGGATCATTTCCTGGAGGATCTGGAATATATCCTGTCGCAGGGAATGTATGCCGGAATCGCCTCACACGATAAATATCTGGTCGATGGTGCGCTGAAGCTGCTTTCGAAATACCAAACGCCAAAAGACCGCTACGAGTTCCAGATGCTTTACGGCGTCAGCCCTGAACTTCGCCAGTCGCTCGTGAAAGCCGGACACCGGATGCGTGTCTATGTTCCTTTTGGAAAAGAATGGTTTAACTATTCCACCCGCCGACTGAAAGAAAACCCTAAAATTGCCGGTCATATTATCAGGGCTCTTTTTTCCCGCGGTTGATCTTCCCTCTCGGAAGCCTGATCCCTGTCAAATGACCTCAAGGATCAGCTCGCTGAGCGGACGCTTGGGAACGTGATGAACACTCTTCGCATCGCGCCAGTACCTGGAATCGCCGTTTTCCATTGGCTCGATGACAACGGTTTCCGCAGGCCTTCCCAGAGCCAGTACCTGAATAATGCCAAAACGTTCCTCAATATGGAATGCCTGTTGCAGTGCCTTCCGGTTTACCGATGCAACAATACAGCCCCCGTACCCGGCTTCTGTAGCCCCCAGGAGAATGCTTTGTGCAGCAATCCCGTCATCACAGAGGCAATCGGCCGCAATCTCCCGGTCCAGTAACATCACAATATAGGCCGAAGGACGTTCACCCGGCACCGGTCCTCCCCAGTCTTTCAGGTAACCTGCCCAGCTCAACATGGGAAACAGCCTGTCACATCCTTCCTTCCCGTTCACCAGAATATACTTCAGGGGCTGGGCGTTTCTTGCGCTGGCAGACAAACGCGCCAGATCTGTCCAATCGCGCAGTTGCCCGGATGTGATCCGGTCGGCTTCATGAAATCGTCTGTAACTGCGGTTCTTTTGAATCAAATCTCTGATCATGATTTTTTTAACAGCGAATGTAAAGACTATTGGCAAAAAAATAACAGGGATATCTTATTTTCTTTCGTATGTTTGCATAACAGAACAGAACGGAGATTTCGCAAAAAGCAAGTAAATTTAAAAAACTGAGAACATGAGTAAGTTCCATTTTCAGGTAGATCCGCTTTCCAACCAACTCAAATTTCAACAACTCATTGATGCGGTTATTGACGCCATCAGCCGGAATCTGCTGGAAATTGGCGATATTCTTCCTTCTGTCAACCAGTTGTGCCAGGAAAGCAGGCTTTCCCGTGATACCGTCTTCAAGGCTTATGCTGAACTAAAGGAAAGAGGCATTGTCGAATCGGTTCCCAACAAGGGCTATTTCATTGCCCGTGCCACTACAAAGGTTTTCCTGTTCCTGGACACGTTTAAAGCCTATAAGGAGGTTCTGTATGGTTCATTCCGGGACAATCTTCCGGACAATATCGGAGTTGACCTGAACTTTCACCATTACAACATTGATATATTTGACAAGGTCATCCAGGACAGCGTCGGTAAATACAGCCGCTATATTGTCATGAATTTCGATCACCCCCGGGTACCTGAGATCATCGCCAGGATCCCGACCGACAAACTTCTGATCATCGACTGGAAAATCCACTCCCTGCCTGAAATGTCGGTGGTTTATCAGGATTTCGGAAGAACATTGTACGACTGTCTGGGTGAACACCTCGATCTGATCCGCAAATACAAGCGGTTTATTTATCTGTATCCTGAGTTCACCTATCATCCTTCCGAATCGATCGTTTGGTTTGAACGCTTCTGCAAGGACCACCGCCTTTCCTGTCAGGTCCTCCGCCAGGCCAGAAAATTCGACGTTCAAAAAGGAGATCTTTATCTGCTGGTGAGCGACCGGACACTGGCGCGGTTTCTTGACCAATGCGCGGAAAAAAAACTAAAGCCGGGAAAAGACACGGGGGTTGTCTCCTATAACGAGACACCGATGAAAAAATATGTCAACGAGGGCATCAGTGTGATATCGACCGATTTTGAACTCATGGGAAAAAAAGCCGCGGAATTCGCCATTTTCGGTGAACCGGTCCGTGTGCGGATCCCCACCCGGATGACCATAAGAAACTCTCTTTAAAAATATGCTTTAAAACATTTTCAGCAGTTTTGAATTCCCCTCCAACAACTTTACTTTTGTGAACATACCAGAACAGAACGGAAAACTATTTAATCGGACATCATGTATTTATTAGGTTTTGATATTGGGAGCTCATCCGTAAAGGCGAGTATCATTCAGGGGGAAACCGGAGAATGTCTTGCCACTGCTTTCTATCCCGAAAAAGAGATGAAGATCACCGCGCTGCAGCCTGGCTGGGCGGAGCAGGAACCGGAACAATGGTGGCAAAACCTGAAGCTGGCAGTCAGCTCGGTTTTACAGAAATCAGCGGTTTCTCCTTCAGCTATTGACTCAGTCGGCATTTCTTATCAGATGCATGGACTGGTGCTGACTGACCGGCATCAGCAGGTGCTCCGGCCATCGATCATCTGGTGTGACAGCCGGGCTTCAGGGATCGGGGAAGATGCTTTTCAAGCGATCGGGGAAAAGGAATGCCTGGAGAATCTGCTGAACTCGCCGGGCAATTTCACCGCATCGAAGCTGAAATGGGTGAAAGATCATGAGCCGCACATCTATGCAAAGATCGATAAGATCATGTTGCCGGGCGATTATATCGCCATGCGGTTAAGCGGTAAAGTTCAGACGACCGCAAGTGGTCTTTCTGAAGGTATTTTGTGGAACTTCAAAGAAAATCAGGTGGCACGCATGCTCCTTGATCACTACGGCATAGATGAAGGGTTTATCCCCGAAATTGTTCCGACTTTTTCGGTCCAATCGGAGGTCAGCGAAGAAGCCGCCCGTGAACTCGGGCTCGTCAAAGGTACCAGGATCAGCTACCGCGCGGGCGACCAGCCCAACAATGCGCTTTCGCTGAATGTCCTTAACCCGGGCGAGGTGGCTGCTACCGCAGGCACTTCGGGTGTCGTTTACGGGGTCAGTGAGCAGGTAAAATATGATCCGCAGTCGCGTGTAAACAGTTTTGCCCATGTCAATCATACCGGCAAAACACCACGGCTGGGGGTTTTGCTGTGCATCAACGGAACCGGCATCCTGAATGCCTGGCTGAACAAACAGGTAGGAGGAGGCCGGGCCACCTATGAAGACATGAATATGCTCGCTTCAAGGATCCCCATTGGCTCACAGGGGCTGACGGTGCTGCCCTTCGGGAACGGAGCCGAACGGGTGCTGGGAAACAAAAATCCGGGCTCCCTCTTTTCCGGCATTAATTTCAATATTCATGAAGCTTCCCATCTCTACCGGGCAGCACAGGAAGGAATCGCCTTTTCGTTCAGATACGGGATGGAAGTCATGAAGGCAATGGGTATCGAGACAAAAGTGATCCGGGCCGGAAAGGCCAATATGTTTCTGAGTCCCCTCTTCCGGGAAGCGCTGGCGTGTGCAAGCGGGGCCATCATCGAGCTGTACAACACCGACGGGGCCATCGGAGCCGCGAGGGGCGCCGGCATCGGGTCCGGCTACTACCGGACTCCTGCTGAAGCATTCTCAAACCTGAAAATGGTTGAAACCGCCGGTCCCGATCCTGAAAAGAGCCGGGAGTACCAGGCAGCTTATGAAAGCTGGAAGGAACAACTGGAAAAAGTTATGAGCCGCGGGTGATGAGCGGCCATACAGACACAAGTATCGGGAACCGGAAAGAGCCGTCAGCTATTTGCAGATGCCGCCCACCTGCTGGTCTCCCGTAGCAATTTCACAATTCGACAGTTTGATATTTTTAACAATTTTGACGTATGACAATTTTTAAAGGAAACAAGGAGTATTTTCCGGGAATCGGTCAAATCCGCTATGAAGGTCCGGAATCAAAAAATCCGCTTGCGTTCAGGTGGTACGATGAGAATCGCTTAGTTGGAGGAAAGACCATGAAAGACCACCTGCGTTTCGCCGTGGCCTACTGGCATTCCTTTTGTGCTGA
>JBFXKJ010000084.1:0-13900 GCA_050173895.1 Mangrovibacterium sp. | reverse complement strand
TTTTCGCGTGAATTGTTCGGTGAGAATACGCAGATCCGCCTGCGGCCGTCGTATTTCCCGTTCACCGAACCTTCGGCCGAGATGGACGTAAGCTGTTCCATTTGCGGAGGAAAGGGCTGCAATGTGTGTAAACACACCGGATGGCTGGAGATCCTGGGTTGCGGGATGGTCGATCCGAACGTGCTGGAACTGTGCGGCATCGATTCGAGAAAATATACCGGTTTCGCCTTTGGCATGGGTATCGAACGCATTGCCATGCTGAAATACGGGATTACCGATATCAGGCACTTCTTTGAAGGCGACGTGCGCTTTCTGAGGCAGTTTACTTCGGCTTATTAAGGCTTGTTTACAGAGAAGCATGCATGGCGTGATCGCTATCTGATTTTCACGCAGATCTTTAACGGCGCCTTTGTTTTTCCAGGTATTGTTTTCCTGAAGGCGAAACCTGCAGGGGGAAGTTCGCAGCCGCTCACTGAATACTGTCCGCTGAGGGCTCATTGCCCACAACGATCGACCTGCATCACCGAATAGACATAGTCCATATCGACATTCGCCCGGACGTGGGCGGCCAGTTTGTTGTATTGCTCCTCTTTAAAGGAAGCATAATCGAATCCGTCTGAGCCCTGGCGTCCGGCTGCTTTCAGGATCTCCTCCGCGACTGCCTGGTTATCCAGGATCCCGTGGAGGTAAGTGCCCCACAGGCGGGCTGACACAAAGCAACCATCCGGCGTTCCTGCCATGGTGGCACACAGCGGTTCTCCTCCTTCGAGCCGGGTTTCACCCATATGAATTTCGTAACCTGTGCAATCCTCCGCCCTGTCCTTGAACCGGAACCGGGTCTGAACCGTCTTCTTTTCCCTGGTCAGTGTGGTGACTACCGGCAGCAGGCCCAGGCCCGGCACGCGTTCCACCTCCCCTTCTACATGGTCAGGGTCACGGATCTCCTTTCCCATCATCTGATAACCGCCGCAAATACCGTACACCCCTTTCCCTGCGTCATGAGCCTGGAGGATTGCTTTTGCCATTCCCCGTTTTCTAAGGTCCAGCAGATCGCCGATCGTATTTTTGGACCCCGGCAGCAGGACGACATCGGCCTGGCTCAGCTCTTCCGGACTGGCAGTGTAGTATAAATTCACATCCGGCATCCGCTCCAGGTAATTAAAGTCGGTAAAGTTCGACATGTGCCGCAGCAGCACCACGGCCATATTGATGCCTTGCCCGTTCCTGTTTCCCCGTTTCCGATCGATCACCACGCTGTCTTCCTGATCGATGTGGATATCCGAAAAGCAAGGCACCACACCGATTACGGGAACCCCCGTCAGCTCTTCCATCATTTTCCGTCCTTCGGCAAACAGGCCGATGTCGCCCCTGAACTTATTGATGAGGATCCCTTTGATGAGCTTTCTTTCCGCTTCGGGCAGGAGGCTGACCGTACCGTAAACACTTCCGAAAACACCTCCGCGATCAATGTCGGCCACCAGGATCACGGGCGATTGTGTTGCCAGTGCCACCCTCATGTTGGTGATATCCTTGTCCCACAGGTTCACCTCCGAAATGCTTCCCGCTCCTTCCATCACGATGGGATTGTATTTTTCATTGAGCGAATGCCAGGCCTTCATGGCTTCGCCGAATAAAAAATCCCGGTCGGTTTGCATGAAATACTCCTGTGCCGACTGGTTACCGATGGGTTTACCGTACAGAATGACCTGCGCTTTTACAGAGCTGGTAGGTTTCAACAGAATGGGATTCATTGCGCTCAGGCAGGGAATGCCGCACGCTTCGGCCTGGACGGCCTGGGCCCGGCCCAGTTCGAGGCCTTCGGCACTGGCATAGGAATTCAGCGACATATTCTGCGCCTTAAACGGGGCAGGCGAATACCCGTCCTGTAAAAAGATCCGGCAAAATGCCGCGTTGATGACCGACTTCCCGACATCGGAGCCGGTTCCGGCGAACATCACGGGTTTTAGTCGTTTCATTCGTTTATGCTTTCAAATTAACCAACTGCAATTTGCGTATTGTCGTCACCTCTTCGGGAAGCAGTATGGAATCCGCTTCGTGGATCCTGCAAGCTCGATTCATTAACCGGATTTAACTCCGTTCAATTTGCTTCGCGGATCCCGCAAGTCTGATCCGTTGGAGATTTCTTTTCGCGGATTCCGCTTCACGGATTTCCGCTACGCTACAACTCTGTTGTGCTTCAATTCGCTCCGATTTGCAGAAAACATTAACCAGAGCGGAAACCACTTCGTTTCAATACGATCTGTGCCTACTCCGGGCTGACCAATCACCGGCATTCCTTTGCAGAACGGTCTTACTTCAAACAAACAGGCGATTGTCCCTGCGGTGCGATCTCGAACGAATAAACCCCGCCAAAAGCAGGATTGAATGATTCGAAAATGTCTTCCACCGGCTGATCCTCCAGAATGGATTTGATCAGCCTGATGACGCCGGCATGGGTGACGAGGGCAATGCTGCCGGAAAACTTCTCCCGGAGGTCGTCCAGGAACCAAGCGACGCGTTTGCGGAACTCGGGATACGATTCACCTCCCGGGCAAGGGATCTCCAGAAAATGGTCCATCCAGTGTTTCCCGGCCTCGGTAAAAAAAATCTCTTCCCAGCCTTTGGTTTCCCAATGGCCGAAATGAAGTTCCTTCAGGCGCTCGTCAAGGGCAACCTCCAGTTGCGGAAAAAGATCGGTCGCCAGTTGCCGGCAACGGCTCAGGGGACTCGCAATAATCCGGTCGAACCGGATACTCCGGAGCTGTTCCTTAACCGATCTCCATTCGTCTGCATAGGTTTCGGCCAGAGGAACGTCTGTTTGTCCGTAACAAATACCCGAGGGGACACCGACCCGGGTATGGCGGATACAGGTTAGCTTAATCATAGTCTGGCAATTATCAGCAGGCAAAGATAAAACAATACTTCAGTCATTTGCTGCAAAGCCCCCAGACAATCGCCGGTATAGCCGCCGATTTTCCGTTCAGTATACCGCTTAAAGAACGCGGTCATCAAAAGAGCCGACGGAACGGCCAGGGCAGTCAGTTGCCAGGGCAGAAGTGCCATCGGCAGTAAGGCCGTCACCCAAGCGATGATCAGGTCCGAATGCCTGCCCTTTTTTCCTACCGGTTTCGTTTTGCTTTGTTCATCATTGCGCGAATATTTGCCTGTGAAGATGATGAGAACAGGCATTAAACGGCTGAAGGCATGCCCCGAAAAAAGCATCAGCGGGATCATGGCTGCGGGCATGGCCTGCAAAGTCAGGAATTTGGTTCCCAACATGGCGATCAGACCGATGGTCCCGTAGGTGCCGATCCGGCTGTCTTTCATGATGCTGAGGATCTTCTCAGGGGTGTACCCGCCTCCGAACCCGTCGCAAAAATCGGCAAAGCCATCTTCATGAAAAGCGCCCGTGAGCAAAATGGTGAAGGCCATGCTCAGGAAAACCGCCAGCTCCATTGGCAGTACAAAACTCAGCCCGTAAAAAACGGCAGCTCCGGATCCCCCGACAATCCAGCCGATCAGCGGGAAGTAGCGTGTCGCCCGGTTCAGGTTTTCGTGGGAGAATTCCAGTGAGCGCGGAACCGGGATGCGGGTGTAGAACATGACCGCCGTCAGCAGCCAATTGATTTGTTTCTTCATCATCTGCAAATTTAATAGCGTTCATTGGGGTTTCACCCCCGCCCCACTTACTTATTGCGCTTTATCACGAACCCCGGCTTCTTCAAAGCTGGCCATTTCATTCAGGAAGGTGGCTGCAGCCCGGATTACCGGATAAGCCACGGCAGCACCGGAACCTTCACCCAGGCGCATGCCCAGGTTCAGTACCGGTTTAGCGTTCAGGTAGTCCAGGATTATCTGATGTCCCCGTTCTTCAGATGTATGGCAGAAAATACAGTTATCTTTCACCGAGTCATCAAACCGGACCGCTGTCAGCGTTGCTGCAGTAGCAATAAATCCGTCCACTAAAATGACCATTCCTCTGCGTCTGGCTTCCAGGATGGCACCCACCATCATGGCAATCTCCAGTCCGCCGAAGGTGGCAAGTGTCTCTTCGGGAGTTTTGGGATCGTATTTTTCAGAAACAGCTTTCAATACCCTCGTTTTGTGATCGAGCTTCCCGCCGGTCATACCTGTTCCCTTTCCGGTGCAAAGTTCAACGGGCAGGTTCATAAACCGGTGCATCAACAGGGACGACGGCGAGGTGTTCCCGATGCCCATTTCGCCAAAACCAATGGTGTTACAGCCTGCTTCGGCTTCAATCGCGACAAATCCGGCGCCGTACTCCAGAGCCTGCCGGCACTGATCCAGGGTCATGGCAGGTTCTTTCATCATATTGGCAGTGCCTTTTGCAATTTTGGCGTTAATGACAGGCAACTCGTCCGGGAAATCGTAATCGACCCCCGCATCGATCACCTTGATGGCGATGCCGTTTAACTTGCAAAACACGCTCACGGCTGCTCCACCCGTACAAAAATTCATTGCCATCTGCCAGGTCACTTCCCTGGGGTAGAGGCTCACACCTTCGTCGGTGATGCCATGGTCGGCTGCAAAAACCAGGATGGTTGGCTTTTTTAATTCCGGCGATAAGGTTTTTTGAATCAGGCCCAGCCGAAGGGCGATTTCTTCCAGTTGGCCCAGCGCTCCCATGGGCTTGGTCTTCAGGTCAATTTTTCGTTGAAGTTGTTCGTTTAATGTCATAATAAAATTATTTTGTCGCGCTGCGAATGGCAGCTTCCTGTTGTCCACCACCTGCTCTTCGCAGGCTTCTCCTTCACGCTTTTTTTGTCTCCTCTCCCTTCTCCATGCTCCGTGCTCCGGTTTCCGGTCTCCCTGTTCCGGTCTCCGCTCACCTGAGCTTCACCGCTATGCCCGACACCATCAGGTAAACCTCACCGGCACCCGCGGCAATGAACTGGTTCATCCAGCCCTGCAGGTCGGCAAATTTACGGGCCACTTCATTCTCCGGATGAACGCCCATGCCCAGTTCGTTGCTCACCACGATCAGGTCCATGTCGCCGGCAACAAATGCAGTCCACTCTTTCTTTGCTTCCGCCAGCGTTTTCTCCACCTGTGTTTCGTTGTCATAAAAGAAGTTAGTCAGCCAGAGGGTGATACAGTCGAGCACAACGGTTCGTCCGCTGAGGTCATGCGTTGACAGCCATTTCTCTTCTTCCACGGTTTCCCAGCGCTGATCACGATCCGCACGGTGACGCCTGATCCTGGCCGCAAAGTCATCGTCCCACACCCGGGCTGTGGCCAGGTAAACAGGACGGTCTGACCGCTGTTCCGCCAGTTGCTGGGCAAAGCGGCTTTTCCCCGAACGGGCTCCCCCCGTGATAAATGTGATCGTTGCCATTTCTGTTAAAATTTATAGGCCACTTTTGCGGTGATGCTTCTTCCCGGCATGTTATAACCGTCTTTCTCCGAATAGTTTTCATCCAAAAGATTGGAGACCGTGAACCCAAAATCGACGTGCCTGTTGTAGCTGTATTTAACGGAGTAATCAAACAACAGGTAATCGGGATGTTTCAGCACGCCGTCTTCGGCAGTGAAGCCGCCCTTCGTGTAATAATCGGCTGAGGTCAGCTCAGGGCGCAAGGTGGTCAGTCCGTCCAGTTCAAGTCGTGACCCGATGTACCGCCCGTTCAGTTGCATCGACAGGAACGATTTTGGTCCGTATATCACTCCAAAATTACCATTCCATTTCCGGGTATAAAATGTTTCGCGCGTAATTTTTCCTGATTCGGTTTCTTCTTCAAACTCATTTTTCAGCATCCAGGTCCAGTTCGAATAGAATTCAAGTTTAAAGGAGTTTTCAAACAGTGCACCGATATTATACGATGAGTTGAGTTCGAGTCCTTCCATGTTCGATTGGTTGGCATTCACGTAAGTAAACTCTCCTGAATCCAGCTTTTTCTCCACGATTTTGTTGTCGTGCACCGTGTAAAAGTAAGTCAGATCAATGCGCAACCCGTTTCCGGATGAGGCATATTTCAGGCCCAGATCAACGGTACGTGATTTTTCAGGTTCCAGGTCCGGGTTGCCTACGAACGACTGGCTCCAGGTGTAATCCCATTCGGGGAAATATTCGTACACCGAATACTTCCCGGCCACCTGGTAGGCATCGGGCACATAAAAGGCTGTTCCGAACGATGTATGGGCCTTCAAATTTTTCAAAAATTCCACCTGCAGGCCGGCCGACGGATTGAATGTCCCGTATTTTTCATCGGCCTTCGGTGCTTCAAGTCCCTCGTTTTCATCAATGCGGTAATGAAAATGATCGTAACGGATACCCATGTTGCCCGAAAAAACGCCCTCAGCCCAGGAGAGTTGCGTAAAAAAAGCAGTATTCACATTCTCATTATCCGGTTTATATGGGTTGGTAGGCGTTCCTTTCGAACTCCAGCGGTCCGATTCATAATCATCCATCTTATAGTCCATCCCGATCAGCACATCCAGGGCACCCCACGACTGTACATCCTGAAGCTGAAATCCGTACTGCCGCCGGTTGCTTTCAAAATTAATATAGCCTTCATCGGTATTGTCCGAATAGTTCGGGTCGATTTCTTTGGCAAAGAAAGGGGTGAATAAGAACCGGTTGTTCTCTGCTTTTCGTTCAAGATTAACCGACAGGTGAAGCCGGTTCATGTCTTTTTTTGTCTGTCCGTAATTTCCCCAATAGGTTCCGGGAACTTCCACATCATAAGCATAGGTATATGTTCCTTCTGCACTGATCGTCCACAGCGAGTCGATCCGGTAGCCGGCATAACCGTTCAGATGGTTCAGTTCATAGGCCGAGTTTTCCATTTTATCACCGTACGAATTCTTGTCGAGGATCAGCTTTTCCCGGTTGGTCATATGCAGCAGATTGTGCTTGCCAATGCGATAGTCTTTATCCTGCTCCAGATGCGAAAAGCCCAGGCGAAACGAAAGCCGGCTGTTTACAGCGCCTGAGAAGTTACCGGCGATCTGCCGGTTCCCGAAGCTGCCGGAACTGTATGAAACCGCCGCTTCCTGCCGTTCTGTTCCCTGCCTGGTGATCACGTTGATCACTCCGGCCATGGCGTCCGATCCGTAGAGGACGGAATAGGGACCTTTCACAATTTCGATGCGGTCTACATTGTCCATACTCAGACCCGACAGGTTATTCGTCCCGGAGGGTTTACCATTGATCAGAATAAGCGTGTAACTGCGCGAAAATGCGCTGGGCGAAAAGCCACGCATGCCCACTGTTGCAGAAAGCCCCGGATACTGCACAATGTCCAGGTTGGTGGCCCGCTTCAATAGTTCCGATAAGTTTTCGGATGGCAGCGAACTGATCAGGTCACTGGAAATAATTTCGACCTTCTGCGGAAGATCTTTTAACCGGTTTCCCGTACGGGAGGCCATGACAGTGACTTCTTCGACCTCGACATTCCGGATCGAGTCGGCAACCTGCGGCAAAGCTGACAGGCTGCAGAACATACCTAAACCAAAGGCAGTTGTTTTCAGAAAAAACATGACACAATTTTTATGGTTAAACATTAAAAATGTTGACCATAAACTTTCATTTCAGCTCCGCCCAGGTTCCTTACGGACCAGACTCAGAGCAACCGGATAAATGGGATGATCTTGTTCATCTCACTGCTTTTATCCCGAAAGCTATGATAAACTTGTTGATCTGGCAGGTCTTCTGGCTCACCTTGTTTTCCGACGCCTTCCCATCGGTTTGCACCGACAGTGGCGAGGTTTCGGAAAATTTTTCTGTTAAGGCTTACAGCTGCGGGTACAGCTCCGGTTTCGCACCGGATTCCCTTTTCATCCCGGACTAAAAAGTCGCGGGAACCAAATTCCGTGACAAATGTAGGAATATTTTCAAGCACAAAGACAAAAGAGGTGAAGAAAAAACGGGAAATAGTCGTGAGTAGCGAGTCGTAAGTCGTGAGATGGAACGCTGTGCCCTATGCGCTGTGCTGTTTCATCTTTCCACCCGCTTCCGGTTTCCCGGTTTACGGTTTCCGGTCCTGCTCCTCCCGGCTATCCATCATCTTTTCGCTTACCAGGAAGATCACCGGTTTACCCGAATAGGGATTGATCCTGGTAATAACAGGAGTCTGGTAAACCTGCTCGATGGTTTCCCAGGTGATCACGTCGACCGGCTTCCCCTGGGTAAAGATCTCACCATGATTAAACAGGATAAGCTGATCACAATATTCTGATGCCAGGTTCAGGTCGTGAATGACCATCAGCACGGTCAGCCCCATTTCAGCATTCAGATGCTGCAGCAGGTTCAGGATCTTTACCTGGTGGGTGATGTCCAGGTGCGAGGTGGGCTCATCCAGCAATAACAGTTCGGGCTCCTGCGTCAGCGCACGGGCAATGGCCGCCCGCTGCTGCTCTCCCCCGCTTAACTCCGTCATCAGCTTGTCGCGGTGCTGAAGTACACCGGTCAGTTCCATGTACCGCCGGGCAATTTCGATGTCTTTGCGCGACTCAAAAAACTGAAGCCGTTTATAATAGGGCAAACGTCCCATCAGGACGTAGTCTTCGACCGGTATCCGGTCTGCATCGGTCGCCTGGCTGACGATGGCAATCTGCCGCGCCTTTTCCTGAAGCGACATCGCTTTCAGCGACTTTCCGTTCAGCCGGATATCGCCGCCAAACGGCGGAAGGATACCCGTGATTCCGCGGAACAGCGTGGTTTTACCGGACCCGTTTGGACCGATAATTCCGGCAAATGTGCCCTTTTCGAGGGAAAAACCGACCCCCGATAACCTGAACGAAGGATATCCGCACGAAAAGTTCTGTATGTTGAAAAAATGCTCCATAAATCGATCTCAGCTCCATGCTCCACACGCTTTAGTCTGCGCCTTCTGCTCCATGCCCCATGCCCTTCTACCCTGCCACTTTGATATCCTGTAACCTTGCAACCCTGTCAACCTCTTCCGGTCTCCGGTTGCCGTTTTCCATTCTCGCCCCATGCTCTTTCACCCTGTCACCTTGATACCTTGCAACCCTGATACCCTCTTCCGGTTTCCCTTCTCCGGTTTCCGTTCTCCGTTACTTCTTTTTCCCGCTCATCATTAAAATAAACAACACGCCCCCGATGATCCCGGTTATCACGCCGATGGGCAACTCATTCGGAGCGATAATGGTCCGGGAAGCCACATCCGACAACACCAAAAATGAACCGCCCAGCAAAAACGAGCTGACCAGCAGGATCCGGTAATCGGTTCCCAGAAATAAACGCAATAAATGAGGGATGATCAGTCCCACAAACCCGATCACTCCCGCCACCGACACGCTCACTCCCGCCAAAACCGACGCCAGTATAAACAAGACCCGCACGGCCACATTTGTGTTGATCCCCAGGTGATAGGCTTTTTCCTCTCCCAGACGCAGGGCATTCAGCGGCTGAACGAAGAAATAGGAAATCACCAGGACCACGAGTGTCACGATCAACGTGAGCCGGATCAGCCCGGAATTTGGTTCATCGAGTGAGCCCATGGTCCAGAAAATGATGCTGTGCAGGCTGTCGGGACTGCTCACGGTCATCAGGAACATCATGGCCGAAGAAGCGACAAAGCTGATCATCACCCCGATCAGCAGCATGTTATGTACATTGACTTTTCCCCGACCGGAACCGATCACATACACCAGGAAAACCATCAGGAATGCACCGATAAACCCGGAGACCGGGAGCATAGCCCCGCCGATGGTCACATGCAGCCCCAATACAATTGTCAGGGCCACTCCGAGAGATGCTCCTCCCGAAATCCCAAGGGTAAACGGTTCAACCAGGGGGTTGCGGTATATCCCCTGAAGAATGACTCCTGCCAGGCTTAGGGCACCGCCGACAGCTACCCCCAGAAGGATCCGGGGCATCCGCACCTGGCTCACCAGCATATACTCGAGCGACTGCTGATCGCCCTGGAAAAACACCAGTTTCAGCGCTTTCCACAGTCCAATCTTCATTTCGCCCGATGTCAGCGAAAGGAGTACCGAGCCAATCAGCAGCGCGGTCAAAACCAGCACCACCACAAACCATTTGAAATATTTACCGGATGAACGTATCAAAATTGTTCATTATTAAATTGCAAAGGGCATGGGGCATAGCGGAAACTCCGGTCTTTTTTCTGAAATCTTCTTCTCTGACATCTTGCTTCTTCATATTTACGACTTCTCTGGTCTCGCGACTCACTGCCCACAGCTAACAGTTTCCCTACTTCCCGTATATCATTCCGATGATCTCGTCCAGCGCCTCCACAAATAATTCGGGCGTCGGACTGCAGGTTTTTTCATCATCCACGACAAACACTTTATTGTTTTTAACGGCCTTCAGGTTTTTATAAGCTTCCCACTTCGTCTTTTCCTCCCTGCTTACCGATCCCATCAGCATCACCATAATCACATCCGGATCGCGCACCAGAACCGTTTCACGGGTGATACTCCCGATTTTCAGGTCGGAAGCAATATTCACGCAGCCTGAAAAATCAATAAAATCCTGCATAAAGGTATTTGGAACCGCCGTAAACAAGGGGTTCGCCCCGATTTGAAAAAAGACGGCGGGCTTTTGCGTCACCGCCGGGACCTTTGCTTTCACCGCTTCCAGTTTTGCCCGGGTTTCGGCGATCAGCCGGTCGGCCAGCGCCTTCTTTCCAATCTTCTCACCCAATAGCTGAACATGCCTGCAAATATCATCGAACGAACGCGGATAGGAGAAACTCAAAACCGGAATGCCCAGCTTTTCGAAAGTGCGGATCGTTTCAGGATTGGTGAGGGAAGAAGCAATGACCAGGTCCGGCTTCAGCATGACTGCCTTCTCAAGGTTCACCTGCACAGCGGTCGCGACCACTTCGGCATCGCCGGGATTCGGAAGGATACAGAAGCTGGTGCAGCCGACCAGCAGGTCACCCGCTTCCAGCCAGTACAGGCTTTTGGTGAGCGAGGGCGCCAGCGAGATGATCCGTTTGGGGTACTGCGCCCGGGTCAGACTGACGATGGTCACCAGCAACAGGACTGCAACAACAAATTTCTTAACCATTATTCCGGCATTAGCCTCAGAGGAAAGAAGATTGGAAGAGATGACACTTTCCAACGATCTTTTTCCCCGAAGATCAGTTAAACATCGAACCGTTCCGGCAGGTCTTCTGGCTCACCCGACTCCGGGCCTTCCCGTGCACAATCACAGTGGCATGTTTCCGAAGCATTCTGCGGGCTTACAGCAGCGGGGACTGCTCCGGTTTTGCACCGGATTCCCTATTAAGGCATTCAGCCGCCAAAACCTTGCAAAATTAGGAAACGCCCCTGACATGAGCAAACGCAAAATTCTGCACAGCGCTCCATCAAGATGCATAACCGCAAAATTCTTCCCGGCGCCGGATCTTTGGGCGACCAGTCAAACAGCTTGCAAAGCAAAAGGCTAAGCCCCACGGAAGCCGGCACGCCCGCTCCTTTGGTGAGAGCAGGAAAAAACCCGGGCAGCGGTGCGGTGACCGTGATTTTCAGGGACGGGATCGCCCGAAACGTTAAAAAAATCGATTATCTTTGTTGCCCTTAAACAGAATTGGTTGCAAGGATTTTAAAAACAAATAAAATGACCCAGTATAAAAGAACCCTGATCACCTCTGCCCTGCCCTATGCCAACGGACCTGTTCATATCGGGCACCTGGCCGGGGTTTACGTACCGGCCGACATCTATGCGCGTTACCTTCGGCTGAAAAAGGAAGACGTTTTGTTTATCGGCGGATCGGATGAACATGGCGTGCCCATAACCCTGAAAGCGAAGAATGAAGGAATTTCCCCGCAGGACGTGGTCGACAAGTACCATACCATGATCAAGGATTCTTTTTCCCGCTTCGGGATCTCGTTCGATGTGTACTCGCGGACCAGCGCAAAGATCCACCACGAAACGGCTTCTGAATTTTTCAGGAAGCTTTATGATGAAGGAAAATTCATTGAAAAGACCTCGGAACAATATTACGACGAGGAAAATAAGCAGTTCCTGGCCGACCGGTACATCGTGGGAACCTGTCCGAAGTGCGGCTTTGAAAAGGCCTACGGCGATCAGTGCGAACGTTGCGGCACTTCCCTCAGCCCGACCGAACTGATCAGCCCCCGGTCGATGATCAGCGGAAATACCCCGGTGCTGAAACCAACCAAACACTGGTACCTGCCGCTCGATGAGTACGAGCCCTGGCTCAAAACCTGGATCCTGGAAAATCATAAGGAGTGGAAATCGAATGTATATGGTCAGTGTAAAAGCTGGCTCGACAGCGGGCTACAGCCGCGGGCGGTTACCCGCGACCTCGACTGGGGAGTCCCCGTGCCTGTGGAAGAAGCCGAAGGCAAGGTTTTATATGTGTGGTTTGACGCCCCCATCGGGTATATTTCAGCAACCAGGGAGCTGACGCCCGACTGGGAAAAATACTGGAAAGATCCCGACTGCAAAATGGTTCATTTCATCGGGAAAGACAACATCGTTTTCCATTGCATCATTTTCCCGTCCATGTTAAAGGCAGAAGGGACCTACATTCTGCCCGACAATGTACCGGCCAACGAGTTCCTGAACCTCGAAGGCGACAAGATCTCCACCTCCCGGAACTGGGCAGTCTGGCTGCATGAATACCTCGAAGAATTCCCCGGAAAAGAAGATGTGCTGAAATACGTGCTGACCGCCAATGCCCCCGAAACAAAAGACAACGACTTTACCTGGAAAGATTTTCAGGCCCGTAATAACAATGAGTTGGTGGCCATCCTGGGCAATTTTGTGAACCGCGCCCTGGTGCTGACCCAGAAATACTACGACGGGAAAGTACCCGCCGCAGGAGTCCTGAATGAGGTCGACCAGCAAACGTTGAAAGAGATCGAACATATCAGGAATGATGTTGAAAAGAGCCTCGACAGTTACCGTTTCCGCGAAGCGCTGAAGCTGGCCATGGACCTGGCCCGCCTGGGAAATAAGTACCTGGCCGACGAAGAGCCCTGGAAGGTGGTGAAAACCGATCCGGAACGGGTGAAGACGATCATGAATGTTGCACTTCAGATTACGGCCAACCTGACTATCCTGCTCGAACCTTTCCTTCCCTTCAGCATGGAAAAGCTGAGAGGTTTCATTAAGCTGGACAAGTTTGACTGGGATGCGATCGGGCAAACCGCCCTGTTGTCCGCCGGACATCAGATCAACACGCCCGAGCTGCTGTTCGAAAAAATCGAGGATGAGGTGATCGACCTGCAGATCAAAAAACTTCATGACACTAAACAGGCCAATGAAGCAGCCCAGGTCAATGCCAAACCGGCAAAGGAAAATTGCAGTTACGACGATTTCATGAAGATGGACATCCGTACTGCCACGATCCTGGAAGCCGAGCTGGTACCGAAAACAAAGAAACTGATGAAGCTGAAAATCGATACGGGTATCGATAAACGGACCATCGTTTCGGGAATTGCCGAATATTATAAGCCCGAAGAAGTGATCGGAAGGCAGGTAGCGGTGCTGGTCAACCTGGAACCGCGCATGCTGAAAGGGATTGAATCGAAGGGAATGATCCTGATGGCCGAAGATGCCGATGGAAGCCTGAAATTTGTTTCGCCGGTTGGTCTCGTAAAAAACGGATCAGAAATAAAATAAGTTGTGAGTCGTTAATAGCGAGTAATGAGAGTCTACCCTGCTCACGACTCGCTACTCATGACTCATGACTAAAAGACAGTCGTGCCGGCCGCAAGCCGGTGCGCTTCAGTAAGCTGCAGTACCGTTCTTACGGATCGGCGGCTTACCCAACATAACCGGACCGCCCTTGTACGCAAAGGCGGCCCTTTTACTTTGATATTACCATACAAGCGTCGGCGTAACCTGATTGCCATACTCCCGAACATCTGATCCAGAGCACTGTCATTTCTTTGTTTTTGAACCTCGGGCCGT
>JBFXKJ010000083.1:0-14047 GCA_050173895.1 Mangrovibacterium sp. | reverse complement strand
AACGGCGACAGCCTCAGGTATCTTTTCGTCCGGGTTATGATGGTCGCAGATAATAAAGTCAATTCCTTTCTCCCTCGCCTGCGCGATCTTTTCCACCGCCTTAATCCCGCAATCCAGCACCACTACCAGCGAAAACCTTTTTTCGGCCGCATATTCAATGCTTCGCGGAGAAATCCCATAGCCTTCCGTGTAGCGGTCGGGAATGTAAAAATCAAGATTTACAATGCGGGAGCGCAGGAACTGGTACATCAGTGCCACGGAAGTGGTTCCGTCGACGTCATAATCGCCGTAGATCAACACTTTTTCCTGCTCGCGGACGGCCCTTTCGAGACGGGCCACGGCCTTGTCCATGTCCTTCATTAAAAAAGGATCGTGAAGGTCGGACAACTGAGGGCGGAAAAATGATCTGGCTTCTGCGAACGAATTGATACCCCGCTGCGCCAACAAGTTTGCAATAACCATATTTACGTTGAGTGCAACGGACAAATGCTTAATCACATTGATATCGCCTTGTTCTTTTACTTTCCAGATTTTCTCCATGTCGTTCGTTATTCCACCTTCGTGGCCGCATCTTAAATTGGACAAAGATAAAAAATGGCCGCTGAACTGGAAAGCAATTTTGTTGGCTTCGCCGGAATTCCGGTGGTCACTGATTTCTAATTTTCGGCTACTCAAATCATTAGACCGAAAATAAACTTATTAACAGAAA
Organism: Mangrovibacterium sp.; assembly: GCA_050173895.1. Classification (GTDB taxonomy): domain Bacteria; phylum Bacteroidota; class Bacteroidia; order Bacteroidales; family Prolixibacteraceae; genus JBCFBK01. The sequence goes on along the minus strand of JBFXKJ010000083.1, from coordinate 13,338 downwards.
ATGAAAAATACAAACAGTTGATTTCGTTTATCTTAGTTTAAAAGCCGGTCTGGCACGATTCTACATTTTCTTTTTATCTTTGCACCAATTTCTTCAAAATATAAAATTCAGGATTACGAATGAGTATAGCAGAACTTAGCGAGCAGGAGATTATCCGCAGAAATTCAATGGCAAAACTGAGGGAACTCGGAATTGAGCCCTACCCGGCAAATGCCTGGCCGGTTAACACAAAAACGGCCCTGATCAGGGATGGATATGATGCGGAAAAAGGAAATTTCAATGAGGTGGTGCTTGCGGGCCGTATGATGAGCCGCCGTATTATGGGAAAGGCGTCTTTCGCTGAACTGCAGGACGACACCGGACGTATCCAGCTTTATTTAAACCGCGATGAGATCTGTCCGGAAGAAGATAAGACCCTGTACAATGAAGTTTTTAAAAAGTTGCTCGACATAGGAGACATTATCGGAGTGAAAGGTTTCGCGTTTATCACCCAGACCGGGGAATTGTCGGTGCATGTAAAGGAAATCTCTGTCCTGAGCAAGTCTCTGCGGCCTCTCCCGGTGGTAAAGGAAAAAGACGGGGTGCTGTACGATGCCTTTTCTGATCCTGAACAGCGTTACCGGCAGCGTTACGTCGACCTGATCGTCAATCCGCAGGTGAAGGATGTCTTTATCAAGCGAACAAAGATTGTGAATACAATGCGACGGTTCTTCAACGAAAGAGGGTATTTCGAAGTGGAGACACCTGTCCTTCAGCCCATACCGGGCGGAGCCGCAGCCCGGCCTTTTATCACGCATCACAATGCCCTTAACATGCCCCTCTATCTGCGGATAGCAAATGAGCTTTATCTGAAAAGGCTGATCGTAGGAGGCTTTGAAGGCGTCTATGAATTTTCCAAAGATTTCCGGAACGAAGGCATGGACCGGACTCATAACCCGGAATTTACCGTGATGGAGATTTATGTCGCGTATAAAGACTACAGGTGGATGATGGAATTCACCGAAGAAATGATAGAGGAGGTGGCGGTTGCTTTACATGGAACCACTCAGGTGCAATTGGGCGACCAGGTGATCGATTTCAAACGGCCTTATCCGCGTGTGACGATGTATGAGGCCATTCGGGAACACACGGGCTACGATATTGCGGGTAAAACCGAGGAAGAGTTGAGAACCATCTGTGGCGAACTCGGAATTGAAACCGATCCGGCAATGGGAAAAGGAAAACTGATCGATGAGATTTTCGGTGAAAAGTGCGAACATCACTACGTACAGCCGACCTTCATCATCGACTATCCGGTTGAAATGTCGCCGCTGACAAAAAAGCACAGGAGCGATCCCGGACTTACCGAGCGGTTTGAACTGATGGTAAACGGAAAAGAACTGGCCAACGCCTATTCCGAATTAAATGATCCTGTTGATCAGCGCGAACGTTTCGAAGATCAGTTAAGACTGTCTGAGAAGGGTGACGACGAAGCCATGTTTATTGACCAGGACTTTTTACGGGCTCTGGAATATGGAATGCCTCCCACCTCCGGGATGGGGATCGGCATTGACAGGTTAACCATGTTCATGACAAACAGCCCCTCTATCCAGGATGTGTTGTTTTTTCCCCAGATGAAGCCTGAGAAAAAAGCAGATGCCGATCCTGACGAAAAGTTCGCTGCCCTTGGGATCCCTGCCCCCTGGATCGATGTGATCAGGAAAATGGGTTTTAAAAAAGTGGAGACCTTTAAGGAAGCAAAGGCCGGGAAATTATTCAACGATCTTTGCGGATACAATAAGAAAAATAAACTGGGGCTTGACAATCCGTCAATGGAAGATGTCAGCCAATGGCTGGCATAATCATCAGCAAGGACGATGTGATGCATGCGAAGCAAAAAATAGCGGTTATCGGGAGTGGCAGTTGGGCAACGGCCCTGGCGAAGATCCTTCTTAACAATGTGGACCGGATCAGCTGGTATTTTCGTAACCCCGAAAATATTGAGGAGTTCAGGCGCTTCAGGCATAACCCGGGTTACCTGAGGGGAGTGGAGTTCGACACCCAACGAATCGATTTTTCTGCCGACATCAGCCAGACGGTCAATGATGCGGATATTCTTCTTCTGGGTGTGCCTTCTGCCTTCTTGGATGAGACCCTGGCGGGGGCGAAAGCCGATTTGAGCCAAAAGTATGTGATCTCCGGGGTGAAAGGGATCGTCCCGGGCTGTAACCAGATCGTGGGGCAGTATCTGAACAGCAGGTTCGGACTCTCTTACGAGCGAATCGCGGTTATCGCCGGTCCGTGCCATGCCGAGGAGGTAGCGCTCGAACGCTTGTCCTATCTTACCATTGCCTGTCCCGACATCAGGCGTGCCCGGCAATTTGCCAATAAATTCACCTGTCCCTATATCCGGACCCATGTTTCGGACGATATTTTCGGAACGGAATATGCATCTGTTCTGAAGAATATCATTGCCATTGCCTCCGGCATTGTGAACGGACTACGCTATGGAGATAACTTTCAGGCGGTACTGGTGTCCAATGCCATTCAGGAGATCAAACGCTTTGTAGACAAAGTCCATCCCATTACCCGCGACATCAAGAGTTCCGCATACCTGGGCGACCTTCTGGTGACGGCGTATTCCCAGTTCTCCCGGAACCGGACCTTTGGGATCATGGTTGGTAAGGGCTATTCTACCCGTTCAGCGCAGTTGGAAATGCATATGGTCGCTGAAGGCTATTATGCCACCAGGTCCATTCACGAAATCAATCAGCGTTACAAAGTGAATTTGCCCATCTGCGAAGCGGTCTACCGAATCTTGTATGAGAATGGACCACCGGCGGCTGAAATCCGTCGTTTAACTGAAAAACTAAGATAAAAGTCACTATGCAAAACATTTCATTGAAACTTGATAAGTCCTATGGTTTTGTATCCAGGGAGTCCGTCTTTGGATATGCAACGGAAATGAAGAAACACAACGAAGCACTTCATCTGCAAACAGGCAGGGGCAGTGATTTCCTGGGTTGGGTTGGTTTGCCGTCTTCGGTTACCGAAGGGGAGCTTTCCGGCTATGAATCGGTTGCCCGGGAGTTGTGGGCAAAGAAAATTGAGCTTTTTGTGGTAATCGGTATTGGCGGCTCTTATTTGGGTGCCAAGGCTGTGATCGATGCCCTGTCCGACAGCTTTGCCCAGCTCAGGAGCGGAGATAAGCCCCTGGTTATTTTTGCGGGACAAAATATCAGCGAAGATTACATGGCTGAGCTTCGTTCTTTGCTCAAAACAAAAAATTATGCCCTCGCGGTGATCTCCAAGTCGGGAACAACCACTGAGCCGGCCATTGCATTTCGCCTGCTGAAACAAGACCTGGAAGAAAAATACGGGAAAGAGGAGGCACGTACGCGGATCGTTGCCGTGACGGATGCAGCACGGGGAGCACTGAAAAAACTCGCTGTAGCAGAGGGTTACAAGACTTATGTGATCCCGGACAATGTGGGTGGACGGTATTCGGTGCTGACCCCGGTAGGATTGCTCGCCATTGCGGTTGCCGGATTTGACATCCGCTCGCTGGTAAACGGTGCGGCAGCGATGGAAAAAGCGTCGGGCACCGACATTCCCTTCGAAGAAAACCTTCCGGCTCAGTATGCGGCTGTCCGGAACGAGCTTTACAAAAACGGGAAGATGATCGAAATCCTGGTGAACTATAATCCCAAACTGCATTATTTTGCCGAATGGTGGAAACAGCTTTATGGCGAAAGCGAAGGGAAAGAAGGGAAGGGCATCTTCCCGGCAAGCGTCGATTTTACTTCCGATCTCCATTCGATGGGACAATACATCCAGGAAGGTGAACGGAAGCTGTTTGAGACGGTGATCTCTGTGGGTAGTTCCGACAGGGAAGTACGCATTTTGAATGATCCGGAAAATCTCGACGGACTGAATTTCTTGAGCGGTAAACGGATTGATGAAGTAAACAAAATGGCCGAACTGGGAACAATGCTGGCCCATGTTGACGGAGGCGTCCCGAACCTGCAGATTGAAATTCCCCGCCTGAATGAGTACTACCTGGGGCAGTTGATCTACTTTTTTGAAAAGGCATGCGGGCTTAGTGGCTATGCCCTGGGTGTAAACCCATTCGACCAGCCGGGAGTGGAGGCCTACAAGAAAAATATGTTTGCCTTGCTGGAAAAACCAGGCTATGAAGCGGAGACCAAAGCAATCAAAGAAAAATTATAAAGCAATAAGGCCGGCAAACGCCGGCCTTATTGCTATTGATAAAGTCTTTCACGGGGGGTGTTCATGAACCGGACAACTTCTTCGGCCGGGACGGGACTGGTACCTCCGATGGAGGCAGCCACCAGCGCCCCTGTGGCGTTTCCAAATCTGAGTGCTTCTTCAGCAGCATGTCCGCCAAGGTAATAATGCATAAAAGCTGCCGAAAATGCATCGCCCGAACCCACCGTGTCCTGTACCGTTACCCGGTATCCCGGATCATAGAAATAACTGCCGGAGTCTGCAACGGCAAAAGCGCCTTTCTCTCCAAGGGTGACCAGGGCAAGCTTCAGGCCGTATTTCAGGACGATGTCACGGGCAAGGTCGCGAAGGGAATCTCCCTGCAGCCCAATCATCCCCTTTAGCGTCCCGATCTCTTCGTCGTTTATTTTCAGGATGTCCGCGGCTTCCAGGCTCTCGCGGACGATCTGCTCCGAAAAGCACTCCCTGCGGAGGTTGATATCCAGGAATTTTATTGCCTGAGGAGACTCACTGAGAAGTGTGTGAAGCGTATTCTTCGACTGAGGCGATCGCTGGGAGAGCGTGCCGAAGTAAATGCAGTCGGCCATGGAGGCCAGATGGAGCAGATCGCCGGTCAGGGTGATGTGATCATAGGCCACATTGGGTATGATCGTAAAGTCAGGTTTACCCTGCGCATCAAGAATGACAGGCACCGTTCCGGTTGGCAGGCCGGGATCTGTTTGGATATGGTGAATCGCAAGCCCAAGATCCTGGAGCTTTTGAATTGCCTCATGGCCGTTTTCATCATCGCCCACTCTTGAAATCAAAAATCCGTTATTGCCGAAAAGCTTGACCCTGAAGATGAAATTCGTTGTCGCTCCTCCAAGCACTTTCCCGGTGGGCAGCAGGTCCCAAAGTAATTCTCCGTAGGCCACGATTGTCTTTTTCATGCCGTTGCTTTTATAAGTTTGATGTCGGTTTCCGCTGGTTGTTGCATCAAATTTAAGGAATATAAACTTTTGCATCAGCAAAAACAGGGATGTAAAAGGATGGAACAAATAAAAATGCCAACTTTGCAGGGTTAAAAACCGGTTCAGGACAGGAGTCGCCGGATAGATATTCTGGCATGGCCATTGTAGTGTTGGTGTGATCATTAAAACAATTTTTTATGAATTTCCTGGCGCATCTTTATTTGTCAGGTCAGTCGAAGGGCCTGTTAATAGGGAATTTTATCGGCGATTCGGTGAAGGGGAAGCAATACCTGGCCTTTGCTCCTGAAATCAGGAAAGGAATATGGATGCACAGGCAAATTGATTCGTTTACCGACAGCCACACTGTGGTCCGGGAATGTGCCGGACTTTTCAGACCATCCTATGGGCGATATGCCGGTATCGTGACTGACGTGGTGTTTGACCACTTTCTTGCAAAATATTGGGATCACTGGTCATGTGAACCGTTGCCTGCTTTTGCCGGGAATGTGCACACGTTGTTGCTTTCGAATTACGGGAAACTGCCGGCTGAGGTCAGGCGTTTTCTGCCGTATTTTATCGCCCACCGGCGGCTGGAATCCTATGCCGGCATGGACGGGATCGGCGAGACCCTCCGTATTATGGGAAAGAGAACCAGTCTTCCGGAGGAGGCAGACCAGGCGCTGCATGTCCTCCGCGAAGAATTTTTCCGGCTGAAGGCGGCATTCGATACCTTCTTCCCCGAACTGATCACATTTGTTGAGCATTCCTTCGGCGTGAACATCCAGAAGCCTGCTAAACACAGGCTTTCGGAAGATGATGTGGTAGCTTGAATTCGGTTCTTTCAAAGAAAAATTGTTCTTCACTGAATGCCGGCTCAAGATCGTTGAGCCAGATCGCCTGCGGATTAAAACGCGCAAAGAAGGGGCGTCCCACCCAGTCGGGGTTTCTTCCCTGCAGAAAATTCAGCACAAAAACCTTTTCTCCCTTCACCTTCTGCGTACCCACGATCTGAATCTTACCGGGGGCACACGACATCGAAGGTCCTCTCACGGTTCGGCAAATGCCGCTCACCTGCCGGATTGCTTTCCTGTATATCTGCCAGGCCTTGTCGAGCGTAACGGCAAAATAGTCCTGTGCTCCGGTGTTCCGCGCCACAAACATATAATAGGGGATAATGCCCAGACTGACCTCCTCCTGCCAAAGCCGCGCCCAGATTTCCGGATCGTCATTGATGTGGCGGAGCAGCGGCGACTGCGCCCTGATCTGAACTCCGGCTGCCTGCAATGCTTTTACCGCCTTCCTTGCGGCCGGGGTACTGAGCGCGCGGGGATGGTTAAAATGGGCCATCAGCGCAATATTGATGCCTTTCGAGCGCACCCTCCTGAAAAGCGAGAGCAGGTCTTTTGAGTCGGGATCGGAAGTGAATCGGTATGGCCAGTACGTTAACGCTTTGGTCCCGATCCGGATGTTCTTAATCTGCTCAAGACCTGAGTCCGTAATGGCGTTTAGATAATGTTCGAAATGATGGCTCGACATGACGGCCGGATCGCCACCCGTAAACAGAATATCGGTGACTTCCGGATGTTGCTTTAGGTAGCTGATCATCAGATCTGCTTCTTTCATGGCAAATTTAAAGCTGTTCAGAGAGAACTGAGGCCAGCGAAAGCAGAAGGTGCAGTAGGCATGACAGGTTTGTCCCTGTGAGGGGAAAAACAGAATCGTTTCGCGGTACTTATGTTGAATGCCGTTCAGCCGGACTCCGTCCATTACCGGCACATTGCTTTCCTGTCCGGCCGGGTTCGGGTTTAACTGCATCCTGATCTTTTCGACGGCCGCTCTCACAACCACTTTATCAGCCCCCGATCTGAGCAAGGCGGCGATCTGCCGGAATCGTTCCTCCGAAAGCATGCCTTTCTGAGGAAAATTCAAAATGAAGAAAGGATCATCTTCATAGTTCTCCCAGTCGATCAATTTATCAACAACGTAGTTGCTTACTTTAAAGGGCAAGACGGTCCCCACCACTTCAATTATAAATTTCTGATCTTCGCTCAACCTTTCCATCTGGGGAATTTCACGAAAATTGCTTAGGGTATAAGCTTTGTACTTCATATGTTTATTGTATCACTTTAACCGTATATAATTTGCGTACTGAACTTCATCCCTTTTCTCAAGGACATCGACTTATGGAACTCGCATATGAACATCACGTCGGGTGTAAACTGTTGTGTATCTGTTCGTTTCATACGTGTAGTTTTTCAGGTTTACCAATTACGATCAGCGTATCCGGTGCGGTACGTTGAATCGCCTGTGAACGGTACCAGACGAGCATGTTGCCGGGAACGATCAAACTACGGGCGGCAGGAAGCAACATGTTCGTTCTCTGTTGGATTTTCTTGTTATCCATGAAGATACGAAAAAAACGGCAGGTGACCAAGGAAAAAATGAAAGACAGGCCATTGCCCAAAGACATGGAAAAGAAAGATTGTACTTAAAAAGCTGAATTGTAGATCAGTAGCTTAATTTCTCTACCCGGCTGGCGTCCAGTCTGAGGAATATAAAAAGAAGGATCGTAAAGGACCAGAGCGAGGAGCCTCCGTAACTGAAGAAGGGGAGCGGGATGCCGATAACGGGCGCGAGTCCGATGGTCATGCCGATATTTACCGCGAAGTGAAAAAACAGGATCGAAACGACACTGTAGCCATAAACACGGGTAAAAACCGATCGTTGCCTTTCAGCCAGAAAGATCAGGCGGATAAAGAGCGACAGGAACAAAAGGATGATCAGGCTTGACCCCAAAAATCCCCACTCTTCACCAACGGTACAGAAAATGAAATCGGTACTTTGCTCGGGTACAAAATCGAACTTGGTCTGCGTGCCGTTTAAGAAGCCTTTCCCGGCAAAGCCGCCCGACCCGATGGCGATTTTCGACTGGTTCACGTTGTAGCCTACGCCCAGCGGATCAGATTTGATTCCGAGCAGTTCTTCAATACGGGCTTTTTGATGGGGCTCAAGAACCTCATCAAAGACATAATCGACCGAAAAGGTCATCACAGTCAGTACCAGATAGATGCCGATCATCAGAAGGGAGTGGTTGAGCCCTTTGCGATAGGTATAAACAGCAAAAATAAGCGCTGTCGGGATCGAGCTGAAGAACAGCAGTTTGGTTAGCCCGTTTTCAAGACCGAGCAGGTAATCGCCAAGCCAAACCACGCCGAAAAGGATGAGGGCGATCAGAACAGCTTTGATAATTTCGTCGGGGCGCTGCCGGAGAACGTAATGAATGAGCAAACCGGCAGCAGCCAGTATCAGGATGGTGTGTACCGAACTCAAAACAAGCGTCAGGATAAAGACCACAACGATAAGCACTGCAAAGAAGAGGAACATTCCAGGCATTCCTTCGCGGTACAGGACCAGCGCAAAGACTCCGAAAACCAGGGCGGAGCCGGTATCATTTTGCAGAAAGACAAGCAGGACGGGAAGGAGTAGAATGACGGCGACACCCACGGCCGATTTGTACTGGTTGAGCTTAAAATTGTAAGAGCTGGTAAACCGGGCCAGCGCCAGGGCAGTGGTAAACTTGGCAAATTCGGCCGGCTGAAGGGCGAAGCTTCCAATCTGAAACCAGGAACGCGAACCTTTTATTTCCTGACCAAATAAAAGAACGCCGATCAGCATCAGGATTAACAGGGCATAGAAGAGATAAGCAAACGATACATAAACCCTGCTGTCAATAATTACCAGGACCGCGGCAAGGGCAAATGAAGCGGCGATCCAGATCAGCTGTTTCCCGTACCTTTGGCTCATGTCCAGAATGCTGCTGTGCTCCTCGTTGTACACGGCGGCGTAGATATTGATCCAGCCCAGCAACACAAGCAGGATATAAAGGAGGATCGTCAGCCAGTCTAAACTTGTCCATATGTTGTATCGGTTTCCTGCCACGTCTATTTCGGTTGAATGGGATTTAATAAATTGGTGTCAAATAATTTCTGTTCCAGTGCTTTACGCGCCGGAGAAGCAATCGAGTCATTCAGGTATTTCTCGATCATCAGACTTGCAATCGGAGCTGCGTGCCTTGAACCCCATACGCCGAATTCGACGTACACTGCAATGGCGATTTTAGGATTGACTTTCGGAGCAAATGCAATAAATGCGGAGTGGTCGGAGCCGTGCGGGTTCTGGATGGTCCCCGTTTTTCCGCAAATCTCAATTCCCTCGACATAGGCCGTATACCGCAGGCTTGTCAGCTCGACTACCTGTTGCATTCCTTCGATCACCTCTTCGAAGTGATCCGGGCTGACCGTGGCGTTTTTTCTTTCGAAGCGGAGCTCTTCCTGGTCGCCTCCCTTTTCAAAGACGGAGCGGACCAGATGTGGTTCAACATAGTACCCGCGGTTGGCGATCACCGACACCATGTTCGCCATCTGAAGCGGGGTCAGGATTACCTCCCCCTGTCCAATCGCCAGGGAGCGGATCGTCAGGGCATTCCACCGGTTTTTTCCAAAATAGCGGTCATAATAAGATACTTCCGGAATATTGCCTTTCGATTGTCCGTAGAATTCAGTCCCCAGCACTTTCCCCAGTCCAAAGCTCAACGCATGTGAACGCCAGTGTTCGTATCCCTCCTGTGCTTTGGGATATTTATTGATCACCGAACGGAACGTATTCCAGAAATAGGGATTACAGGACTCACGAATGGCGCCCCGGAGGCTGACGGGTGACTCATGGATGTGGGTGCAGCGGATAGGAGTGGAAGCTTTACCCGCGCACGAAACGCTGGTGGCCGGATTAATCGAACCTTCTTCCAGCGCGATGAGCGCATTCATGGGTTTGAAGGTTGAACCGGGAGAATAGGCTGATGCGATCGCCCTGTTTGTCAATGGCTTTAGCGTATCGGCCAAAAGTGCCGCATAATTTTTGCTCCGTTCCCGCCCTACGAGCAGGTTTGGATCGTAGGAGGGGCCACTGTAGTAACACAGGATTTCCCCGGTGGAAGGCTCGATGGCAACTACCGCACCCCGTTTGTTCTGCATCAGGCGTTCGGCATAATACTGCAGATCCCCGTCAATGGTTGAAACCAGGTTTTTCCCAAGGATGGCTGTCGTATCGCTTTGCCCTCCCCGGTAGGAGCCTTTGAAACGGTTGTGTACATCGGCCAGATAAAAGTTCACACCTTTTCTTCCGCGGAGTTCTTTTTCATAGGTTTTTTCCAGGCCGGTCACACCGATATAGTCGCCCTGCCTGTAGTAAGGATCCTTGTCAATGTGCGACTGGTTTACTTCACCGACATAACCCAGCATATGGGCGGCCATTTTCCGGGGGTATTCGCGCAGGGTCCGGGGCTGAACAAAGAAACCCGGATATTTGAAAAGCTTTTCCTGTAAAACCGCATATACTTCGGGCGACAGTTGCTTAACCAGTACCGATTCTCTGTAGGGCGAATAATTCCTTGCTTCTTTCAGGCCTTTGGTCAGGTCCTCCTTTTCCATGTGCAGAAGGCCGCAGAGCTGGAGGGTGTCAAAGGGTGCAACTTCTCTCGGAATGACCAGCAGATCGTATGCCGCTTTATTATGTACCAGCAGCTTCCCATTCCGGTCGTAGATCAGTCCCCTGGCCGGATAATTGATGATGCGGCGGAGCACATTCCGGGTCGCATACTGCTTGTATGAACTGTCGATCACCTGAAGTGTGAAAAGCCTGACAACAAAAATGAAGGCAATAACAATAAAGATCGATCCTAAAATGTATTTCCTCTTGGCGAAGGTATCCACTGCAACTACTCCTTATAAATCAAAAATTGGCTTAATATAATGAGAATGATTGTAAAAACGGCACTGAGGATGCTTCTCAGGAACGTAAAAATAAAGCCTTTTAAAGTAAATACCTCGATATAAAACAGAAAAAGGTGGTGAGCAAGGATCAGAATGACCGTGTACTTAATAAACCAGGGGACACCCATCTGCCTGATCCGCGGATATGCGTTCGAATCGAGCATATCCCTCGACGAAATAAGAGCGGTGACCGTGGGCCTTAGAAAGGCCAGGAACAGGGTGGCCGAAGCATGTACCCCGGGTGTATTGCTGAAAATGTCAATATTGAGTCCAAGCAGGAATCCCAGAATAAGGAGCAGGTATTTCGGAATGTCGAAAGGCAACAGCAGAATAAACAGCACGTAAGGATAAGGGTTGATAAAACCACTGAACTGGATGTGATTGAACAGGACAATCTGCAGCACGACCAGGGCCACCCACATCAACGAATATTTAATAAGATCAATCATCCAGATGATAGCTTTTTAATGTTGTTATTTCGGCCGCATTTTTATCTTCGATGACTTCGACATAGGACAACGTCATAAAATTCGTGGAAAGCCTGACCTTGATCTCATAAAAATTATCACCGCTTCCAATATCGAATTTTTCAATCTGACCGATCATCACCCCTTCCGGAAAAACGGACGAATACCCACTTGTAACAATCGTATCGCCCACGGAAAGATCGACATGAAAGGGGATTTCATTGAGTTGGACATGCCGGTAATTCAAGCCGTCCCACAAAAGCGAACCAAAATAATTGCTGTTTTTGATTTTTGCTGAAACCCGCCAGCGCCGGTTCAGCACCGTAGGGCCGGTCGAATAGTGGTCGGTCACATTGGTGATGATGCCAACGATGCCGTTTGGACCGACAATACCCATTTCCGGCCTGATGCCATCTTTGCGCCCCTTGTTAAGTGTGATGTAATTATTTTGACGGTTAACCGAGTTATTGATCACTTCGGCCGGGATAAACCGGTATCGGATGTTGATGCTGTCAATAATCACTTCGGGCTCAGGCGGCGTCTTCCCGGGCGGTAAGCCGGCTGCTTCCGGCAAACTGTCAACTTTCAGGTCGTTGCCGCCGGTTGTATCTTTCGGCAGGTCCTTTTGTGCAAAGAGATGCATTTCGGGTCTGGCTCCAGGACGTTTGATTTGCTGAAGCCGGTTTTTCAGCCTTGCATTTTCGGCTGCCAGTTCCGAGTTGGTCTGATGAAGCCTGAAATAGCTGTATGCTGAGTTAAAAGTCTCATAAATTTGGGCAACTACCTGGTTGCTTGAATTAAAGAACCTGACATTCTGATAATTATTATAACGTATGACCAGAATCAGGCTGATGATTTCAAGCATCAGAAAGAGCAGCACAAAATAATTGCGGACCAGAAAACGCAGCAAACTTCTCATTTTTCAGGAAGCTTTATTTCCTTCCTGATCAGGATCATCTGATCAGGAAGGAGAATTTATCTACATTTTTAAGAGCAATTCCCGTACCACGGGCCACTGCGCGTAAAGGATCTTCTGCTACGTGGAACTGAATATTGAGCTTCTCCGTCAGCCGCTTTGACAGTCCTCTCAGAAGCGCACCGCCTCCCGCCAGATAAATACCTTTCGAGACGATGTCGGCATACAATTCGGGAGGTGTTTGTTCCAGCGCATTGAGAATTGCTGTTTCAATTTTGGAAATGGATTTTTCAAGACAATGGGAAATTTCCTGATAAGACACCGGAACTTCGATGGGCAGGGCCGTCATCTGGTTAGGGCCCTGGACAATGTAGTCGTTTGGCGGATTATCAAGTTGGGAAAGGGCCGATCCGACATTGATCTTGATTTCTTCGGCGGTTCTTTCCCCGATTTTGATGTTATGCTGATGCCTCATGTATTCCATGATGTCGGCCGTAAGATCATCACCGGCGATACGGATCGATTTGTTGGTCACGATCCCTCCCAGGGAGATCACCGCAATCTCGGTGGTTCCCCCGCCGATGTCGACCACCATGTTCCCTTCCGGGGCTTCCACATCCAGGCCGATCCCGATTGCCGCAGCCATCGGCTCATAGATCATATACACTTCCCGCCCGCCGGCATGTTCAGATGAGTCGCGCACAGCGCGGACTTCGACTTCGGTCGACCCGGAAGGGATGCATACGACCATCTTTAAAGCCGGAGAGAATAACCTCGACTTGGGATTGATCATTTTAATCATTCCCCTGATCATTTGTTCTGCTGCATTGAAATCGGCAATGACGCCATCCCGCAACGGGCGGATTGTTTTTAAATTGGCATGGGTTTTACCTTGCATCTGACGTGCCTTTTCTCCTACTGCCACTAATTTCTCCGTCTTCAGGTCAATC
>JBFXKJ010000082.1:0-14156 GCA_050173895.1 Mangrovibacterium sp. | reverse complement strand
CTGGACGGTCATCCTGCAGATACTGTACTGGCTTTTCAGAATCAACATTCCGAAGATTATCGTTCTGGTTGGCACTTTTGGCCTGGCCCTGGCCTTCGCCGGCAATGATCTTGTCAATTTCATCGGCGTTCCCCTTGCCGGGTTTCAGTCGTACAACATCTGGACAGCCAGTGGCGCGCCCGATCCGGGGCTATTCCCCATGGGCATGCTGAAGGGGGAAGTGAGTACCCCCGGGTACATGCTCCTTATTGCCGGGGTTGTCATGGTCATTACGCTCATCACCTCTGCGAAAGCCCGTCACGTGATTGCCACTTCGGTCGATCTTTCCCGCCAGGCAGAAGGTGACGAACGCTTTGGCTCGTCGAAAGTCTCCAGAATTATTGTCAGGAATACCATCCAGGTCAACAAAGTGATCCGGTGGGCGCTTCCCGATAAGCTTCTGGATCAGATCGATTCCCGCTTTGCCAACATACCCGAGACGCCCCGCAAGAAAGGGGAAACCAAAGCTTCGTTCGACACGATCCGCGCTGCGGTGAACCTCATTGTCTCCGGGATCCTGATCTCGCTGGGGACCTCAATGAAGCTGCCGCTCTCGACCACCTACGTCACTTTCATGGTGGCCATGGGAACTTCCCTTTCCGACCGGGCCTGGGGCCGCGACAGCGCAGTTTACCGGATATCAGGTGTATTTGCCGTAGTGGGAGGCTGGTTTATCACCGCCGGCGTTTCATTCGCCCTGGCTGCAGTGATCTGCGGGATTATTTCCGTCAGCGGAAGCTTCATGGTCTTCATTTTTATCGCCATTGCCATTTTCCTGATCGTGAAAACCCAGCTTGTTTTCCGCAAAAGGGCCATCGCTAAAAAAGCAGAGGAAGAAGAGGGAATTACTGAAGCCGACGAATCTGAAAAAGTGATGGAAAAAGTGAAAAAGCAGGTGGTCAGCTCAGTCAACACCATCATCAGGATCTTTTCCCTGACCATTGAAAGCTTCCTGAATGAAAGCCGTAACGATCTGAAAGAAGCACGGGAACTGAAAGAAGGCTTCAACCGGAAGACAAAAAAGATGAAAAGCAAATTGTCGAACGTGATTGAAAAACTTCAGCAACAGGAGTCCCTCGAAACGGGTTATTTTTATCTCCAGATCGTCGACTGCCTGAGAGAGATCCATCATTCGCTCAACTATCTTATTGAACCCCTCCATGAACACATGGAAAACAATCATAAGCCGTTTATCCCATCCCAGGTAAAAGAACTCAAGACCTTTGTGGAAGATACGAACAATTTCCTGAAAACCAGCCTTTACGTGATGAAGGAAGAGAAATTCGGAGATATTGACGCACTGATCAGGCAACGGGACGAACTCATTAACAGGATTGCTGCCCTTGAAAAAGCACAAATTAAACGGATCAAAAACAAGGAAGTCAACACCAGAAATGCTGTGCTCTTCTTTAATATCATCTCGGAATCAAAAAATCTGTTATTGAATTATGTCAGTCTTATCAAAGCGCAGCGTGATTTCCTTTCGGGAGCGAAGAAGCTTTAGCGGCGCCACCGGCTCATGACCTGAAGCCCAGTTCGGCAACTGATTTTTTCAGAAAGTCCCGGTGATGGTAATCCTGGTCTACGATCGTTTCGTTCCAGACGATCATATCCAGATCAATGCACCGCGGACCGTATTTCGGCTGAGTGCGGTCACGTCCCAGACGATCTTCCAGCCGCTTCAGATACAGCCTGAATTCGGTCTCATCCAGGACTGTTTCGACCTTTGCCGCTCCATTCAGGAAATCAGGCTGGCTGGTTATGCCCAGTGGACTGGTGCGGGCAAACGACGATATAGCGACAATCTTCACATCCTTTGATAACAGGTCCAGGGCTTTTTCAATATTCTCCTGAGGGTCGATATTCGATCCGATCCCTATAATGCAGCTGTTCACCGTCTTTCTCACCGCCGCGCCTCCATCTCAAAAGACACCGATTTGGCAAAACGCAGCGCATGGGGCTTATCCACTTCAACCCGGGCCCTGACCACCCGCTCATCGCTCATGATGATCGACAGCAGGTTGTTCGTGAGGACCTCCAGCAGTTTAAACCGCCCCTCCTGCACATAATGGATGATCTCTTTGGTAATCACTTTGTAGTCGTAGATCCCGCCGGGTTCATCGGTACGGAGGTTTTCCTGCGGAATGCCCACCTCGATCTCAATGTTAATCACCACATCCTGCTTATTAATGAGCTCCTCCGGGTTAAATCCGATATAAGTCCGGAGCAGCAGGTTCTTGATTCGTATAGTTGCCATAGTGTCCGCATTTAACAGAGATTTTGTCCACCGTCACAGAACAGAAGTTGTCCGGTGAGGTGATCATTGTCCAGTATATAATCAAGACTCTTGAGGATTGGTTCAATTCCGCCCGGTCTTTTCATCGGGATTTTTCTTGCCAGGCTCCACAAATAAGATTCATCCTTATCTTCAGGAGGCAGTGTAACCCCCGGGGCAATGGCATTCACACGGATATCCGGGGCAAATTCAACGGCCGCCATCTTCGTCAGCTCCCAAAGCGCTTTCTTTGAAAGGTTATAAGCGGCATAATCCGACTGACTGGTCGTTATGCGTGTGTCGACCATGTTGACGATGATCCCCGAACCGGCTTTGCGGGCGAAGTCGCGCACCAGCAGAAAAGGAGCCCGGTAATTGACCATCATAAGCCGGTCGAGCAGATCAAAATGTGACTCACGAATGGTAGACGCCTCAAATATCGCCGCATTGTTGACCAGCAGGTCCAGCTCTCCAAACACATCCATGACCCCGCTGATCAACTGTTCCACAGCAAACGGATTCTGAAGATCAGACTGAAAGAGAACAAATTCCTGTTCGGGATGATCTTTCTGTAGTTCACTCTGCAAACGCTCGGCCGCACGATTCGATTTATTATAGTGCAACGCCAGGTTCCATCCTCTGGATGCCAGATGAAGCGCGATTCCTTTCCCGATTCTCCTTGCAGATCCTGTTATCAATGCTGTCTTTCCCATCCTTGAACATTACTTGAGTAAACGAAGATAACCAGATCCCCTGACAATTTGTTTCATACTTTCCTATTATTTTCAAAAAATGCCGCGAAATCACGCCTACTTTTTCTGCAGCGGTCCTTTCCCCGAAAGTACTTCCCGTTCCGAAAGTATCTTAAAAACATATTCCTCTCAGAAATTCATCCGTATTTGAAACCAATTGAGCTTCTTTTTCGAATTACCTGTAAAATGTGCCGCGTACGGGCGTACGTTCATGCATCGTAAAAAAGGAGCTGACGACGCGTTTCCGGAACCGGCACGGATACCGGGATTGCCAAGTTAAACTGAAAACAGATACCATGAAAGAGAAACTGATCACCATTGCATTGCTGCCATATTCTCAGGCTGAGATTCTCCGCACCAGGCTGGAAGCAGAAGGTATTGAATGTTCCCTGGAAAATGTAAACCTGATCCAGGGTGCAGTAGCAACGGGTGTAAGGGTCACCATTCACGAAGAAGATGTCAGGAAAGCTTATCCCATCCTGGATAAGCTCATGGGAAAAGAAGAAAAAACAGTCCAAAAAACGGAAAATACAGTCCTTGTTCCCATTGATTTTTCAGGCTATTCCTTCAAAGCGGCTTTGATGGCTTATGAAATAGCCCGAAAGCTCGGGTCGGGACTGGTTTTCTACCACGTTGTCCCCCAACCCGATTTCTTCACGATTCCCTACTCCGATGTGGTCGCTTTTGACTCGGGACTATATGAGCACATGAAAGAGCGGGAGGAACAGGCAAACGAAAATTTCCAGGCCTTCCTCTCCAAGCTGATCAACTATATTGGCGCCAAAAACTGGGAAGAAGTGCCCGCGGAACACATCATCAAAATGGGTTACCCGGAGGATGATATTCTCTACTTCACGGAAAAGCATCCGCCGCGGCTGATCGTGATGGGCATCAAAGGCCCCTCACAGGCCCAGCACGATATCATGGGCAGCACCACGGCCGGTGTCATCTACAAGTCGAAGGTCCCCGTGCTGGTCATTCCGGAGAAAGCTCCGCTGATGAATCTCGCTTCACTCAAAAAGGTGATTTATGCCACGAATTTTGACGAACGCGACCTGGTTTCGGTCGATAAGCTTCTGAATCTGCTGAAACCCTTTGATGCGCAGGTGTATTGCCTGCACATCGGCAACAAAGACGAAAAGGAGGTGAGCGAAGCCCGGCTTGAGAGCCTGGGAGAGCTGATCCGGAAAAAACATCCGGACGCAAAGATCGAATGCGTCATGATCGCCGGAACGGACATTCTTACTGATCTGGAAAACTATATCGAAGAAAACGGGATCGACATTCTGTCGCTGACCACGCATAAGCGAAACATGATCACCCGGATATTCAATCCCAGCATCGCCCGAAAAATGGTGTTCCACGTGAAAACACCCCTGTTGGTATTCCACTGACCGGGTCCGTAAACAAAAAAAACGTCGATCTGCCTGTCAATGAAAACGGGCGAGCTTGCTGAGGTATTTGCCGATGATGTCGAACTCGATGTTTACAAGCGTTCCTTCCTGAATGGTGTGGAAGTTTGTATGCTCCCAGGTATAGGGGATAATAGCCACCTGGAACGATTTCTTTTTTGAATTGACCACAGTCAGGCTCACGCCGTTCACCGTCACCGAGCCCTTCTCCACGGTCATATAGCCCTGCCGTGCTTTTTTCTTGTCAAAATCATACCGGAACGAGTAATACCAACTACCATCGGCCTCTTCCACCGCCGTACAAACAGCCGTCTGGTCCACATGTCCCTGAACGATGTGCCCGTCCAGCCTGCCGTTCATGATCATGCTGCGTTCCAGATTCACTTTCGAGCCCATCTCCAGAGCGCCCAGGTTGCTTTTCAGGAGCGTTTCCTTAATGGCGGTAACGACATAAGTCCCGGCCTTGGGGTCAATTTTCACCACCGTGAGACACACCCCGTTATGAGAGAGGCTCTGGTCGATCTTCAACTCGTTCACAAACGAACAGCTCAGGGTAAAATGGTAATTTTCCTGATCCTTTTCAATGGCTTTCACCACACCAAACTCTTCAACAATTCCTGAAAACATGATAAAAAATTTTAAATGGTTCCCGTGCTAACGCTTCTGATACTGCTGCTCATAGTACTTCTGGTATTCTCCGCTGGTCACCTGACGCAGCCATTCTTCATTCTCCAGGTACCAGTCGATCGTTTTCTCAATTCCTTCTTCGAACTGAAGGCTGGGCACCCACCCCAGGTCTTTTTGCAATTTGGACGAATCGATCGCGTAGCGTAAGTCATGTCCTGCCCTGTCTTTCACATAGGTGATCAGTTTCTCTGAGCTTCCCTCTGTCCGGCCCAGCTTCCGGTCCATGATCCGGCACATCACCCGGATCAGGTCAATGTTCTTCCATTCGTTATGCCCGCCGATGTTGTATGTCTCACCATTCACACCCCGGTGAAAGATCAGATCGATGGCCCGGGCATGATCTTCCACCCACAGCCAGTCACGGATGTTCTCCCCTTTCCCGTACACCGGGAGCGGTTTATTGTTCCTGATATTGTTGATGAACAGCGGGATCAGTTTCTCAGGAAACTGGTACGATCCGTAGTTGTTGGAACAGTTTGAAACCACCACAGGGAGCCCGAAAGTATCATGATAGGCCCGGACAAAATGGTCGGAGCTTGCCTTTGATGCGGAGTACGGACTATGCGGATCATACCGGGTCGATTCGGTAAACATGCCTCCGTCCATTTTCAGGGCGCCGTAGACTTCGTCGGTCGAGATATGATAAAAACGTTTCCCGTCGGCCCCTCCGCTCCAGATGTGCCGCGCAGCATTCAGCAGGTTGACCGTGCCAATGACATTGGTAAAAACAAACTCCGTCGGGTTCGAAATCGACCGGTCCACATGTGACTCGGCAGCCAGATGGATGACTCCGTCGAACTGCCTTTCTTCAAACAGCTTCAGCATCCCTGCCGCATCCACGATATCGGCCTTTACAAATTCGTAGTTCGGCCGCGCCTCGATGTCCTTCAGGTTGGCCAGATTTCCCGCATAGGTCAGCTTGTCAAGATTAACTATCTTATAATCAGAATACTTGTTCACAAACAGGCGAACAACATGTGAACCAATGAATCCGGCTCCGCCGGTGATCAGAATAGTCTTCATATAGTAAGAATCAGTTTTTATGAACAAAAATACTTTAACGTGCCTTCAAAATAACTTCAAAAAACTTCCCGGTACGGACGTTTCGAAACGTAGCTTCTCTCCCGTACGGGGATGCGTGAATGCCAGCACCCACGCATGCAGCCCCAGTCTGCCGATCGGGTTCGACGAAGATCCGTACTTTTTGTCACCTACGATCGGGTGCTTCAGATCCTGCAGATGGACCCTGATCTGGTTCTTCTTTCCGGTTTCAAGGTTCATTTTTAAAAGCGAATAGGTCTGGTTGCTTTTGATGGTCGTATAATGGGTGACCGCCTTTTCCCCTTTTGAAGGATCCTGGCTGGAATAAACAATGAAAGCCTTGCTTTCGAATAAATAGGAGCTCACTGTTCCTTCGGGAGGATTGAGCATCCCTTCGATAACAGCCAGATAGCTTCGTTCCATCACCGTCTGCTTCCACGATTCCTGAACCAGTGCCTGTATCTCCTCACTTTTGGCAAACATCATCAGCCCCGATGTCTCCCGGTCAAGCCGGTGAATAATAAAAATCCTGTTCTCCGGGTCCTGATCCTTCACATAACCGCTCAGCATACTGTACACGGTGTTACGCTTTTCCTTGTCTGTTGCCATAGAAAGCAGCCCAGCGTTCTTGTTCACCACGATCAGGTCTGGATCCTCATAAACAAGGTTCACTCCCTTCATGTAGCCGGCCCGGGGCGCCCTTGATGTGCTGAGCTCCACCTTTTGTCCGGGCATCAGCACATGGTTAAACTGTGTAATTGCCCGGCCATCCACAAGCACTTCGCGCTTTTTGAGCAGCGTTTTAATATTATTGCGGTTTTTATGGGGAAGAGAAGCAATCAGGAACTTCATCAGTTCCTCCCGCTCCCGAACAACGAAAACCGTTGCAGGCGGTTTCTCAGAAGCGTCTGCCTTGCGAAATGGCTTTGCTGCTTTCATTGAATTTCCCGGATACGTTTCTCCCAATTCCAGGCCGAAAGCAGCGTCTCTTCAAGGCTCTTCCCGGCTTTCCAGCCCAGTTCCTCATTGGCATAGGTCGTATCCGCCCATATTTTCTCGATATCGCCGGCGCGCCTGCCCACGATCCGGTAGTTCAGCTTCACTCCGGTTGCCTTTTCAAAACCTTTGATCACTTCGAGCACCGAACAACCATTCCCTGTTCCCAGGTTGAACACTTCATAACCCGATTTATTCTTTCCCTCCAGCAGCCGGGTGATGGCCGTCACATGGGCTTTTGCCAGATCCACCACGTTGATGTAATCGCGCACGGCCGAACCATCAGGAGTATCGTAATCCTGACCGAACACCTTCAACTCGTCGCGAAGTCCGGCAGCCGTCTGCGTGATGAAAGGAACAAGATTTTGCGGAACGCCCAGCGGCAGCTCCCCAATCAGCGCAGAGGGATGAGCACCAATGGGATTGAAATAACGAAGCGCGATACCCTTAATCTGCGGCTTGGCATGGATCACATCCCTCAGAATATCTTCGTTCACCCTTTTGGTGTTGCCGTAAGGCGATTCCGCATCCTTCCGCGGAGTATCTTCCGTCACCGGCAGCTTGTCGGGTTGCCCGTATACCGTACAGGAAGAAGAGAACACGATGTTGGGTATATTGTACCTGATCTGACAGTCCAGTATATTCATAAGCGACTGCAGATTATTCCGGTAATAATGAAGGGGGATCTGAACCGATTCACCTACCGCTTTGGAGGCTGCAAAATGAATGACCGCCGCAATATCGCCGTGCCGGCCGAAAAACTCCTCTGTCCGGGCCGCATCGGCCAGGTCAAACTGTTCAAATGCCGGTTTTTTGCCCGAAATCTTCTCAATATTGTCAAGCACTTCAATGCCGGAATTGGAGAGGTCATCGACGATGATTACCTCGTAGCCTGCTTCCTGAAGCTCAACAGTTGTGTGCGAACCGATGTAACCGGTTCCGCCGGTAACAAGAATTTTTTTTGTCATGAAGGTAGAAAAAACTGTTTCCTGCAAAAGTACGAATTTATGCCCGTAACCCCTTCGCAGATCAGCCTATATTCGAAGAAAAAGTAAAAATCAAAAAGAACTGTTCACAACTTAGGTTGCGGCCTGATCATTTTTTCCGTAGCTTTGCGTAAAACAAATTTACCCGTGGAATTACTGGCATTTATCAAAGAACTGTTATTACTGAATGATTGTGTGATCATTCCGGGTTTTGGGGGCTTTGTAAGTAATTACCAGCCGGCCGGCTTTCATGGCGCCAGGTTTACTCCGCCCTCCAAAACTGTGAGCTTTAACAAAAAGCTGAATTTTAACGATGGCCTCTTTGTAAACTACATTGCAGACAAAGAAGGCATGAACTACTTTCTTGCCAGCAGGAAAGTCAACCTTTTGGTTGAAGAAATAAATTACCGGCTCACCGACGGGGAGGAAATCTCCGTGCCTGAAATCGGAACGCTTCGGTATGACGATCACGAAAACCTCATTTTTGTTCCCCGGATCAACGGCAATCTGAACGCAGATGCTTACGGGCTGACCGCTTTCAGTTACGAAAGCCTGCTGGCCACAAAAAAGATCGTGCACCCGGTTCCGCAGATCCGGAAGGATGCAGCACAGATCGTCTTCAGAAAGAGAACCCTGCAAAAAGTGATGATCGCTGTTCCGCTGGTACTCGCATTGGCCCTGACTCCCGTTAAGAACGATAAAAGCTATTTGCAGGAATCAAATCTGGGAAATATCACTGAAATGATTAGCTCCGCCCCGCCTGTGGCAGGGCCGGCTGTGGTTGCCGCAAAAGAGAGCCGCGCTGCAGAGGAAGTCAAGCAACCTCTTGAAAATTATACTTATTTTATCATTGGCGGCAGCTTTAAAAACGACGAAAATGCGGTCAATTTCTTCGGTCGCTTAAAAGAAGACGGATATGCTCCAGTCGATCTGGGTATGATCAAAGGACTGCATTACATTGCCGTTGAAGGTTTTTCTGCGCTTAAGGAAGCCCAGGATGCACATCGGGAATACCTGTCAAAGCTACCCGATTCCGGTGCATGGATCTACATAAAGAAATAATGCGAACCCCTCTTTTGAGGGGTTTTTCATATATAAAACATGCTTAAACCCGAATACCTGAAAGCCGGATCCCGGATCCGGATTATATCCCCTGCAGGATTTATTGCGGAGGACAAGGTTTCTCCCGCTGTTGAATTGTTGCAACAGGAAGGTTTTGAAGTCATCCTGGGCCGTCATGTGTTTACACGCTCCTTTCAGTTTGCCGGAACCGACACGCAAAGGCTGTGGGATCTGCAGGAGGCCTTCGACGATCCGCTGTGCAAGGCGGTGATCTGCTCGCGGGGCGGCTACGGAACCATTCGCTTCGCCGGGAACATTGACTTCACAGGGTTCAGGAAACATCCGAAATGGCTCGTTGGTTTCAGCGATATCACGGTACTTCACAGCCGCCTCCGGGCAGAAGGTTTTTGCAGCATTCACGGCCCGATGCCTGCATTTTACCTGAGCAACGGACAGCCCAGCCAAAGTTTTCTCGAACTGATGAACCTTTTACGGGGCAAAGCAACGCCCATTCACCTGCCGCCACACCCGCTTAACCGGACCGGATCGGCTAAAGCCCGGCTGACAGGTGGAAACCTTTCTCTCCTGTACAGCCTGATGGGCACAGCCTATGAGACCCGAAGCAAGGGAAATATCCTTTTCATCGAAGATGTCTCGGAGTATCTTTACAGCATCGACCGGATGATGCAGAGCCTGAAACTTGCTGGAAAACTGCAGGAGATAGGCGCGCTGGCTGTTGGCCGGTTTTCAGAGCTGAAAGACAATGAGGCCCCTTTCGGACAAACCGCCGAAGAAATCATCGCCCATGCCGTTAAGGACTTCCCGTTTCCCACCTGTTTTGGGATCCCTTCGGGGCATGAACAGATCAACCTGCCGCTGATGCTCGGCGCGCAGTATTCACTGAACGTGACCGGCGACGGATCAGTCCTGCAGCTGAACAATGACTAGTCAGGTCGCTTGACTACCTTTATTTTCCGTTTTTCCGCCCATAAATAAATGGTGGGCAACACCAGCAAGGTCAGAAGCGTGGAGGTGACAAGCCCGCCAATAACCACCGTCGCCAGGGGACGTTGTACCTCCGAACCGGGACCGGCATTGAAAGCCATCGGGATAAACCCCAGGCTGGCCACCAAGGCTGTCATCAGTACCGGACGCAGGCGATCGGCTGACCCTTCAATAACGATCCTTTTAAGACTTTTGCTGCTTTCCTTCCGGAGTTCGTTGATATGATCGAGCAGAACAATCCCGTTTAAAACCGCCACTCCGAAGAGGGCCACAAAGCCGATGCTTGCCGACACAGACAGATACATCCCCCGCATCCAAAGCAGGAACACACCGCCCGACAAAGCAAACGGAAGGTTCAGCAGGATGATCATCGCATCGCCCATTTTTCCAAAGTTGAGATACAACAGCCCAATAATGATGAAAAAAGATAAGGGCACCACCAGCATGAGGTGGTTCATGGCCCGGCGCTGGTTCTCAAACGCGCCCCCGTATTCAAGAAAGTAGCCGGGCGGCACCTCGCCCTGTTCCCCTATTGCCGACTGAAGGCTGGACACATAGGTGCCGATATCGATGCCGCGGATGTTGATCCCCACGATCAGCCGCCGCCATCCGTTCTCCCGCTGAATTTCCCTAGGTCCTTCCTGCGCTTCGATCAGACTCACACGGCTCAGCGGAATAAACTGCCCGTTTGCCAGTTGCACCGGAATATCGCGTATCTGATCCAGCCGTCCGCGAATCTCCTCCGGATAACGAAGCTGGATGTCAAAACGCCTCTGTCCCTGATAAACCTGTCCGCTGACCTGTCCGCCGATCCCTGCTTCAATCACCTGCTGAACGTCATCGACATTCAGCCCAAACGAGGCAACGGCATTCCTGTCGATCGTAATGGTCAGGTATGGCTGGCCAACCGGCTGTTCCACAAAATAATTCGCAGTGCCTTTCAATTCCTTTGCCACCCGCGAAACAGCTTCACCGATCCGGTTAAGCTCGTTCAGATCCTCCCCGTAAATCTTTACGGCCAGGTCCGACTTCACACCGCTGGTCAGTTCATCCACCCTCATGGCGATGGGCTGTGTAAAATTATAGACAAGTCCAGGCTCTGTTTTCAGGTAGGGTTCAATCAGGCTGGTGATATCGTTCTTATCGATGCCTTTTCGCCATTCGTCCGGGTCTTTCAGTACCACCCACACGTCGGTCTGATGAACCCCCATCCAGTCGTTGGCCAGGTCAGATCGTCCCGTTTTGGGCACCACTGTTTTGATTTCAGGAATATTCCGGATTAACTGTGCGGCGAGCCAATTTGCATTTTCCATCGACTCCTCAAGCGTCACCGACGGCATGCGCACCTGCTCAACCAGGATCGATCCTTCATCCAACTCCGGCAGGAACTCCGTGCCCAGCCGAAACAGCACCAGCATGGAAAGGAAAAAAACAGCCAGAGAGACGCCCAAAATCGCCACCCGTTTTTGAATGTGCTTTTCCAAAAAGCGGACGTAGTATGGTTGAAGCCAGTGAATAAGCCAATTGCGGCGTGGCTTTACGCCCTTTCTGAACACGAGCGAGGCCATTGCCGGGACAAAAATTAAGGCCAGCAGCAAAGAACCCAGTACCGCAGCGGCCACGGTGATGGCCATCGGCCGGTACAGGATGCCCTCCATCCCGCTGAAAGTCATAATGGGTACGTAGACCATGAGGATAATCAGGACGCCGAAAAAAATGGGGCGCACCACCTGTCTGGCCGCATGCGTGATCGCCGAATCGACAGGCTCATCTTCTTTGCGCGACTGCAGGCGCCGGATGATGTTTTCCACCATGACCACCGAACCGTCGACAACCATCCCGAAGTCGATCGCACCAAGGCTCATCAGGTTTGCCGCCAGGCCAAACTCGCGCATCCCGATAAAAGCAAACAACATGGAAAACGGGATGACCATCGCCACGATCAGCGCCCCTGACAACTCACCAAGCATGAGCAGCAAAATGACGATCACCAGGATCCCGCCTTCAGCCAGGTTGGTGGTCAGCGTACTTGTTGTCCGTCCGATCAGATCAGACTGGTCGTAAAACTTTTCAACCTGCACGCCTTCCGGAAGATTCCGGTTAATCGATCCGATCCGGTCCTCGATCCCGGCAATGACTTCCCTTCCGTTCCCTCCGCGGAGCATCATCACAATACCCGTGACCACCTCGCCCCTTCCGTCGCGGGTCACGCCCCCCTGGCGAATCTGGGTTCCGAGCCTTACTTCGGCCAGATCGCGGATGAAGACAGGCTTATTGTCGAGCTTGGCCACGACGATGTTCAGAATGTCCTCCTCACCGGCAATCTGTCCGAACCCCCTGACAATATATTGCTCCCGGTTATGCTCCAGGTAATTTCCGCCCGAGACCGAATTATTTGCGGCAATGGCATTGGTGACATCCTTAATACCCAGCCCGTATGTTCTCATTTTTCCAGGCTGGATGATCACATCATACTGTTTCACGTGCCCGCCAAAGGAGTTGATCTCCGTCACCCCTTTTACAGTTTTCAGCTGAGGTGCGATCAACCAGTCCTGTATCTCCCTCAGCTCGGTGAGCGACTTATTTTCAGACCTGACCTCATACTGATAGATCTCGCCAAGAGCCGTCGAAATTGGCCCCAACTGGGGAGCGGAAACGTCGGGAGGAAGTTCGTCTGCGATCGACTGCAGCCGTTGACTGACCATCTGACGGCAGAAATAGATATCGGTGTTTTCCTCAAACTCGATAGTAACAGCCGACAGGCCAAACTGGGAGGTCGACCGAACATGTTTGACATCAGGAAGTCCGTTCATGGCCGTTTCGATCGGATAGCTGACCAGTTTTTCCACATCGAAGGGCGAGTAGCGTCCTGCTTTGGTAATTACCAGAACCTGCACGGGCGTGACATCCGGAAGCGAATTGATCGGGATCTGCATCAGGGAATAGAATCCCGCCACGGCCATCAGAATAACCAGCGCAAGGGCAACAAACTTCTGCCTCACCGAAAAAACAATGATTTGATTAAGCATGATCGTCCTTTTTGATTATTCCTCAGCTATCTGTTCGTAACGGGAAAGTGCCTTCAGGCTGAAAACCTGAGAAACAGCCAATTCTTCGTTGCCGGCAATGCCTTCCCGGACAATGACGTTCTGCCCGCGGATCTCCGAGAGCCGGATCCGCCTCTTCTCAAAGGTATTCGCATCTTTTTTGACGAACACCACCGGATCATTTCCATCGTAAGTCAGCGCGTCGAGGGGAACGGCAAAAACCCGTCCCCCGGTGCTGGTGATAATTTCCAGACGAACGTTTTCGCCCGGTTTGGGCCAGCTGTTGCGGGTGTCTACTTCCACGTTTACAACGACCGAACGGTTTTGCTCATCCAACCCCGGATTGACAGAAGTGATCACTCCATCGATCCCATCGGGTGTGCTTGCCCTTTTCCCGATATGTACACTGTCCCCTGTTGCCACATAAATTGCATCGTCGGGACTGAGGTACCCTTTTATCAGGACCCGGCTCAGGTCGATCACCCGCCCCAGTTCCTGCAGCGCGTTCACCGACTGTCCCAGTTCTGCCTTCCGCTGATCGAACCGTCCGTTGATCGGCGAATGGATCCTCAGGCTGGGGTCAATTTCACCTCCTGCCTTGAATAACTCTATCTCATCGTCAGGCACTCCGATCGCTTTCAGTTTGGCAACAGCCGATGCCGAGACCGCCATCGCCCGCTGGTAATCGGAAGTGGCTCTTTCCAGCTCGGAACTGGAGCTGATGGTCTCCTCCACCAGTTGCCGGATCCTCTCAAGGCGGCTGGTCTGGAACTTCTCCTCGGCAACAGCCTGCACGAACTCTGCCACCATGAACCCGAAAAGCAGGCTTTCGATCCGGAACAACACCTGCCCTA
>JBFXKJ010000081.1:0-14404 GCA_050173895.1 Mangrovibacterium sp. | reverse complement strand
TCATCGGCGACCTCGCATTCTTCTACGATATGAATGTCATCGGAAACCGCCATATCGGCAGTAACATCCGTCTCTTGCTGGTTAACAACGGGAAAGGCACTGAATTTCGTCAATTCAATCACATTGCCGCAGCCTTTGGCGGAGAGGCTGACCGTTTCATTGCCGCAGCCGGGCATTTTGGCAATCAGTCGCAGACCCTTGTAAAACACTATGCCGGCGACCTCGGCTTCGAATATTTCAGTGCGGCAAACAAACAGGAGTTTGAAGAAGTGTATCACCACTTTCTGCTACCGCAAATCACCGAACGCCCCATGCTCTTTGAAGTGTTCACCGATAGTGCCGAAGAAAGCGAGGCCCTGGAAAGAATTATCAACATGGCGAAAGATCTGAAAGGCCGGGTTAAAAAAATTGCTAAAGAAATGCTTGGCGGAAACAGCCTGAATGTCCTGAAAAAGATCACACGATAAACAACCAAAGAATCCGGGCTGCCGCTGTGCTGCGGCCGGATCATTCAAATATAAGCTCCGTGAAACCTGTGAAAGTCGGTATTTTAACGTTTCATAAATCCAAAAATTATGGCGCTGTGTTGCAGGCATTCGCCTTACTGCACACCCTGAATAAAATGGGGGCAAGTCCTTTTCTTATCAACAGGCTCCCGGATTATAAAAATTGGATTTATCTGCTCTACTTCAGGCTCCATCCAAAATTCCTTATCAAAAAGCTCACCTGGATCAGATTCGACCGTTTCGTGCATACGTTTCTGATCCCCAAAACACGAACTTACACGAAACGGGATCTCCGCTATTTTGAACAAAATGAAAAGCCGGACGCCTGTATCGCGGGAAGCGACCAGGTATGGCGAATGGAGTACAGCGACATCGGCTACAACTACTTCTTCGACTTCCTTGACGGCACCAGGACCCGGAAAATTGCCTATGCCGCCTCTTTCGGGAAAGCCGAATGGGAAGAAGATCAGGCCGTGACCGAAAAAGTAAAGATTCTGCTGCGTGATTTTCATGCTGTTTCTGTCCGCGAAAGCTCAGGAACCGACATTTGTGCAAAAGTTTTCGACACGCAGGCCACCCATGTGCTGGATCCAACCCTGCTTCTGAGCAGGGAAGATTATGAATCAATCCTTTTGGCGGGAAGCCCTGCCTTTAAAAAGTACGACCTGGTCTCCTGCTTCCTGAATAACACAAAAGCGATGGAATACTGTGACCATCTCGCGAAGCAGCACGATCTCAGCTACATCGACCTGTACCAAACCACTTCTTTGATCAAAAACCTGTCACCCGCAGGCTCCGGAGCAAAACGCTGGTTACACATGAGCGTACAGGAATGGCTGGCACAGATCAGGCAGGCGGATTACCTGGTCACCAATTCCTTTCACGCAACCGTATTTGCCATCCTGTTCCGAAAACAGTTTATCGTGCTGGATCATCCCAGCGGCGGAACAGCCCGGATCACCGGCCTGCTCCGCCTAACCGGATTGCAAGACCGCTTCGTGACCGGAACAGCAGCCATATTGATCCCATTGCTTCAAAAGAAAATCGACTGGAACAGTGTGCACGGCAAACTGGCTTCCGAAAAAGAAAAATCCCTTTTGTTCCTCAAAAAGGCCCTGTCAACCGAAGAAAAATGAATATCATCCTGATATCTAACTTCCTGAACCATCATCAAATCCCTTTCTGCGAAGAAATGTACAAACTTCTCGGAGAAGGGTTCAGATTCATATCAGATCAGGCGGTACCTGACGAATTCATCCGGAACGGTTATCCGGACAATACAGAGAAGCCTTATCATATAAAAGCCTGGCTGAACCCCCAAATGCGGCAACTGGCCAGTAAGCTCATCGATGATGCGGATGTAGTGATCCTTGGCGAAGCGCCTTACCACTACATCAAAAACAGGCTAAAAGCAGGCGGGTTGACCTTCAAATATGCCGAGCGCCTTTTTAAGGAAGGCGCCCTGCAGGTACTGAACCCCCGGAAAATCTACCATATTTTAATCCGGCACACCAGATACCGGAACAAGAACTTTCACCTGCTTGCAGCCAGCGCATACACGGTAAACGACTTCCGCGGTTTTTTCACCTACCCCGGCAAAAAATACAAGTGGGGGTATTTCACCTCAGTCGAAGAACTGGATATTAACCGGCTGCTCACCGGCAAATGCAGCCAAAAACCCGAAATCATTTGGGTGGCCCGGTTTATCCGGTGGAAGCATCCCGAGCTTGTTGTGAAACTGGCCCTTGATCTAAAAAAGAAAGGCTACAGCTTTCATATCACCATGATTGGTACCGGATATCTGTGGAAGGAGATCCGTTCTCTTGTTAAAGAGAAAAACCTGGAACAGGAAATCTCCATGTCTGGAAGCATGAGCAATCAGAGAGTAAGAGAAGCGATGCTCCGCTCAAACATCTTCCTGTTCACCAGCGACCGGAACGAAGGCTGGGGAGCCGTATTGAACGAAGCCATGAGCAGCGGATGCGCCCCGGTTGCCTCCAACCGCATCGGTGCAGCACCCTATCTGATCAGCGATGGTGTGAACGGACTTCTTTTTAAAAGCGAGCAAAGCGAAGATCTGACCCGGAAAGTTATCACCTTGCTGGACGATCCCGGATTCAGCAGGGAAATTGCCCGGCAGGCTTATCTGACCATGAACAACCTGTGGAGCCCCAAAAATGCTGCAGTCCAATTCATCCGCCTGTCCGAAAGCATCCTGGCCGGAAAACGCATCACCCCCGGGAAAGGGCCATGTTCAACAGCAGAAATTACAAGATAACCCGATATGAACCAGGCAATGTCCGCTTCCCCCGCTTTCCGTATTTCCATCGGCAGCTATGTCCTGTCGGTCATCATGATTTTCAATTTCATCACCCCCACAGCCGTCGTCCCCCGCTCTGTGCCTATTATCATGCTTTCACTGATCCCGGTCCTGATTATCCTTGGCAACAATCTGCTGGAGAAAAACAGCCGTTTCGAAAAGCGTTCATTCCTCTTCCTGCTTACCCTTACCGCCCTTGCTCTCTTTACGGCCAATATACAAAACCTGCTCAATCTCTATTTCCTTTTTCTGTTCCAGCTACTGGCCTCCAAATACCCGGAGGGGATCACACCCGACAGGAACAACCGCATCCTCCTGTTTATCGGGGCCGCCTCGCTCACGCTCCAGATCCTCTACTATTCGCAAACATATTTCACGGAGAGCGGCAGGACCGGCCTCGGCACTGATCCCAATTTTTCAGGATTGCTCATCCTGTTATTTGTCTTTTACCTGCAAAAAGAAAACAGAAAATTAGCTTTCATACCCCTGATCCCCGCCATCTGGTTCTTCCAGTCACGTACCCTCCTGTTAAGCATCCTGATTTTCTTCGCACTGGAGATGCTCTCTAAAACAGCCTTCAACAAACTGCTCTTCAAAATCCTTCACCCATTCCTGGTCATTGTCGTTGCCCACGCAGCCGTCATCCTGCTGAGCGCCGTGATGCTCGCCAGTTTCACCTTCAAAAACAACACAACTTCCGGCATCTCAGACCGCCTGGTGAATATGACCGATCAGTCAAATTCGGGACGGCTCACGGCCAACGTCTATTGGGCAACAAAAGTCCTGAAAGGCGAATACATGGTCAAAAGCGAAAATATCGAAGAAAAAAACTTCAACACAAAGCTGGTCATCATGCCTCACAATTCGCTGTTAAACCTGCTAATCAGCTCAACAACCCTTTTTGGACTGATCTACCTTCTTTATGTCAGCCATTTACTGAAGCCATTGCTCAATCCGTCCAGTATCAGTTATTTCTATAGTTTTCTTTTTTATTCGTTGTTTCTCCACGGGCTCTTTAACAGCATTTACCTGTTCCCGTTTTTGATGGTTTTTCTCCTGAAACCTTCAGTCCAGGCTCAGCCGCAACCGATCGAAACCAGCTAAGAATGCCGCAACAATGAAAATCCTTCAAATAAATACGTATCTCACCGGCAGCATCGGAAAAATTGCCAAAGAAATTCATGCATTTGCAGAACCGGGAAGTTCGTTGATCGCCTATGGAAAAGGGCCTTCATCCGACAATCCCGCTTTCGTAAGGTTCACCAATCGCTTTTTTACCAGGACTGATCACCTCCTTTCCAGAATAACCGGTCTGTCAGGTGTTTTTTCGGTTTTACCAACACTTCGCCTCATCGGGCTCATCAAACAGTTTCAGCCCGACATCGTTCATCTCCACAATTTACATGGCTATTATGTAAATATTTATATGCTCGTCCGGTTTC
Organism: Mangrovibacterium sp.; assembly: GCA_050173895.1. Taxonomy (GTDB): domain Bacteria; phylum Bacteroidota; class Bacteroidia; order Bacteroidales; family Prolixibacteraceae; genus JBCFBK01. Next base: position 10,136 of record JBFXKJ010000081.1, on the reverse strand, counting down.
TGACAAAGAAAAAGATCACCATCGTCTGGACCCTGCACGACGAATACATGTACACGGGTAATTGCGGTTCGGCAGTTCCATGCGACAAATGGCTGTCGGGTTGCGGAAAATGTCCGGCCATCCATGAATATCCCCCCAGTTTGATTTTCGACCACAGCTCCTTTTTGTTGAAAAAGAAGAAAAAACTCATCGCCGGCTTTGAAAAGGTGGTGTTCATCACCCCTTCCAAATGGCTGGCCAATAGGGCAAAGCGCTCCATTCTCGCTTCAAAAAAGATCGAAACGCTCGCAAACGGCATCGATTGTAAGCTGTTTTCACCCCGGGCAGTGGAGAAACTAAAAGAAAAACATAAGCTGAGCCAGGAAAAGATCGTCCTGGCGGTGGCGCCCGACTTGTTCGACGGCCGGAAAGGCGGCGAATTTGTCCTCAGGCTGGCTGAAAGCCTCAAAGAGGAAGCAATCAAATTCATTCTGATCGGAACCGGGAAAGAGAAGATCACCGAAAACAGCAACGTCATTCTAATACCGAAAACCGAAGATCAACATCAACTGGCAGCTTATTATTCGCTGGCCGACACCTTCGTCATCTGCAGCAAAAGTGAGAACTTCCCGACCGTTTGCCTGGAGGCGCTGGCTTGCGGAACACCCGTTGTGGGATTCGCCACCGGCGGCACTGCGGAAACCGCCCCGGGAGAATTGGGAGTGTTCGTGGAATACGGTAACCTGGAACAACTGAGAAAAGCGACGCTGCATATGATCGGTCAGAAAAAGCGGCTCACCGAAGCATGCAGAAATTACGCACAAACCCATTATTCCTCCCGGTTAATGGCCCAAAACTATTTTACCCTATACCATCAATCGATGCACAACCATGTTTAGATTTAGTATTATTACTGTCGTCTTCAACGGCGAAAAGGTCATTCAAAAAACGATCGAAAGTGTCATCAATCAAACTTATCCGAATTTCGAATACATCATCATCGACGGATCCTCCACCGACAAAACGATGGAGATCGTCGGGAAATACCGCTCCCGAATAAGCGTCGTTGTCTCCGAACCCGATCAGGGGATCTACGATGCAATGAATAAAGGCCTGAGATTGTGCAGCGGCGACTACGTGATTTTTATGAATGCCGGCGATACTTTTGTAAATAACAATACCTTGTCGGAAGTGATAAAGGAATCGGGGGGAGACAAAAACGATTTCCTGTACGCCGATTCGTACGAGTACGACCCGGTTCATCATACAAACTTCTTCAAAAGATCAAGGCCTTCGTCTACCCTGTGGTACGGAATGTTTGCCCATCACCAGTCGATGATCTACTCGCTCCATATCATTCAGGCGCATTCATTGGCATACGACCTGCGGTACAAACTGGCGGCCGACTGGGATTTTACCGCCAAATTCCTTGAAAAGAGCACGAAACTGTTTAAGCTGAAAACGCCGGTCGCGGTATTTGAGCAGGGTGGTGCGTCGTCGACCTATCTCACCGGACTGAAAGAGCAATTTGAAATCCGGCACCATACGCTGAATTTCTCCCTGTTAAAGTGTTACCTCTTATTCCTGATCCAGTTGGCGGCAAATATCGTACGCACATATATCCCTTCCGTTTATAACGTGACCCGCCTGAAATCAACTTATTGAGATGAGTTTAACGGCAATTGTCTTAACCTTCAACGAAGAAAAGCACCTGGAACGCTGCCTGCGTTCTCTGGAAGGGATCTGCAGCGAAGTCTGTGTTGTCGATTCATTTTCGACCGACAAGACCCTGCAGATTGCAGAACTGTATGGGGCCAGGGTTCATCAGAACAAGTGGACGAATTATTCCACGCAGTTTAACTGGGCGCTCGCCAACTGCGATATTCAAACAGACTGGATCCTCCGGATCGACGCCGACGAGTACTTGTCGGACGAACTCCGTGGTTCGATCACGAAACAGCTCCGTTCCCTCAGCAAAGACATATCCGGGGTGTACGTAAAACGACTGATGTACTTCATGGGCAGACCACTCCGGAGAGGAGGCATGTACCCTGTCTGGCATTTAAAGATCTGGCGAAACGGAGCCGGCTGCTGCGAGGAAAGGTGGATGGACGAACATATCAAGTTAAGCTACGGCAAAACCTGTAAACTGGAAGGCGATCTGATCGACAACAACCTGAACAATCTAAGCTGGTGGACCCAAAAACACAACCTGTACGCCACAAGGGAAGCGATCGATCTTCTGGACATGCGGTACGACTTTTCCCGGAAAAACACTGTTTCACCACGGCTTTTCGGAACCCAGGAGCAACGGAAAAGATGGGCGAAAATAAAATATGCCTCGCTGCCCCTGTTCACCCGCCCGTTTTTGTATTTCCTGTACCGCTACATTCTTAAAGGCGGTTTCCTGGAAGGAAAAAGAGGCTTCATCTGGAGTATTCTTCAGGCCGGTTGGTACCGCTTCCTGGTCGATGTCAAGATTTATGAAGCCTGCAAAAAAGCCGGACGGGAGAAATCGGCACTGATCAGCTATTTCAAAGATCAACATAACCTTGACATCACATGAAAATTTCAGTTATCACTGCCACATTCAACAGCTACCCGTCCATTAAAGACTGCATTCACAGCCTGGTCAGTCAGCAGAACGTCGACCTGGAACACATTGTCATCGACGGCGGAAGCACCGATCGCACCCTGGACTTCATCAAAGATTCACCGCTCCGCTCCCGCATTGTCTCCGAACCCGACCGTGGCATCTACGATGCACTGAACAAAGGGATCAAAATGGCAACAGGCGACGTCATTGGCTTTCTGCACTCGGACGACTCATTCGCATCCCCCCTGGTATTATCTTCTTTAGTGAGCGAATTCGAAAGGACAAAGGCTGACGGGATTTACGGAGACCTGGTTTACGTACTCAGGGAAGATACCGGTAAGATCATCCGCGTGTGGAAAAGCACCGGCTTCCGGTCCTGGTACCTGAAATATGGCTGGATGCCCGCACATCCCACTTTATTTCTAAAAAGAGAGGTCTATCAAAAGTGCGGGCAATTTGACCTGAATTATAAGATAGCCGCCGATTACGATTTTATTCAAAGAATATTCAAGGAAGAAAGCCTGAAATTTGCGTATCTCCCCATCATTACCACAAAAATGAAGATCGGCGGCGCCAGCAACAAAAACCTGAAAAATATCCGGTGTAAAATGATCGAAGATTACCGGATCATCAGGAAGAACCATGTCGGAGGCTGGTACACCCTTCTTTTGAAAAACCTGATGAAGGTCAACCAGTTTATTGGCGCCGGCTACAAATCGGATCCCCAAACCAGTCACATCAAGATCTTCTAAACCCTTTTTCCCGGCCCTGTCCTGTTGCTCTACTTCAAAAATACACAAAACTGAAAACGCTGCACACGAAAAAGCCCCGGCAAAATGCCAGGGCCCTCACTAAAAAAATTAAATTAAAACCCTCTTTATTTGATTACGAACGATACCCTTCTGGCGAGCTGGTATGCTTCGGGGGTATTCTTGTTCAAGCTGATATCTTCGCCTTTACCCACTGCATTCAGTCTTGAAGGATCGACCCCTGCGTCAACCAGTGCTTTGGCCACAGCATCGGCACGTTTTTGCGACAGTTGTTTGTTGTATTCTTCCGTACCTCTTTCATCGGCATAGCCTTCCAGGTCAACATTTACGCTGGGGTTATTCACCAGGTAAGTACGCAGCACGTTGATGGTGTTGTTTCCGCCCTTCACTTTCGAACTGTTGAAGTCGAAGTAAACGTTCACGTAGCCGTCGTTGATCAGTTTTGCGATCAGCTCGTTCGGATCGGTTTCGGTCTGGGCAGGCATGTTGGCCACTTTCCGGTCGAGGTCGTCCACTTTGCGGCCCAGTTCATCGACGCGGCCTGCCAGGGCATTGTCGCCCGATTTGTTTTCAGCCAATCCTTTTTCCACATTCGACAACCTGTTCTCAAAGGCGTCGGTAATAGCCTTGTCGCTCAGGTACCAGTCAGCATGCGAAGCCTTACTTCCAAGAGCGACCGACAAGCCGATGGTGCCTTTCATCACGTGCGGGCGGTTTCCGGTCCAGGGGGCCACGCCGTCAAAAGCGACATCTTGTTTGAAGTTAGCGATAGCCGAATAGTCACCATACAGCGATACGCGGGGTGACAATTTGACCTGCAGGGTAACACCACCCTGGAAGTTTCCGACATAGTCAACATCTTCGCCATCCACACCGGCTGCAGGTGCATCATACTCGAGTGAGCTGATCCCCACACCACCATGTCCAAGGAGGTTCAAGGTATTGGTCCAGCTCTGGAACTTCATCATCCGTCCCAGGTTGGCCACGCCCTGAAAACTCAGGTTGTACATGCCGGTGGTAAATTCAGGGCTGTTGTCGCCTTCCACAAAGCGGTCGTAAGCCATGTTCAGTTTTAAACCGAAATACTCATTGAGCATGTGCCTCACACCCAATTCCGCACCAAAGAAGTTGATGTCGTTCGTGCTATAACCGCTGGAATATGCGTTATAAGCCTTATTCACGCCAAGCCCGCCTTCGATCGACCACTTGTTGTAGTCAGCTTTCTCTTTCGCACCTTCCTGTGCGAATGCACCGACGGTAAAAAGCGCCGTCACCGCCAAAAGTAAAATTTTCTTTTTCATAAACTTTTTTTTAATGAATGCATAGTATTAGAATATGGAGGAAAAAATTTACTCATAAATGCTCTTTCACTCAAATGTACTAAATTTTTATGTATTTTGCACAACAGGGCGAAAGTTTACAAATATCAGGCCAAAGCAGGCGACAGACGGGCGAACCAGATAAAAAAGCCGGATGGGATCCGGCAGTTTGATCTGTAATAAGTCCGTTATTTATTGATTATCAAAGGCTGTTATTCCGGCAGCTTTCCCCGGTGAGGATCATTTTTTCTCCCAGCCGAATGTTCGTTATCCGAATGACAGTCATTTTTCTTGTCAAATTTGCATCAAAAAAAATCATTTTGATGAAATCCGGGAATCATTTTTTTCTCAACTCCGATACTGATATGGAGCGCCTCCGTTGTTTAAAACAATTAACACCACAGGTAAAACAATTAAACACAGACCCGTAAACAAAAAACTATTTCATAAACTTGCTGTAGTTAAACTGTCTTGTCCCGAGATCTCTCTTGACAATTGCCTTATCCGTGATCGTTTTTTAACCCCAAAACCGACGTGTCATGCCTTGTTTTAAACGCTTCATATTTCCCAGGAGAGCCCATTAATCAGGGGAACAGCATCAATCATCTCCGTTAGTTAATCCCTCCGGGTTGCAGGAACCCGGAGGTTTTGGCGGGAACTTAAAACCTCAAATTCATTCACTAAAAAATACGGAAAAGCATGAACCCAACTTCTGCTTCATGGCCTTGCCATGCCTTTTTTCAACCAAACTTAAACTACTCATTTTATGAAGAAAATAAACCAAACCCGGTCTCTGATATACGGCCTCGCTTTCTGCTTATTCCTGCCGGTTGATCCCGGTTTTCAGGCCCGCGCAGCGGCTAAGCCCGGGTTGTTCGCCGCAGACCGCGGACCAGCACCAGAATGGGTACAGCAAAACCACATCCTCAGCGGCCGGGTAACCGACACGCAAGGGCAGCCTTTGCCGGGGGTCACTGTTCTCGTAAAAGGAACCTTCCGCGGGACTACCACCGGCGCCGACGGACACTACAGCTTAACGAACGTGCCGCCCGGTGCAGTGCTTTCCTTTTCCTTTGTCGGGTTTAAGACACAGGAAATCCCCTTTGACGGACAAACCCGGCTGGATGTCCACCTGCAGGAAGATGTGACCGCCCTTTCGGAGGTAACGGTTAATGCCGGCTATTACACCGTCAAAGACCGGGAACGTACCGGAAGCATTGCCCGGGTAACAGTCAAAGAGCTGGAAAACCGGCCGGTAAGCAATGCCCTCTCCTCGGTTCAGGGCCGTATGGCCGGGGTGAGCATTACCCAGGGCAGCGGGGTGCCCGGCGGCGGTTATGATATTCAGATCCGGGGCATCAACAGCCTGCGCCGGGAAGGTAATTACCCGATGTACATTATCGACGGGGTGCCGGTGAGCGCCGAAACGCCCTCATTCAACTCGGCAGGCATCATTCCTGCGCACGAGATAAACCCTTTAAATATCCTTAACCCGAACGATATTGAAAGCATCGAAATCTTAAAGGATGCCGATGCCACCGCCATCTATGGCTCACGCGGGGCCAACGGGGTGATCCTGGTTACCACCAAAAAAGGGAAAGCAGCGCATAAAACAGCCCTGAGCGTCAACGCCGGTTACGGGCTCAGTGAGGTGGCGGGTAAAATGGACCTGATGAACACAGCGCAGTACCTGGACATGCGGCGCCAGGCATATGCCAATGAAGGGGTGACCACTTACCCGGCCAATGCCTATGATGTGAACGGCACCTGGGACCCGAAGCGTTACACCGACTGGCAGGAGGAGCTGATCGGCGGCACGGCCGAAAACGCCACCGTGCAGCTTTCGCTGGGCGGGGGCAGTGAAAGCACCCGCTTTCTGATCAGCGGCAGCCACAGTGAGCAGACCACCGTGTTTTCCGATGATTTCAGGTATAAAACCGACAACCTGTCAGGAAGCCTGAACCACCGCTCCGCCGACAACCGCCTTGCGTTGAATGCCTCCGGTTTATTTTCAGCTCAGTCAAACAATCTGATCCGGGACGATATTACCAAACAATCTCTTCAGCTCAGTCCCAATTCTCCGGCCCTGTACCAGGAAGACGGCAGCCTGAACTGGGAAAACAATACCTTTACAAACCCGGTGGCAGCCTATAAAAGCACCTATGAAAACGACAGCAAAACATTCAACATCAGTCTGAACCTGGGATATGAACTGCTGCCCTCGGTATTTGTCAAACTGAACGGGGGAATCAACTACCAGGCTTTTGAAGAACTCGCCCTGCGCCCCAATACCATCTATAACCCCGCTTACGGGATTACAACAGCGAATTCGGCAGCGACCAAAGGGACCCAACAACAATTCTCCTGGCTGCTCGAACCTCAGCTCAATTACAGGCATCAGTCCGGAGATCACGAGCTGGATATTTTGATCGGGGGAACCTTTCAGAAAAGAGAATCTTCGACACTGGGCGTATTCAGCTACGGGTTCGAAAGCAATGCCCTGATCACCAATCTGGCGGCTGCCGCCAATTTTATGGTTAACCGTGACGATAAAGTGGAATACAGGTATGCGGCCGCGTTCGGGCGCATCAACTACCAGTACAAAAAACGGTATATCCTGAATTTCACCGGCCGCCGCGACGGCTCCAGCCGCTTTGGCCCCGACAAGCGCTTTGCCAACTTCGGGGCCATCGGCGCCGCATGGCTGTTTAGTGAAGAAAACTTCCTGGCCGGCAATTCCTGGCTGAGCTTTGGCAAACTGCGCGGAAGCTACGGGGTGACCGGCAGCGATCTGATCGGTGATTACCAGTACCTGGATACCTATACCGTGAGCAGCACCGTTTATGGAAGCGGTACCAGCCTGCTTCCTTCCCGCCTGCATAACCCTTCCTTTAGCTGGGAGAAAACAACCAAGCTGGAAGTGGCCCTGGAACTGGGTTTCTTAAATGACCGGATACAGCTCAGCACCGCCTGGTACCGCAACCGCTCGGGTAATCAGTTGGTAGGGATCCCGCTGCCGGCAACCACCGGTTTCAGCAGCATTCAGGCCAATTTGCCGGCTACGGTCCAAAATAAAGGAGTGGAACTGGAACTGAATACCGCACCTGTCAGCGCCAGACATTTTCGATGGAACAGTAATTTTAATATCAGCTTTCCCCGGAACAAATTAGTATCATTCCCCGGTCTGGAAGGTTCCACCTATGCCAACAAATACGTGGTGGGTTATCCGACCTCCATTGTGAAGGTCTACAATTATGAGGGGATCGATCCTGAAACCGGCCTTTACAAATTTACCGATTACAACACCGACGGGGCCATCTCTTCCCCCGACGACAACCAGGTGATTGAAGAAGTGGCCGTGAAATACTTCGGGGGCTGGTCAAATCAATTCACATACAAACAGTGGGAGTTTTCCTTTTTATTCCAGTTTGTTAATCAACGTCAGAAAAACTACAACAGCTCGCTGGTCAGGCCGGGCAGCATGTACAACCAGCCGGTGGAAGTGCTGGATGTGTGGTCTGAGGATAATCCCGGCGGGCGGTATATGCCTTATTCGGCTGGAACAGATTCGCAGAAAAACAAGTTGCACAGCTACTTCAGTAACAGCACAGCCTCCATCGGTGATGCCTCCTTTATCCGGCTCAAAAACATCCATCTCAGTTACCGCCTGCCGGTTAACCGTTATTTGCAGGACGTTCGCCTGTACCTGCAGGGTCAGAATGTCTTAACCCTGACCGATTATTTCGGGGTGGACCCCGAGTTTTCCTTAAGCGGCTTTCTGCCGCCCCTGAAAACATGGGCTTTCGGTGTTCAGCTTAATTTTTAAACCAGAACCATGAAACATATGAAAAAGCTATCTTTCTTTTTTTCTCTCGGGGCACTGCTGCTGGCCTCCTGTGAGGACCTGGTGGAAGTGGATCATCCCTCCAATCAACTGGGGACGGAGCAGGTTTTTGAGGATGTCCGCACCGCCAATGCCGCCCTGGCAGGCTTGTATGCCCGTTTGCGCGACCGCTCGGTGATAACCGGAGGCAGTTATACCGGGATTGGCCCCCTGGCCGGCTCGTATGCGGATGAACTGGACTGTTATTATTATGACCAGAATGGGGTGGTGGACCTGAGCCAAAATCAGCAACAGCCCACCAATACTTCCATCGGCAATATCTGGAGTGCTGCTTACCAGCAAATTTATAACGCCAATGCCATTATCCGGGGAACTGAACATTCAACCATGCTGCCCGAAGCTGATAAAAAACAAATTAAGGGTGAAGCCCTGTTTATCCGTTCCCTGCTTTATTATTACCTGCTGGAGCTTTTCGGCGACATCCCTTACACCGCCAGCCTGGACTATGAATACAACCGCAGTTTAAGCAAAACCGAAGCTGAGGCTGTTTTGGAGCAATTGACGCTTGATCTGACAGAGGCCATTTCGCTTTTGACAGACAACTACCGTGACACGGAGCGGATCTATCCCAACCGCAAGACAGCGCAACTGCTGCTGGCACGTATTTATCTGCTTCAGGGAAATTGGGCCCTGGCCGAGCAGACAGCCGAAGGCATCCTGCAATCGCCCCTGTATCAGTTTCAGGCTGACATCAATGAGGTGTTCCACAAAACCGGCAGCCATATCCTCTGGCAGCTAAAGCCGCAAAAAAGCGGAGATGCAGCGCCCGAAGCCGGCTTTTACTATTTCACCGGAGCAGCACCCCATGCTTACACCCTGACACAAGACCTGGTCGGCGCTTTTGCTGCTGACGATCTGCGCAAACAGGTGTGGATGATCCAGGTAAGCTTTAACGGCGATTCCTGGTACCGGCCTTTCAAATACAAAAACAGGTCGGCCAACACCATTGAATATTCCGTGATTTTCCGCCTCGAAGAAGTTTATTTTATCATGGCCGAAGCCCTGGCCAGGCAAAACCGCACCAGTCAAGCCCTGCCGTATCTGAATGCCACCCGCGAAAGGGCCGGCTTGTCCGCCCTGGCCTCCTTATCGGTGGAAGAATTTATGGATGAACTGCTGGCCGAAAAGCGCCGTGAGTTTTTTACCGAATTCGGACACCGCTTTTTCGACCTCAAACGACTGGGCCGCCTGGATGAACTAAGCGCGGTAAAGCCCAACTGGGAGGATGATAAAAAGCTTTGGCCGCTGCCACAAAACGAGTTGCTGCTCAATCCAAATCTTAACCCCCAAAACCCCGGCTACTAGTCATGAACTCCTTTTATCCCTTGCTTTTTTTATTCCTGTGCCTGCTGCCTGCGGCAGGCCGGGAATTAAGCGCGCAAAACCGTCAGGATGGGCTGCAGAGAACTTCTTCCGGCCAATACCGGCTCACCGCACTGAAAATGAGCGAAGACGGTAAATGGCTTGTCGTTCGCAAATCGTATGACCTCAGCCGGGACACGGTGCTGATTTTTAACAGCCTGCAATCCGGGCTGCCCGTTTCGCGAGCAATGGTCAGAGAGATTCAG
>JBFXKJ010000080.1:0-14424 GCA_050173895.1 Mangrovibacterium sp. | reverse complement strand
CAGCACGATCCGCACCTTACCGATCACTTCAGTGAGGGCCCTGATCAGATTCGACAGTCCGCCTTTCACCGAGAACACCTCGCGCGTCACCTTCTTTTCACGTTCATCTTTCGGCTCTTTTGCCTTTTTAATGGCCCCGCCAATGAAGCTCCCGTATTTTTGTTCCAGCTTATAGAGCCTGGGCAATGCGTAGCGGGTGACAAGCTGCCCGGGATCGCCGGAATAAATACCCAGGACAAACGGATCGACGGCGTACTTCAGAAAGCTCTCCCCCATCCGTCTGCGCACCAGTGCCGCCAGCGATTCGTTGGGGTCATTCCCCGGCTTCCGGAAAGGTTCTCCCAACAGGCGGAGCTTATCGCCAATTGTAAATAAAGGAGTAGCAATGCCGCCCAGCAGACCTGATGGAAGCGCATGCCACCTGTCATGCTTCCAGATCCACCGGTATTTTGCATTCCGGTCGGCCACTTCCAGGCTGCAGCGGTGACTTAGGTCCTCCAACAGTTCAACCGCCTCGGCCGAGCCTAAAACGCCGGTGCTCGGGCCGTTCTCGAAAACAAAACCATTTTGACTCACTGAACGGATCACCCCCCCGGTACGATCCGATTTCTCAAAAACCGTCACATCGAACCCCTTTTTCTTCAGGTAATAAGCTGTTGTCAATCCGGTAAGTCCGGCTCCGATCACGGCTGTCTTCATATGTTTCAATTTATGATGGGTCTCTTCTGATAAGCTTCTGAATATTCCTGGCGTCTTTGCGACTTCGCGTTTAAAATGTCCGGAACAAGCGTCAAACGGATTTGGAGTATTGATGGGTTTGATCAGCAGCGTGCACATCAAATACGGCCGCAATATTCCGCAGGAAAAACCGGCCGGTATCACCGATCAGCAAATCATCGCCTGAGTACTCCAGCAGGTGATCCGCGATAAAAGGAGCCAGTTTTTCCGGTCTGAACCCGAGCATTGATTTGAGCTCTTCTGCCGGCATCTCAAAGCGTTCGGACAGCTGTGTCCAGGATAAATAATGATTGCACATAATTTCGTTGATCGCTTCCCTGGCAATCTTCTCCGTGAGCGACAATCTGTAGCCCTTTTCGATCCTGACGCTTCCGTGGCCTTCGATATATTCTTTCACCGTCCTCACATTCTGCGCGTACACATTTTCAAGCTGGCTGATTCCGGTCACCCCGAACGCGTATACCTGTCCGGTTGTTTCGCGGGTACAGTAGCCCTGGAAATTCCGGTGAAGGCTCCGGTTTTTCAATGCCCTGCTCAGCTCATCTTCCGGCCGGGAGTAATGATCGAGCCCGATCGGGACATATCCCGCATGGTTCATTCTCTCCCAGGCATTTTCAAACATTTTCACTTTTTCTTCGGCCGGCGGCAAGCCATATTCTTCAAGCTTTTTCTGCGCCTTTTTCACCCAGGGAACGTGTGCGTACGAGAAGGTGACCAACCGGTCGGGGGCGATGTCGATGGCGCGGTTGATTGTTTCAGCGAACGAAGCCGCCGTCTGAAAGGGCAAGCCATAAATAAAGTCGAGATTGACCGACATTCCCGGTTTCGAACGGATCATCGAACACAGTTCCTTTACAGGGATAGCGGGCACTTCGCGCTTCACTGCTTCCAGCACATCCTCCCTGAAATCCTGCACGCCCAGGCTGATGCGGTTAAATCCCATCTCCGCCAATTTCCAGATATAGCTCTCATCCAGGTGGGCCGGATTACATTCCACGGCAATTTCCGGGCGGTCGATAAACCGGAATTCGGAATTCAGCAGCGCCATAATCTCCCCGATCTGCTCTGCAGGCAGCGCGTTGGGCGTTCCCCCGCCCCAGTGGATCTGCGATACTTTTCGGGCCGGATCGAGCAGCGGGCGGATCTGCAAAATCTCCTTTTTGAGCGCAGCCATATAATCGCGCATCAGCTCCATGTTCTTTGTTATGTGTGTATTACAACCGCAGTAAAGGCAAAGCTGCGTACAAAAGGGAATATGAATGTAGATGGAAATGTTCTCCGGTTTTTCGCGGTTCGACTGTACCACGGCCTCCAGGTATTCCTTTGTGCCAAAATCCCGGCCGAAAAATGTAGCCGGAGGATAACTTGTGTAACGCGGCACCGGCACATTATATTTTTCAATCAGATCAAAAGGTATTTGCATAGGCCAAAGATACCAAAAAAAGCGCCATCGTGTCCGACGTCCGGACAGATTCTGTACCCTAAACAATTCCTGCCAGGCAGGCGTTCCCCTTATAACAACTTAAATTAAGAACCTATGGACGCGGTAAAAACAGCAATCATTTATTACAGTTCAACAGGTACCAATTACAAATTGGCCCAATGGGCGGCGGAAAGTGCGAAAGAGGAAGGTTCGGAGGTGCGTATACGGAAAGCGCGCGAACTGGCGCCGGAAGAAGTCATTGCGAAAAATCCGGCGTGGAAAGCCAACGTTGAAGCAACAAAAGCAATTCAGGAAGTCAGCCTGGAAGACCTGGAGTGGGCCGATGTATATGTGTTCAGTATGCCCACCCGCTATGGTAATGTGCCGGCCCAGATGAAGCAGTTCATGGATTCGACAGGCCCGTTGTGGCAGAAAGGGGCGTTGGCCAACAAGGTCGTCACGGCGATGACCAGCGCTATGAATCCGCACGGTGGGCAGGAAGCTACCTTACTTGCTTTCTATACAACCATGTACCACTGGGGAGCGATTGTCGTGGCTCCGGGATATACCGGTCAGGCCCTGTATGGAGCAGGCGGAAATCCCTATGGAACAAGCGTTTCAGTCGACATGCAGGGGCAGATGTCGCCCGGTCCTGATCGAATCAAAGATGCCGTTTCGCATCAGGTAAAGAGGGCCGTCACAATCGGCAAGTGGCTTCTGCAGGGCCGCACAGGCTAAGAAGATTGCAAAATGGGGCTGCTGCAAATTAAATAGTGAAGGGCCTTTGGTTTTCAAAATCTGCATCCCGCACACCATGTACCAGGTAATTGGGCGATTGGTACGCCGGAAGCAGATACTGGATCTGGCGGTGAAAAATGATATAGTTCTTATCGAACTGCCCTCCGTTCCAGACCCGCTTCAGTGCGCCCGTAAAGGCGCCGTTGAAGGTGCCGTCGTACGAATACTGATTGTCCTGGCATCCCGAAATCTGAATAATGCTCGCCTGGATGTCGGCCGAAGAAACTTTCTTTTGTTTCATCAACAGGTCATCGTAAAAGGCGCGGTTGCTGCTGTAGGTCGACAAGGCATGCTGGCTGTCCATGAATCGCGGCGGAAAGCTGCTGAAAACTACCATGTTGTTGGTGGCCTCCTTTACGATCGTGCCGCTGTGGCAACTGTCGGAGGTGACCAGGATCCGCACTCCTTTCTGAAAACCGATCCACAATTCATTTAACTCATCATCGATGAGTTCCCCGTCATACAGGCACCATGTTTCATCCTGTCCGTCGGGCTCATCGCCGTTCAGATCGGGAAGCTGGCCTCCGTGCCCGGAATAGGAAAGAAAAAAAATATCGCCTGCCTGCAGGTTCACACCCGCATCGGCAATCGCCTTCCTGACGTTTTCCCGCGTGGCATTCTCCCGCAGCAGCAAAGATGTCCGGAATTTTTGGGAAGCAGCAATCCGTTCCATGTCGGCAGCATCGTTTTCACAGGCATTTAGCTTGCCATCCCATCCATTATAATGCGAGGGATCCACAAAATTCAGTCCGATGTGTAAAGAAATTCCACTGGCCATAGCAATTGATTTTTGGGTGATAATATGTTTACAAGCCAAATTACAAAATAAAAAACTCCCCTGACGTATTCAGGAGAGTTTTTTTATCCGTTAAATAAGCCGTGCGTTACAATTTTGGTTCCCAGCCAGGTTCATAATCTCTTGACCACAGCTTCATGGCTTCGCGGTCATAGATTTGCCCGTTTTCCGTATTCACATCGAACGATTTGGATACCCGGTATGAAATATTGGCATAATGGACGAGCATTTGGCTGATTGCGCCCTGGTCTATGGACGAGTTGAGCTTCGCCGATTTTCCCCGGATGTTGTCAAAGAAATTAACGATGTGGTAATCGGTCATGTCGCCGCCGCCACCCAGGGTGTTTCCAGCCTCATTGCCCGCCGATTTACTGTCGCGCACCAGTTTCCCGCCGCGATCGAACAATTTGTAGCCGCCACGGTCAACATAGACGGAGCCCTCAGTCCCGAAAATGATGGTGCCGCGGTCTGATCCATAGGTTTTATACCCGTTCCGGCTTTTCCCGTCCCACACAATGATCTTGTTGTCAGGAAAGCGGAAAGTGGCGTACATCGTATCGTACATTTCCCAGCCGTCGTTCAGGAAATGGCGCTTGGCAGCCTGTACATCCACATGCTCCGGATATTTTACACCGAGGGCCCAGCGGGCAACGTCCAGTTCATGGGTGGCATTGTTGCCTGTTTCGGCCGTGCCCCAGTTCCATCCATACCAGTGCCAGTTATAATTCCACGTGTCGTGCATATATTCCAGGTGCGGTGCAGGGCCCTGAAAAAGATCCCAGTCAAGGCCGTCGGGTACCGGCGCTTTGCGGGGCACCACCACCTCACCGCGGGTATTGGAGTAAAATGCCACGGCCCTGTAAGGATCGCCGATCACGCCGTTATGGATTTCATTGATAATTTCAATCGATTCACGGGAGGACCGTTGCTGATTTCCCATCTGGACCACCTTGCCGTACTTCTGCTGAAAAGCGACAAGCAGCTCGCCTTCGCGGGGATTGTGGCTGCAGGGTTTTTCAATGTATACATGCTTCCCCGCCTCCATGGCCATCCATGTTCCGGGTGCATGCCAATGGTCGGGTGTTGCATTGAAGATCACATCCACGTTTTTATCGGCAAAAGCCTCCCTGATATCATTGAGCAGAATTGCTTTACCGCTCACCTGCCCTTTCAGGTCGGCAGCCACTTTCTCGCGCTGGCTTTTCATTACATCGCAGATGTACGCCAGATCCACATTGTTCGCTTTGTTCTTAATCGCGCTGTAATACGCTCCCACGCGGCGTCCGCACCCCATCAGCACAACCTGCAGCCGGTCGTTGGCCCCGATAATGCGTGCATAGCTTTTTGCCGACATGCCCATGGCGCTGCCGCCGATTGCAATCCCGGCTGCTCCCGCCATCGTCTTCTTTAGAAAATCTCTCCTGTCTGCACTCATTTTTCAATTTTCTTTAGGTCTTCTATCTTATGTCTTTATCTCCTGAATCCTGAATCTTGGTTCTTGATTCTTAATTCCTGACTCTTGGTCCTTGCTTCCCGAATCTTGATTCTTGGTTCTTGAATCTTGATTCTTGGTTCTATTCTATCTTCCTGATCTTAATACTTCTGAAATGCACTTCGTTTCCATGGTCCTGCAACAGGATATGGCCGGAAGGCCATCCGCCAAAGCCCTCCCACTTTGCAAATTTACTGCGGGCGATGAGTGCATAAAAAGCCTGTGTTCCGCGCTCATAATCAAGTACTTTTCTGTTATTCAGCCAATGTTCCACGTGGGCGCCCGTAAAATCGGAGATCTCCAGGCTATTTCCTTTCAGCCATTCCTCATGCCGCGTTCCGCACACGATAAGCCGGGCCTGGTTCCATTCGCCCGGCTTTTTAACGATCTTGTTTTTGTGAGCCGGGATCAGATCATACAGCGAAGCGACTGTCCTGTTGCCGTCCGCACCCAGTTTGGCATCGGGATGTTTTTCATCGTCCAGGATCTGGTATTCCAGCCCGATTGCCGACTGATCTGTTCCGTATTTTTCGGTGATGAAGTATTTGATCCCGCTGTTGGCGCCTTCGGTGATCATAAAATCCAGCTTCAGTTCGAAGGTCGAATATTCGTCAGTGGTCACGATATCGCCGCCGTTGCCTGCTTCTTGTCCCTTCGCGGCTTCCACAATCAGTTCTCCGTTTTTCACCGTCCATCCTTTTGAGGGGAACGCATCTTTTCCGGCACCTCTCCATCCCTGGGTCGTCTTTCCGTCAAACAGCAGTTCCCAACCCTGTGCCCGTTCCTGCGGCGAAAGGTTATTGGGGATCAGGTTTACAACCGGAATGTCGGTCCAGGGACTCTGCTTCAGGTTTTCAGTCTGAATGCGGATATTTTTCCAGCGGATCTGGCGGCCGGCTTCTTCTGTATTTTTTCCGATCGAATGTACCTGCAAGGCAATAAAACCCTCTGCGGTCATATCGTCGACCAGGTCGGCACAGGGAATTCCGTTTAGCCAGGTGCGGATCGAATTCCCGATGGCTTCAATCCGGTAATGGTTCCACTGGTCTTTTTTGAACGCTTTTCTTCCGCAGGGATTCATGTCCAGCGGATACAGCCAGCCCCTGCGGGCCTCATCATAGATACCGCCGCTCCAGGCCCGGTCGGCAGGATCGACTTCACATTGGTAACCATGAACCCGCCCGTTGTTGTAATCCGCCGTACTCAGGCTGCGGAACTGGATGCCCGAGTTCATCCGGTTGTCGACCAACAGATCAAGCTCCAGAATAAAATCACCGTAATTTTTTTCGGTAGCCAGAAATGAATTGGGTGTATTGGCAACAGTGGTACCCACAATTTCGCCGTTAACGACCTCGTATTTGGCCTGTCCGTTCAGTTGTTTCCACCCTGTCAGGTCTTTCCCGTTAAAAAGGTACGTCCATTGGCCGTCATTGCCGGCAAAAGAAAACGATGTGGCCAGCATCAGGAAAATAAAAGCAATATTCTTCATGTGTTATTGGATTAAGTTAGTTTATAATACATACGCATTGCTTCTTCACGACCCCGAATATAGGTATTTCTATGCGATATTTTCGGAATTGAAATACTTCTTTTGCCGGTTTTCGCTATTATTTTTGATTTTTCCGTGTTCGTTACCGGCTTTCTGCATTTTTTCAGTTTGCCGGCGACTAATATTTTTCAGGAATGAAGGTTTGGCTCGAGATCGGCGGGCGCATATAGCCATATGCTTCTTTGCGTTCCGGAAGGACAATTTCTTCCTGCGGAAGGTCCTGATAAGGGATCATACTTAATAAATGGCTGATGCAATTTAACCGGGCCCGTCTTTTGTCATCAGCGGGCACCACATACCAGGGCGAATGCCGGGTATCGGTATACCGGAACATCTCATCCTTTGCCTGACTGTATTCCAGCCACCGCTCACGCGATTCCATATCCATCGGGCTCAGTTTCCAATGTTTCAGCGGATCGTTAATGCGCGACTGAAACCGGTGTTCCTGTTCTTCATCCGAAACGGAGAACCAGTATTTGATCAGGATAATCCCTGAGCGGATCAGCATGCGTTCGAATTCGGGGCAGGAACGCAGAAATTCTTCGTACTCTTCGTCCGTGCAAAATCCCATCACCCGCTCCACCCCTGCCCGGTTATACCAACTCCGGTCGAACAGGACCATTTCACCGCCGGCCGGCAAGTGGGTCACATAGCGCTGAAAATACCATTGCGTCTTTTCTTTTTCCGTTGGCGTACCAAGGGCAACCACCCGGCAGATCCGGGGATTTAACGGCAGCGTAATCGTTTTAATTACGCCACCTTTGCCGGCGGCATCCCTGCCTTCAAACACAACCACCACTTTCAGGTTTTCGTGTTTGATCCAGTCCTGAAGTTTTACCAGTTCAATGTGCAGTTTCTCCAGTTCCTGTTCATAGCGCTTCAATGGGAGGTGTCCGTTGTTTCTATCCTTCAATTCAAGATTTGGCGTACTTTCAGTGTAATCCATAACAAAATCGGTATGCGGTTTATATCTGTTTCCTATACGTCATTTATGCGACAGGGTTAAGTATAAGGAGGCTTTTTCTTACTTCAGTTTCAAAAACAGCGGAAGGTAGATCAGGATGGCCACCACCGAGAAGATCAGTCCGCCCATGGCTCCGGCGGCAAAGGCAAACCAGAACACTTCCTTCTGCCCCGACCATACAAACGGCACCAGTCCCAGCACCGTCGAAATGATCGTGAGAAACACCGGGATGATCTTCTGGTTAAAAGCTTTCAGGTACAGCCTCAGGCTGTCTTTTTTTCGCCTTCCCCGGCAAAAATAATTATAGTCGTTGATGATGTACAGTCCGGCATTCACCACGATCCCCGATAACAGGATAAAGGAGGCAAATCCGCCCTGATCAAAGTTGAAGTCGAACAGGTAAAAGGTCAGGAATACCCCGGCAAACGATACCGGGATCATCTGGATGATGGCAAAGGGCTGGCGCAGCGATTCCAGCAGGATGGAACAGATAAAATAGATGATTACGATTACCAGCAGGATCAGCAGGTATTGCTTTTTGTCTTTTTTATCCCAGCCCCATCCCCAGTTGACCTGTTTTACCGAATATCCCAGCGGCAGGATTTCGCTCAGCTCCTTTTCGTGCCGTTCCCGGACAATCTTCGACAAAGGTTCCGGTCCTACAAAGTCATATGCTACCACCAACTGGTACTGCTGGTTGGTTTTGTGGATCTCGTTGCCTGACTTTTGTTTGTTCACCTGTGCAAAACCCGACAGTTTCAATTGCTTATCGCCGATCTCAATGGGCCGGTGTTTTAAGTCCCACACGTTAAACCGCCCATAGGAGCCGGAAACCAGCGACACGGGCTGCAACTCGTTGTTATGGTACACCGGGCTCAGGTTGGCCTTATAAACTTTGTCTTTCAGGAACGTATAGAATTGTCCGATCTGCACATCGTTCAAACCAAAGCCCTGCTTGTCGAAATCCAGGTAATACTCATACAGGGTCGTGCTGTTCCAGCCGGTGGAGCCAGTAATTTCAATGTCCTTGACCCGTTCGTTTTCGGAAAGCTTTTTTGAAAGCAGTTCGGCGTAACCATACAACTGGTCGTAATTGTAGCCTTCCAGGATGATGCGGCTGTTCTTAAAACCTGTGTTCAGCTCGTTCGAAAACCCGCGCCCCACCCCGTACACCGCCCAGTCAAGCCCCCCCAGGCCAATGGCTTTCGAGGTGATCTCTTCTTTCAGAAAATACGGAAATGAGCCGTCCTCCACATCCGGTTTAAAACTGATCCGGATCGAGGAGTTGTTATAGGAGCCGACCGAGGTTTCGAATAATTCGATCTCATCAAAGCTGCTCAAAAAGTTTTCCATCTTTTCGATGGCTTCGTTGAGCTGCTGCACCGTACATCCTTCAGGCATCTTACCGCGCACGTACAGCATCGTGCGCGAGGGTTCCGAGTAAAAGGAGCTCTCAAACACGTATTCTGAAAACAGTCTGAGCGATCCGCCCAGCACTTTCTCCAGCACCGGTTTCACATCTTCGGTAAACCAGCTGCTCCCAAGGGTCTTATTGTAGCGCTCTGCCCATTTGCCTTCCTTTTCAATTTTTGCCGGCAGCCATTGTACAGGGATTCCGAATCCCAGGATAAAAAGCACGACAAATGCCCAGCGAAACCGCTTGCCAAACCGGATAAACGATCCGTAGAAGCGGGTCAGCCTTACCGTCCGCCGCCTTCGCCTGATCTGCCTGACACTGCGGCGCGCTTTCATCCGGATCTTTTCCATCAAAGCCGGGATAAAAAACAGGGCCACGCACAGCGACACCGACAGGTTCACAATGATCACCCAGGCAAACTCGACCAGGTTCACCCGTTGTTCTTCCTTTAAGAAAAAGATCATGCACAGGGCCCCGATCGTGGTCAGCGTGGCCGCCAGAACGGCCAGGAATGCCTTTTTATTTCCCTGGTGCAGGATGTGGTCGATCATGATAATGCTGCTGTCGATGATCATGCCGAAGGAGATGGTAATGCCGGCCAGGGTATAGAGGTGGATTTCGATTTTCAGCAGGTAATAGAAAATGCAGGCCACCACCAGGTTCGTCAGGATGCTCACCGTAATCAGAAACAGGTATTTCAACTGGCGGCTGATCAAAAGGACAAAAGTGAGCAGAATGATCAGGGAAAGAATGGTCCGGGTAAAGACCTTGCGCAGTTCGTCGCGGATGTACTGGGTCGAATCGTTTGCCAGCAGCAGCGAATAGCCCGGGGGAAGGGCCGCCTGAAGTTTTCCGGTTGTTTCTTTTATTTCCTTTGCCAGTTCCAGGTTATTGACGTCTTCGCGGGGATAGATCACCATGTTGATCGTATTGAGCCCGTTAATGCGGAAATACGACGACGGTTGCCCTTCCTGGTATTGAATGGCGGCCACATCGCCCAGAAAGATGATCCGGCCCCCGGTCTTTTTGACGGGAATGCGCTGCCAGCCAATGCTGTCCTGAACACCGTTTTGCAGATAGATCCCCGTGATAGTGCCGTTTTTTTCATCTGCGCCCGAAACAAAGCCCTGCCCCAGGTATCCTTCACCGAAATAGTTCTGAATGCCGCTTACCAGATCGGACGAACGGATCCCCAGGGTCTGGAGCCGGTCGCTGTTGAAGGTGATCTGCCATTCAAAAGGTGTGGAACCGTACACCCTCACCCCGCTGATCCCTTCCAGGAGCGAGAGCGCGGGAACCAGGTGGTCTTCTGCATATTTCTGGATGAAATAAGGGCTGGCGCTGGCATTGAGCGTGTAAGTCATCACCGGCTCCACGTTCTGTCCCCCTGTTCCCATCGAAAGCTCCGGAAAGGAAACCTGCCGGGGCAGCTCGGGGTAAGCCTGCCGGATGAGCGAGGCAATCTCGAAACGGACGGCATCGGGGTTAACTTCCTTCTTGAACGACAGGCTGATGCGTCCGTTCCCTTTTGAGGAGACCGACGAAACCTCTTTAATGCCTTTTACCGAGCTGAACAAACCTTCGAGCCGCGAGGTCACTTCCTGCTCAATAATGCGGGCCGAGGCATCCGGCCAGGAATAGCTCACCGTCAGGCGCGGAAGCGAGCGCGACACGTTAAGCTGCACGTTGAGCAGCGGCATCAGTCCCGCACCCATGATCACCAGCAGCACAAAAACCACGATCACGGAAAACGACGGCAAACGATATGGGATTGAAGAGTTCAAAGTTTAAAGTTCAGGTTACAGGTTTCGTAGCACCACTGGTACCGTCATTGCACTATTCCCTTCTCTCTCAACAGTGTCCATGGGATTAGATCATGATCATGAATGAAAAAAAGAGAATCGACATTTGCCATTAATTATTAATACTTCTATTATTGAGTTGGTTCACAATTTTCTCAGTTTCAAAGATCTCATAATATTTTAATTTTTCTTTAACATCTAATGTGGGATTCCCAACGTAAAGAATCTCGTTCTCAATATTGGTTAAAAAAGTTTCTTCCGTGTTTTTTAATAATTCAAAGTTATATTTCCAAAATTTATTATCCCCATCCAAAAAGAAGAAATAATCATATCGATATTTTTCGGTCGTATATTCAAAAACTAACTTATTTGTAACAGGTATAATTACATAAAAAGACACTGGAATTTCTTTCTCACGAATCTCCTTAATGTACTGATCCCACAATTCGAGTTGAGGATGACATTTAGGACAGTCTCCATCTATTCTGGTTATAATTTTGTAAGAAGCTCCCTGTAGTATCGTTAGAAGCGTATCTTTATTTGTACCAGATTTACTTGTATATTCCAGATTATCCGGGAAAATCACTTCATGATGCTTATTTGCAATCTGGCAAGACACGAACGCGACACATAAAATTCCGACAAACAAATATTTCATCTGCTAATGATGTTTTGATTAGAGATTTATCTTTACTAAGTCAAATTTCGAAGATAAGCTGATCCCGAACAATTTTCCCTGATCGTCCGTAGCGATCCTTAGTATTGGGACATCTGTCATACATTTTTTCAAAGGGTTGCCTATAAGATCAAATACGAGTATTGTATTGGGTATGTTCTCTTCATCACGGCCATTTTTAAATTTCATATGCCGTCCTGAATAAAGGCCAAAGATCTTATTATGGGAAATTGCAACGTCCATAAAGCCAAGTTCATTATTTTTACTCCAAATTATTTTTTTATTGTTAACTTTATAATCTGGCTTGGTGATCCACCTTTCCCATGTCTTCATTATATTTCCATTTTCTATTTGATAACAAGCCAAATACCCGATATCACTCATTGAAAAAATAAAGTGTTTATGATCAGGAAAAAAACTTATTCTTCCGCCATTCGCTGCTGAAAGCTCGTGATTTCCATCTCTATAGGGCATTATCGGAAAATCTTCGACGATATTATAAGTTCTGTTTTTGGGATTAATCAAACAAAATAGCCCGTCTTTTAAAAAGCCCAAACCAATAATGAGATTATCATCGACATAATAAGCCTTGAGCAACATCACCTTTAAGAAATCCAGATGAATTTGCTTCAAAAGTACACTTTCTATATTATCTACTGACCAAAGTTGCATCTGTTTTAAGTTTGGATCAAAGAGAGTCAAAGTTCTGGAATTTTCATTGACATCTGGAAGCAAGGGAGTTATCATTTCATTCGGACCTTTACCTTTTTTCCCAAATGATCGAATGTGTCTTCCTTGTTCCATTTCAAAAAGTGAAATGTAGTCTTCAGTGGCTTTATAATCGTTCAAAACAAAAAAAGAGTCCAGGTAAAACAATTTATCCGGTATACCTATCTTAAGATCATTTATACAGATGCTGGTGGAAGCCTGCTCTACGACGGGAAAATTAATGGATTGATCTTTTATATTGCAAGAAACCAATAAAATAATTAAGGGAGTGTAGTATGATATTTTCATAACGCGGTAATTTAAGTTAGAAGAGAAGGCGGTATTAAAAGTCAATTTATCCTCTGGAGAATTGAATATTTGGATTAACCCCGAATAGGTATAAAAATAGGCTGTCTCGGCGTTTTGAGACAGCCTCAAATCAATAGTTTAGCATATACACATATTGGCATAACTAAATACTGTACCATCGCAATAGCAGGTGTCATCCCACCATGATCCACAACAACAATGCCCAACCCCAGAAGTACATTCAGCAAACCCATTTGCTGAAGCACTAAGTGCTTCTAATGATAAAATTGCTGTATCTTCAGAGGTCGTTTTTACAAGAATATTCATTGTGAGGAAAGCAAGAAATAACAACCCCAATGATAGTTTTACTTTTTTCATGGATTAAAAGATTAAAATTAATGAATAAAAATTACTTCGCATTCTACCTCATTTAATATTTCTTTATTTTTGCTCCCCAAAAGGAGAGCTACCAAAACTGTTGTTTAATGAGCATTGGACTAAGTTTAAGTGGTTTTCTCCTTTTTTTGTTTCTAAAATTGGCTAATAAAACAATGATATAAATATATAAACGGAAATTAATATACACAAAAATTCTTCTTAAAAAGAACGCGCTTTATACTCTTGGTGGATTTGTGACAGCAGGAGATTCAGGTCTCTTCGATTGCTATCACTCGTGTGAATCCGGTTGCCCGTGAAGAATTCCTTACTGGCGACTAACTTGTTTACAACTGTTTTATTCCTACTAAAAGCTAATAGCTAACAGCTTTTTTACTCTTTGTATTGATTCTTGATTCTTGGTTCTTGTGTCTTTTCAGATAATAATATGCCAGGGGCACCAGAAAGAGGCTCACGACTGTTCCCAGGGTCATTCCCCCGATCACTGCCAGGGCCAGTGGTTTCTGCAGTTCCGAACCCAGGTCGTTGGTAAACAGCAGTGGTACCAGGGCCAGCACCGAAGTCAGGCTGGTCATCAAAATCGGCTTCAGCCGCCGGTGCCCCGCTTCGGTAATGGCCCGGATCACCGGGTATCCTTCCTTCACCAACTGGTTCATGGTGTCGACCTTCAAAATCGAGTCGTTGATGATGATCCCGGTCATCACCACCATCCCGATCATCGACATCAGGTTAATCCCCTCTCCGCCCAGTTTCAGCACCAGCAAGGCGCCGAATACGTCGATGGGGATCTCCAGCAGCACGATCAGCGGAAGGACCAGCGACTCAAACTGCGAAGCCAGGATGAAAAACAGCAGGGCCAGTGAAATGGCAAAGATCATCGAGAGCTCTTTGACCAGTTCGCGGTTCGACAGGATGCTACCCGTGAAACTGACTTCGTAATTGCGGTCTTCGCTGAGGGTTTCCCTGACCCTTGCCATCGTTTCTCCCGCTTTTGTGGCTTCAATCTCCAGGCCAACCGGGTAGTACTCACCCTCCTTTCCTGCCAGGATGGTCTTCAGTTCCCCACCCTTGCTTTCGGTTACCAGGTCCCGCACCGGGATCAGCTCGTTTTTGGCGTTGGGCACAAAAAGCCCGCTCACAATCTCCCCGATCGTTTTGGTCTGATCGCCCAGGATAACCGGCACAAAATCCTGGTTATCGGTGAGCAGCAGCAACCGGTTCTCGTTAAACGCACTTTTCAGCTTGTTGTAAACAGTACCAAACGAAACGTCATACAGAAGCAGTTTGGCCGGGTCGGTGTGCAAAACGGTGTACTCATACAGCGGCAGCGACTCAATGTTTTGCCCGGGAAAGATG
>JBFXKJ010000079.1:0-14545 GCA_050173895.1 Mangrovibacterium sp. | reverse complement strand
TATGTTCTATTATTCGGAGCCGGCCGCTGCTGAGATCGCAGCAGGTAAAACAGAGTCCGATCCGGAAGCCTATGTAGGCGTGGATGTCTCCATGGATTATGCCGCGATGAACGCCGGTCACAGCGCAAACCAGTATTCTTTGCTGAATAAAAGGTATTTAACTGAAGATGCCTGTGAACCACGTATGGTGATCAGCTATGCCGAGCAGCAACTTATTTTGGCCGAAGCCCGCATTAAAGGATGGATTACAACCGGAACCGCACAAGCCTATTACGAAAGCGGAGTGAAATCGGCTTTGGGTGCCATAATGGCCACTAAAGCAAGTTATGCCCACGGAAATGCGATTACCCAGGCCTATATTGATAACTACTTTACAGGAGAAGCTGCGTTTAAGGCAACGGCCGAAGATCAGTTGAAACAGATCTGGATGCAGCGTTATATTCTGAATTATATGCAGATCGGACAAAGCAGCTATTTCGAGTACCGCCGCACCGGTTACCCTGTTTTCCCGATCGATCCGGCTACCAGTCTGAACGAAAACAACAGGAACGGCTTACCGCTTCGCTGGATGTATCCGGGGTCGGAAGCCAGTTACAATCGTGAAAATCTGATTGAAGCATTGGAGCGTCAGTACGACGGCTACGATGAAATCAACAAAGTGATGTGGCTCCTTAAATAACAGGTATTGGTTTATTGCTTTAATGGATTGGTTGAGCGCTTGCCGGGCTCACCAATCCATTTTTTCAGTTGTGTCTTTTACATTTCCTTCAGCAGGGGTGACACCCGTTCCCAGAATACAGGCTCAACCAGACGGGCACTCCCGATGATCGAGGCTTTTTCCTTCAGTTCCGATACGCTGGCCTTTACTTTCAGCCCTTCCCGGTTGAGGCAAACCATCATGGCCGGAAAGAACAGGTGATGGGCATTGGAAATGTTACCCCCTACCACCATAGCTTCAACCTCGAATCTTCTGAACCACGGCTTTAACAGGTCGACCAGCTTACAGCCAAAGTCACTAAACACAGCCCGGGCCACTTCATCGGTTTTTGCGGCTTCGGCAACTTCACGGGCGCCTTTCAGCATTTTACCGGACAGCCGGGCATACCGGTTAACAAGCCCCCTGGTAGAGAAATAGTCGTCTGCAATGCCGTTTTCAAAAGGCAGATGCCATACACAGCCGTTATCCGGAACCTCATTTCCCGAAACCACCGGTAAACTGTCTCTTAAAAAGGCTGAACCGAAACCGGTACCCAGGGTTACCGAAAGGGATCGTCTGGTACCCCTTGCCTGTCCCACCCAGTCTTCTCCGATGGCAAAGGCCGTTGCATCATTGATGAAGCGTATCGGAAAATCGACCGGCAAACCTAAATAATCGCGCAGTTCATGCGGAACGTTGATGCCGTATATTTTCTCATATTTATTATTGGCTCCTGTAAAAAGAGGTATACCGTTCTCATAATCAAAGGGCCCGGGCATGGCAAAGCCGATTCCTGAAACATTTTCCAGACCTGCTTTGCCCAGCGTATGGCGGATGGTCTTTCCCCATGCATCGATGATGGTTTCGGCATCCGCATGATTGTCAACGTTATTCTCGGCGAAGGTATTCTCCATATATCTCCGGGTACTGCAATCGAAAGCTGCACAACTGATATGGCTCCCGCCGATATCGACGCCTATCGCTATTTTCTTCTTCATTTTTTTCCAATTTGATGCAACGCAAATCAAAAATACGAAAATTCCTGATTCTCTGCCGAATCGAACGTTCCTGTCTTCACGCCACAATCTTCTGTCAGGTGGCAAAGCGCGAAAGACATGAGCGGTTAGCGATCACTCCCTGCCGCCCATACGCTGTGCCTCCTGTTCCCGCTATTTCTCCCGGGAAAATGAATACGGAAAATCAGTCTCTTTGGTTCCCCTGTTTTTATTGGGCTGGCTTCCCATGTCAAAGCGGATTTCAGCACCCTTTTGCAGGTCCCGGAACCCGAAGTAGTTTTTACCGTATTCCTGTTTGTTCAGGTCGATCCGCTGTACATACCGGTTTTCGGGACTGTTTTTTGGCGCCTGGATTTCGATGGTTTTTCCGTTCTCAAGTTTCATCGTGACTTTCTTAAACAAAGGAGCCCCGATGACGTACTGGTCTACAGCCGGGGTGACCGGATAAAATCCCATTGCGCTGAATACATACCATGCCGAAGTTTGACCGTTGTCTTCATCTCCGCAATAGCCATCCGCCTCGGGAGTATAGAGCCGATTCATCACTTCCCTGATCCAGTACTGTGTTTTCCAGGGCTGCCCGGCATAATTATACAGGTAGATCATATGCTGGATAGGCTGGTTGCCATGCGCATAATTGCCCATATTCATGATCTGCATTTCACGGATCTCATGGATGACCTGGCCGTAATAAGAATCATCGAAAATGGGAGGAACCACGAAAACAGAGTCGAGCATCGACACAAATTGTCCCTTGCCGCCCATCAGGTCAATCAGTCCCTGGATATCGTGGAAAACCGACCATGTATAATGCCAGCTGTTTCCTTCGGTAAAGGCGTCTCCCCACTTGAAAGGGCTGAAAGGTTTCTGGAATGATCCGTCTTCATTGCGACCGCGCATGAGTTTGGTTTCTTTGTCAAAGACGTTTTTGTAGTTCTGCGAACGTTTGGCGAAGATGGCAATTTCTTTTTCAGGTTTCCCCAGGGCCTTGCCCAATTTATAAATACAGAAATCGGCAAAAGCATACTCGAGGGTTCGCGCCACATTTTCGTTCACCTTCACATCGTAAGGTACATAGCCCAGCTTGTTATAATAGCCAACGCCGAAACGTCCAACGGAATGCAAGGGACCTTCATTTTCAGAATTCTTCAGCACGCCCTGCCAGAGGGCTTCGATATCGTAACCGCGGCCTCCTTTCAGGTAAGCATCGGCAATCAGTGTTGCAGAATTCGATCCGATCATGCAGTCGCGGTGCCCGGGACTTGCCCATTCAGGCAGCCAGCCGCTCTCCTTATAGGCATTCGCGAGCCCCTCCTGTATCTTCTCATTCAGCGAGGGATACATCAGGTTGAAGAACGGGAATACAGCACGGAAGGTATCCCAGAAGCCGTTATCGGTGAACATGTATCCTGGAAGAACTTTCCCGTTATATGGGCTGTAATGCACCGCTTCACCCTTGCCGTTTATCTCGTAAAACTTACGAGGGAAAAGCAAAACGCGGTATAAGGCTGAATAAAATGTCTTTATCTGATCGTCAGAGCCTCCTTCCACAGCAATCCGTGAAAGTTCCTTGTTCCAGACGGCTTCTCCCTTCGCTTTAACCTGATCGAAAGAGTTTGTGCCAAGTTCCTTCAGGTTCAGTTCAGCCTGCTCATAGCTGATAAAAGATGAAGCCACCCGTGCATGGATCTGCTCGCCTTTCCTGGTCTTAAACTGAATAGCCGCGCCGGCATGATTGTCCTGCAGCTCCGATTTTCCTGCAACCACTTTGTCGGCGCTCCACACCTCCGCCTTTGCAAACGGCTTATCGAAAACCACCACAAAATAGTTTTTAAAGTTCTCCGGCACGCCACCGCTGTTGCGGGTGGTATAACCAATCACCTTATTTTCGGAAGGGATCAGTTTCACGTACGATCCCCGGTCGAAGGCATCAATAAGCACATACGACTGCTCATTTTCAGGGAAGGTAAAGCGGAACATAGCCGCCCGCTCGGTCGGGCTAATCTCGGTTACCACGTCGTAATCGGCCAGATATACCCGGTAATAGTGTGGTTTGGCGACTTCCGCCTTATGCGAGAACCAGCTTGCCCTGTCTTCTCCTTTCAGCTTCAGTTCTCCGGTTAAAGGGAAAAGTGAAAATTGACCGTAATCATTAATCCAGGGACTGGGCTGATGGGTTTGCTTAAAGCCCTGGATTTTATTGGCATCGTAGCCATATACCCAGCCATCGCCCATCTTGTTGGTCTGGGGTGTCCAGAAGTTCATCCCCCAGGGCAGTGCAATTGCAGGATAGGTATTACCGTTCGAAAGTTTAAATTCAGAGTCAGTGCCCATCAGGGTATTGACATAATCGACCGGTTTAAGGGTTTGAGCGCCTGCGGTCCACGTGCCCAGACCGATCAGCAGGGAAATAAAAAATGATCTAAATGTCATGGTAAGTCATTGTTTCAGGTTCATTGGCGCAAGATAGGTATTTTAAAAATAAGCACCGCCATGTTTTGACGGTGCTCTTCAGTAAAGCCGCGGTTCTGTTCCCGTACAGGCCGGGAAAAGCTACAAGGGCTGCCCTGCATTCGCAGGAAATGAACCTGTACAGGAACAGCTCAGATTTTATTATTCATATCCCGGATTTTGCTCCAGGTTCGGATTCCGCTGCAGTTCGTCATCAGGGATGGGCAAAAGCAGGTTTTTCTCGGTGAAGACTTTTCCCCACGGATTGGTTGCTCCGACAACGGGAACAAAGCTAACCTGTCCTCCCGAAGAGGTCGGATACTGCCGGGTTCGCGTAATATCATACCAGATCTTATTCTCGAAGATCAGCTCCCGGATGCGTTCCCTCCAGACTTCCTGGACGAACACCTCAGGCGACAGGGACATCAATTGAGCGCTGATCTGGGCTTCTGTCTGGTTCATGGAAGCCCGCGCTTTGATCGCAGCCAGATAAGCTGCCGCTTCGGCCGTCACGCCCTCCGATTGAGCGATTGCTTCGGCCGCGATCAGATAAATTTCAGCGAGCCTGTAATGAGCCTGGTCCTTTTGCGAGCGGTTTGTCACATAAAGGGCACCCGGTTCGAACCAGAAATAGGGGGCGCGCACGCCCAGGCTGACCGTCTGGCCTTCTTTAGGCCCTTTGGTATAGGTATATTCAGTATGAAAGTATTGCTTTTCCTGGGCCCTCAGGTCATTTTCCGTATCGTATACGGCAAAAATCTGATCCACGGGGCGATAGGCAAGATTGGTAATATTATAGGTAAATTCGCCCCAGGTAGCTGCTTCGTTGGGGAATGAATAGATCGGACGCCATCCTCCGTCTGCGATATCTTCATTGTATTCGATCACATATAAGTACTCCTTTTCATTGTCAGAGGTCCGCAGAATGTCATAAGGTGTTTCTTCTGCCGTTCCCTCAATCAGCTGGTAGGCGCCATTGTTGATCAGCGCTTCGGCCACTGCAGCCGCATCGGCATAATGGTCGGCTTTAACAGGCTCACCGCTCATATTCAGGTACACATCTGCAAGTAAAGCCTGAACGCTCCCTTTCGAAATGCGGAAGCCGTTTCCCGGCATCGGCGCATCCGGAAGTCCCCCCTCATCGATGGCCGCGGTCAGGTCTGCTACCATAAACTCATAAATATCGGCGACTTCAGACTGAGCAATATACAGGCTGTCCAGATTTTGAGTGGGCGCTGTCACCAGGGGAACCCTGCCAAACATTTTCACCAGATGAAAGTAATTGAGCGCTCTGAAGAATCTGGATTCTGCCATTAGCTGAGCCGACTCATCTTCTGTCAGTCCCTGGGTGTCGGGGATCCTTTTCAAAGCTGTGTTGGCACGTGAGATCGCACTGTAGCAGTCCTCCCAGATATTCAGAAGCTGACCGCTGTTGGTTACGGGGTGAAGGGCCAGATTCTGTGCATCCTGTACAAACTTTTCCTGCCCCTTATACTGATTGTCAAATAATCCGGAAATATAACCCCCGTACATGATCACCGGTCCTCCGTAGGCCGAACCTGCGTCATAAAAGGAAGGGAAACCACTCCGGTAAAGACTGTTTACCGCGCTGAAAGCATCATCGGCGTTGGCAAAAAAGCTCTCATTATCGAGCGACGACCTGTTTTCTTCTTCCAAAAAGCTGCTGCAGGAGGCAATCAGAAAAGAAGAAAAAACCAGGATGAAATAGCATATTTTTTTATTCATGTCAGTTTCTTTTATTTGTTAAAAGCTCAGGTTAACACCAAAGGTGAACGTCCGGGGCTTCGGATACTGGAAGAAAAAGATATTCTGCCCGAACTGTGCATTATTGGATACCGCTTCCGGATCGTATCCTTTAAAGTCTTTCGAATCGATCAAAAAAGCATTGTTCACGCTGAAATAGGCGCGCAGCCGTTTAAAGCCCCAGCTTTGCATCAGGGTATTGTCGAAGGTATAGCCTAACTGAATGAGGTTACCCCGGACATACGAGCCATCGCTCACCCAGTGCGAGTCGGCGTTACTGTTCTGCCCGCTGTAGTTTTGCTGGCGGATTTGCTGGATCATCGTATTTTGGTTATCCTCCGTCCATCCGTCATACAGGATCGTGTTCAGACCGTTGGCAATACCGCTCCGGTCTTCGAGCGAATGGAAAAATAACTGCCAGGAGTCTACGCCAAACACAAACTGCAGGTCGACCGTCATATCCCAGTTCTTGTAATTGAACGTATTAATAAAGCTTCCTGTCCAGTCGGGCAATCCTTTCCCGATAATTTCCCTTTCAGGCGTCCGTTTGGCTTCGCCCGGTACGGCACCGACGGCGGCTGCTTCTTCCACCTCATCGGTCCCCCATACGCCCAGTCGCCGGTATCCGTAAAATGAACCGAGCGACTCGCCAACGCGGAGAATGACATTTCCGCCCACAAAACCGGGATCGGTGATGATGTCTTCGTTATTCTCGCCCAGTTTCTCGATCTTGTTTTTGTTGAAATTGGCATTGACCGTCGTCTCCCAACTAAAGTTCTCGGTCTGGACGTTTCTGGTGGTCAGGAGGATATCAAGCCCTTTGTTCGAGACTTCCCCGATGTTGTCGACCACCGTCCCGAATCCGGTGGTATAGGGAACCGGACGGAATAAAAGCAAGTCGGAAGTAAGCTTGTGATAGTAGTCCAGTTCCAGGTTGATCCGGTTATTAAAAGCTGCCAGGTTGATCCCGACATCAAACTGGTCGGTTTTCTCCCACTTCAGGTCGGGGTTTGCCAACTGCGCGATGTAAGCACTTCCTGCCCGGGTGCCGTTTAACAGGACTGTTTCTGAATTGACGGTGGCTGTAGTCTGGTAAGGGTCGATTTCCGTATTTCCGGTCCGCCCGTAGCTGGCATGAAGCTTCAGGTTGTCGAGCCAGGACACATCGCTGAGGAAATCCTCGCGGGAGATAATCCATCCCAGTGCTGCTGAGGGGAAAAAAGCATATTGGTTATTCTTCCCGAATCGCGATGATCCGTCCACACGGGCAGTGACCGTCGCCAGATATTTATCGTTATAGGTATAACTTCCGCGCAGGTAATAAGAGTTCATCGACCAGCGCCGCCATCCGGAATAAGGTGCAGATGGCGTTGTTCCTGATCCCAGATTATTGTAGCCAAAGTAATTGGATGAAAAGCCTTCCACATCGCCGGTCCCTTCGTCCGAGAAGGTATATCTTGACCACGAAAGACCGGCAACGGCATTGATCCGGTGCTTATCGATGTTTTTATTGTAGGTCAGGTAGGTTTCCTCCTGCCAGTAATAATCCTGGTTTGAATAGATATCGGCTCTTCCCAGTGGAGAAGAGATATTGATGAGGTCATTGGGACTGAAGTTCTTATTCTTCTTCAGATTGGCATCCACCCCGATCTGGGTTTTTAAATCGAGCCCCTCCAAAATATGGAAAGTAAGGGCTGCGTTCCCGAATATTTTAGTCCTGAACCGGTCCATTTGCCTTGTTTTCAACTCATGTACCGGGTTAGACATGGCCTCGAGTCCCAGATTGAGCTGACTGCCTTCAAACTGGGAGTTTGACCAGCGGCCGTCTGGAAATTTCACCGGGAAAATGGGAGGCATTTCGAGCATGGTGCGCCGGGCAGTTTGCCCTCCGCCGGTCTCATCCAGATCATTTGCCCAGGTATGATTTACCATCATGTTGATAGAAGTCGATAACCATTTTTTGGGATCGGCATCATAGGTCATTTTCACATTGACGCGCTTCATATAATTATTGAGCATAATTCCCTGCTGATCGGTATAGTTCAGGAAAGCGCCGACCGAGGAGGTTTTTCCCTGCTGCTGAATGCTCAACTGATGGCTGTGGGACACGGCGGCACGGGTTACTTCATCCTGCCAGTCAGTGTCGTATAAGGGATTTCCATTACCGTCGAACAGAAGCGGATCGGAGCGGTCCACCTGCATGCCCGCGTACTTCTTGCTGGCATCGTATTTGGAAAAATTGGCAAAGCCTTTTTCCTCCATTTCCATGAATTCGGCAGAATTCATCACATCCACCTTGCGGGCCAGCACGCCCACGCTCACCCAGCCGTCGTACGACATCGTAACGCCTTCACCGGCGCCTTTACCTCTTTTGGTAGTCACCAGGATCACGCCGTTTGCACCCCTGGCACCGTAAATTGCTGCGGCAGATGCATCTTTCAGCACTTCTATCCGCTCAATGTCGTTGGGATTGATATACTGGAAGTCGTTCATTTGGACGCCATCCACGACATACAAGGGATCGGTGGAAGTGTTGATCGAATTGATCCCGCGGATAATCACGCGCGATCCGCCGGTCGGATTGCCGGAATTGGTGAAAATATTTACCCCCGACACTTTCCCCTTCATTCCCTGCAATGCACTGAATGACGATGTTTTCAGAATATCCTCGGCATCCGCAACGCCCACTGAGCCGGCCAGGTCAGAGCGTCGCTGCACGCCATAACCAACAGCCACCACTTCCTCCAATCCAATGGTTTCCTCCGACAGCTGTACATTTAATGAGGTTTGACCTCCAACAGCCACCTCCTGCGGTTTCATTCCCACGAATGAAACAACCAGGGTGGCATCGCCGGGGACATCTTCCAGTGTAAAATTTCCCTCCGGATCAGTAGTAGTGCCATTTGTAGTGCCTTTTATAATAACCGTGGCTCCCGGCACCGGTTCTCCTTTTTCATTGGTCACCCTTCCCTTTACCGACTGGGGCTGCTGACTTACGGAACGGGTCCCCGTGAGCAGGATCAGATTATCGTCCATGATGCGGTAAGTCACCCCCTGGTCGCGAAACAGGGAAGCTAAGAGCTCCTCTACATTCTTATCATTTACCTCCATGCTCACGATCCGGTCCACATCAATTTGCTCCCGCTGATAAAAAAAGCGAAAATCGGTGGTCTCTTCAATTTCCATCAGGATCTGAGACACCCGCATGTTTTGAAAATCATAGGTCAGTTTGGTTCCCTGCGAGTAAACCGAAGCGGAAACCTGTAACAAACCCGCCAAAAAGATCAGTACAGTCAGTTTCATTGTTAAAAACAATTTTTGCATCGTCCGGGAATATCCCGGATTATTCCATTCACATTTTTTTGCTTCGCGCAAATTGCTTACGCCCGACAAAATCTCAAACAAGTTTGGATTTTGTTCTCTCTTAATCGCAATTTTCATACATTTGTGTGTTGTTGATTAATAATGGATTGGTGTGACAGCACCAGTTTATTAACTCTATGGCCGAAAATGTGACAGCATCTTCGGCCTTTTTTAAATAATAATCACGCATCCTCCATAAACCTCCTCCTATTTTTTATTTATCAAAATCTGCTGATCATTGATCTCATAAACGATGGGAAGTGTTTCCTGCAGAATATTCAGCACTTCGATGATCGTTTCATTCTTTATCGTTCCGTCGTAATGGTAACCCAGGATAGCAGGGTCAGTGACCGTAACCTGCACTCCATATTTTCTTTCCAGCAGGATGATCAGCTCACGCAGGCTCATATTGATAAAAATGAGCTTGTTTTCTTTCCACGATGAATAAACCCGGGGGTCGACCGGAGATACCTGCATGGAATGGGTTTGCTTTTGATACACCAGTTGTTCACCGGCTTTCAATTCAATATCACTTCTCATTTTAAAGCTTCCCGACGATCCGGCAATGACAGCACCTTTTTCAAGGGTTGTGGTCACCTCCTGATCTTCCTTGTAAGCCTTCACGTTAAACCGGGTACCCGTCACACGGACATCATAGAAGCCCGTATGGACGATAAATGGTTCCTTTACAGAATGTTTCACATCGAACCAGGCTTCCCCCTCAAGGAAAACCTCGCGGATTTTTTTCTTCTGGCCCGTTGTATAGCGGACTCTGGAGCCGGCATTGAGAAAGATATGACTGCTGTCGGGAAGGATCGCCTCCGAAACGGAACCTTTCGGAGCAATGGCTGTATAAGTAGCTGTCCCCGCAGGGGTCAAAAAGGCACGGGGAATAAGGATCCCGATAATCAGGCCCGCAATAAGGGCAGCCGCTACCCCTAAAAGTGTGGTAATTGCGGGTCGGGTCAGTCGCCGATGCCCAGGCCGTTCCGACTCAAGCCGCTTCCAGAGACGTTCAAAATCAGCATTGGCCTGAACCGGATCTGTACCGGCAGGCTCAAACCGGTCCAGTTGCCTGTAAATTTCATCTTTCAGCAGGTACTCCGTCCCCGGCTGATGAAAAAGGGACAGTATCTTCTTCCGCTCACCCTCCGGAAGCGGATCGAACGATAAACGTGCCAATTGCTGTCTCAGGTTATTAGTATGCATTTCAGACTTGATCTTTTAGCAGGTAATACGGTCAACCCCCCGGCTTTACTCATCCCGTCCCTGATTTTTTTACCGACATGGATAATAACTAAGGCAAAAGAGATTTATTGTCTTACTTTCAATTTGTCATATTTCTATGTGGAATGATTCTTATTTATCAGCAAAACGAGTGTTTACATTGAAAATAGTTCACAGAATCGTATCTTTGCCGCTAGAAAAAAAATTCATTGCAAGCCTCCGGCGGGAAGTAAATGCCAAACAACATGAGAAAGGAGCTTTTCCCCGGGGTTTTGATGATTATTTTTGCAAAAGTACTAACCGCAACCCTGTTGCAAATTAATTAATTGACTTATGAGTTCTTTATTCTGGATTATTCCTCTTTGCTCGCTGCTGGCCTTATCGTTCGCGTGGTTTTTTTACACCTCACTGATGAAAAGTTCGGAAGGTACACCGCGTATGATCGAAATTGCCCAATATGTCAGAGAAGGAGCGATGGCGTATTTGTACCGTCAGTACAAAGTTGTTGGTCTTGTATTTATCATCCTGATGATTGCGCTGCTGGTTTTGGCCTACTTTGGAATACAGAATCCCTTTGTTCCTGTTGCCTTTCTTACAGGAGGATTTTTTTCAGGGCTGTGCGGATTTCTGGGGATGAAAACCGCCACGAATGCATCAGCCAGGACCGCGCACGGAGCATCTAAATCATTGAATCAGGGCTTAAAGGTCGCCTTCCGGAGCGGAGCGGTCATGGGACTGATCGTAGTGGGCTTTGGCTTGCTCGATATTGCCGCCTGGTTTTGGTTCCTGAATGAAGTAATCTTTACGCCGGAGCACATGGCTAACGGCTTGTCGTTCCTGGGGCTGAATTTTGTTCATGCCGGGACCGGCGAATCACAAAAGCTTGTTGAAATTACCACGACCATGCTGACCTTTGGAATGGGAGCTTCCACTCAGGCATTATTTGCCCGTGTAGGCGGTGGTATCTATACGAAGGCTGCCGATGTGGGTGCCGATCTGGTGGGCAAAGTGGAAGCCGGAATTCCTGAAGACGATCCGCGTAATCCGGCCACCATCGCCGATAACGTGGGTGACAATGTAGGGGATGTGGCAGGAATGGGAGCTGACCTGTACGAATCATACTGTGGTTCAATTCTGGCAACGGCAGCGCTTGGCGCCGCACTTCCGGCAGGTTCGCTGGCCGCATCGGGAATGAAAATGGAGATGGCTGTGATGGCCCCCATGCTGGTTGCCGCTGTGGGAATTATTTTCTCTATCGCCGGTATGTTCATGGTACGCACAAAAGAAACGGCCACGCAAAAGAACCTGCTGAACGCGCTTCTTCTGGGCACCGGAGGGGCCTCTGTTCTTGTCCTGCTCGCTATGCTGGGCATGGCAGCTCTTGGATGGATCACCTATGGCATTTTCGGAGCGGTTGTCATCGGACTGAGCGCAGGTGTCATTATCGGACAGGCCACGGAACGTTACACTTCCGACGAATATGCCCCGACAAAAGGAATAGCCAAACAGACGCTTCAGGGCCCGGCCACCACCATTATTGAAGGGATCGCTGTGGGAATGTATTCGACATGGGTGCCTGTGGTCACCGTAGTGGTGGGGATCATCGGATCTTTTTGGTCTGCAGGTGGTTACCAGGATCTGTCGCTCGGAATTTACGGAATTGGATTTGCTGCGGTAGGCATGCTGTCGACCCTGGGCATCACGCTCGCAACCGATGCGTTTGGTCCGATCGCCGACAACGCCGGGGGTAACGCCGAAATGTCCGAATTACCCAAAGAAGTCCGTGAACGGACCGATGCGCTCGATATGCTTGGCAATACAACAGCAGCAACCGGTAAAGGCTTCGCCATTGGCTCGGCTGCCCTGACGGCCATGGCCCTGATCTCAGCCTATATGGAAGAAATCCGGATCTGGTTTGGCCGCATAGCCGGACCCGACGGATTCCTGCAGGTGGGTGACTATGTCTTTTATAATAAGGTCGAACCTGTAGTGGCCGACGGATTAAAGGCGATCCAAATCTCGGCCGCATCAGTGAAAGATTTCTCGGCCGCTTACGATATCAATATTTTCAATCCCATGTTCCTTGGAGGAATCTTCCTTGGTGCCATGATGGCTTTTGTGTTCTGTGCAATGACCATGAAAGCCGTAGGCCGGGCAGCCGGAGCGATGGTAGAGGAAGTCAGGCGTCAGTTTCGCGAAATAAAAGGCATCATGGACGGAAGCGGAACCCCCGAATATGCAAAGTGTGTTGAAATCTCGACCCGCGGCGCACAAAAGGAGATGCTGGTACCCTCACTGCTGGCCATCATTATCCCCGTTGCAACGGGTGCCATCATGGGTGTGGCAGGTGTGGTCGGACTGCTTGCAGGCGGGCTGACGGCAGGATTTACCCTGGCCGTGATGCTTAACAACGCCGGTGGTGCATGGGATAACGCTAAAAAATACATTGAAAAGGGCAACTACGGCGGAAAAGGAAGTCAGGCCCATAAAGCCGGCGTAGTTGGTGATACCGTGGGCGATCCTTTCAAAGATACCTCGGGACCTTCACTGAACATCCTGATCAAACTGATGTCGATGGTATCGGTTGTTATGGCCGGTCTCACCATTACCCTCAGCTTGCTGTAAAATAGTAAACGGAATAAACAGCCTGCAGACAATACTGATCTGCAGGCTGTTATTTTTAAAACCCTCAGAAATGGATCGGGGAAAGCTAAACAATTTCTTTCAAAATGACCGCTTTGCCGTCACCACGGGAGTTCAGTTGCTTGAGGCAGGCAAAGGATCCTGCAAAGCCTCGCTGAAAATTGAGGACAGGCACCTGAATGCAGCCGGGGTCGTACAGGGAGGGGCCATTTTCACCCTTGCCGACTTTGCCTTTGCTGTGGCCGCCAACAGCCGCGGTCAGCTTGCTCTTGCCATTAACGTAAACATCTCTTTCCTTTGCGGGAAGTCCGAAGGTACGCTCTATGCCACGGCAACCGAAGTGGCGGAGCCGCGACGAATCGGCGCTTACGATGTTTTAATTACGGACGAACAAGGAACGGTAATTGCCAGGTTTAATGGCCTGGTTTACCGAAAAAATGAACACCACCCCTTCTGATTACCGGCGAAACTTTCTTCAGCCGGCTGTGAACAAAAGACTGTTTAAGCAGGTTATGTTGTGTACAACCTAAAATAAATCAATATGCCCGACCTTTCAACGACCTATATGGGTTTAAAACTGAAGAACCCTGTCATTCTTGGCGCCAGTAACCTGGTGAGCAAACCCGAAATGATCGAACAACTGGAAGAGGCAGGAATCGCTGCCGTGGTTTACAAATCGCTTTTTGAGGAACAGATCAGGCTGGAGTCCATTCAACTCGAAGAAGAATTGCACGAATATGAAAACCGCAGCGCAGAGATGACGAGCATTTTTCCCGATCTGGAACATGCAGGGCCAAAGGAGCACCTGCTGAACATCAAAAATCTCAAAAACCGGATCCATATCCCCCTGATCGGCAGCCTCAACGCCCTCTACGAATTGACCTGGATCGATTATGCCCGGGAACTGGAGCAGGCCGGAGTGGATGCAATCGAGATCAACCTCTTTGCAGTGCCCGGATACTTTGAAACCGAAGGCAGGAAAATAGAGGACCGGCAGGTACAGATCGTCCAAAGTGTCAGGAAAGCCGTTCAGATACCGGTAAGCGTGAAGCTTAGCCCTTTTTACACGAACACGCTCAATTTTATTAAGAAGCTGGATGAAGCAGGCGCAGACGGGTTCGTCTTGTTTAACCGTTTTTTTCAGCCTGACATCAACATTCAGGAAGAACTGTTTTACTTTCCCTGGGAACTGAGCCGTGAGAAAGATTACCAGCTCGCATTGAGATACTCCGGATTGCTGTATGAAAATACTGACGCAGGCATCTGCGCCTCCAACGGGATAACGGATCACGAAGACATTATCCGCTTACTTCTGGCAGGAACCAATGCGGTCCAGATGGTTTCGGCCATCTATAAACACCAGCCGCCCTATGTTACCGGCATG
>JBFXKJ010000078.1:0-14621 GCA_050173895.1 Mangrovibacterium sp. | reverse complement strand
TGAAACCTTTAATATTAAAGACTTATGCACAACCTTAGTGAAACTAACGACCGAGGAACCGGATGCGGGAAAGCCGCTCGTCCGGGTCTGTGGGGGAGCGGGGAGGCAACGAACCGCTCTACCCGGAGAGCCGCAGTATCCACCCAAGGTGATGTTTATTGGCGAGTTCCATACGTCGGCGACCTTTAGAAAAGTGATGCGGTTTAGTACGCAAATTATACTTAGTTAAGTTGGAACGATAAACATATGAAACGAGCATGTTGCGCCACCAACGCCCGAGTTGATGATAATAATTCGCGGCAACATGGGAGTTCCATACGACCATTGAAAAACAAATTATTAACGTATGAAAATTCCGCAATTTGAAGATATTATCCGGGCCCATGAACTGATCAGGGCATTTATTCACTTGACGCCGGTATTAACTTCTGAATCGATCAACCGGATCACTGGAGGAGACCTGTATTTTAAATGTGAGAACTTTCAAAAAGCAGGGGCATTTAAATTCCGGGGGGCTTGTAATGCTGTTTTATCGCTCGGTGATCAGGAAGCGGAGCGGGGAGTTTGCACCCATTCCTCGGGAAACCACGGAGCTGCGCTTGCATTGGCAGCCCGGATGCGCAACATTCCTGCCTATGTGGTGATGCCGGAAACAGCGCCCGAGATTAAGAAAAAAGCAGTGGAAGCTTACGGCGCGCAGATTACTTTCTGCCAGCCCACGCTCAGTGCGCGCGAAACGACACTGGCTGCGGTGGCGGCTGAGACCGGGGCGAAGGAAATTCACCCCTATAACAATTTTCAGGTGATTTGTGGCCAGGGCACTTCCGCAAAGGAGCTGATCGAGGCATGCGGACCGTTCGATCTGATCATGTGCCCGGTGGGAGGTGGCGGCCTGCTCAGCGGAACCGCACTCAGCACAAAAGCACTCAATCGGGGAGCACTGGTCATTGCTGCTGAGCCGGAGGGCGCGGATGACGCCTGCCGTTCTTTTCATGCCCGGAAGCTGATCCCTTCGGTGAACCCCAAAACAATTGCCGACGGACTGATGACCTCGGTAGGCGAACTGAACTTCCGGATTATCCGCCGCAACACAGACGAAATTGTCACTGTGTCGGAACAGGGGATCATAAAGGCGATGCGGATGGTCTGGGAGCGGATGAAAATTATCATCGAACCTTCTTCGGCTGTTCCGCTGGCTGCGATACTTGAAAATAAAGTGGACGTGGAGAAGAAAAAAACCGGCATTATTCTCAGCGGGGGCAATGTCGATCTGGGAAAACTGCCGTTCTGAAAACGGTTGCCCGGTCACAAAACCGGCCGGCGCATGAGGAGGGCCTTACTGCCGTCCCGGTAATAGGAAGCGCGCTCTCCAAAAACTTCGAAACCACTGCGAAGATACAGCCGGATTGCATCCTGATTTGTCTCACCGACTTCCAGATTGATGTACTGTTTCCCCGTTGAACGAGCATTTTTTTCAGCTTCTGCCAGCAATGCGCGGGCCAGCCCCTTCCCCCTCTCTTCGGGCGATACCGCTATCGAATAGATCCGCAGATTCCGTGTGTTCCTTCGCCTGAGGAGAACAATGAAAGCGCTTATGGTATTTTCGCTGCCGGCAATGATAAAATCGGCCTTTGCCCGGCCGATGAGATACCGGAGCTGCCCGCGCGAAAAGCTTTCACCGGCAAAGCAAATCTCCTCCAGCCGGAGAATGTTCTCCAGGTCGGAAGGTTTTGCTGTTCGGAAGGTGATCGGATTATCCATTCTGAAAGATACCTGTTTAAACGGACTTTTCAGCTTTTTCTTCCCTTTTGTTCCATTCGGTGGATGAACTCCCGGAGAATCAGCCTGTAAAGCTCGTCACCGAGGATGCCGTCCTCCACGCCCTGATCAATCGAGGGGTTGTCATTTACTTCAATGACAACCGATCTTTTTTCGTCAATCTCCTTTACGTCCACTCCGTAGAGGCCTTTCCCGATAAGCGAGGCAGCCCTGACGGCATTTCTGAGCACATGCTTCGGAACTTTGCTGATGGGGACAGACTCCCAGGTTCCGGACCTTACTTTTCCCGGTTCCTGGTGGTTGTATATTTGCCAGTGTCCCCGGGCCATATAATATTTGCATGCATAAAGCGCTTCTCCGCCAATGATACCGATGCGCCAGTCGAATTCCGTGGGAACAAATTCCTGCGCCAGGAATACGGAAGCCTTCTCCGACAATGACCCGATGGCCTTCTCATATTCCTCCTCATTGTCGACCTTGTGCATGCCGATCGAGAACGAACCATCGGGAACTTTCAGGATAACAGGTGTTCCAAGCAGTTTTTTGACTTCCTCGTACGAAAGCCGGTTACTCTTAAAGATCAGCTTCGACTTGGGGGCCGGTATCTTTTCGCGGTCCATCAGCTCTTTCAGGTACACTTTGTTTGTACACCTGATAATCGACAAAGGATCGTCAATGACCACCATATCGGCCTGCCAGGCTTTTTGGGCCATGCGGTAAGTGATATGGTTCAATGCTGTGGTTTGCCGGATAAAAAGCCCGTCAAACTCCAGCAGGCGTGTGGTATCCTCCTCTGTGATCAGCTCCGCGTTGATGTTCATCTTTTTGGCCTGGCCAAGGAATTTGTTCAGGGCGCCTTTATTACTCGGGGGCAGTTGCTCGGCCGGATCATAAAGAATGGCCAGATCAAAGCGCGAGGTCTTATGCTGACGGGGTTGTCTCCAGATTTTCTTATTGAAGTTATCCAGTGCGATGGCAAACTCATCCTGCTGCCTGTCGGTCAGCTCGTTCATGCTTAAAAGACGAACCGATTCGATCTGATTTCTCGGTCTGTTCCCAAAGGTGACCCGAAGCATGGGGCAAGGCAGCTGTTCGAAAATAAACCTCGCCACCTTGTTGAGCTCAGGTTCGCTGGTCGTTCCGAAAAAAACATCCATTTCGAAAAGATCGTTTTGATCGGGTTCCCTGCTTTGGGTCCATTTATAGCATATTTTCTGCAGCGAGTCGTCCATGCGTGTGAGTGTACCGTTCCGGATCCGGTTCAGCACGTCCACGTCGGGGATCGCTTTATGTCCCCTGGCCTGCGCAAGCAGCGAACAATAATATCCTTCGGTGTGGTAATTCAGGTCATTGCAAAGGTTGATGACAAGCAGCGGTTGCTTGCTCAGGTCCTCATTCTGCAGGTAGTCTGCGGCTGTTGTTATCGTTTCTGTTTCGTAGTATGGCTTCCATTGCACTAACGAGTCCAAAAGGATCAGTGTTGATTGCATTTGTTATAAACTGTCTGTTCTGCAATAAATATTCGTAATTCCCCCGTCGGTTTCTGAAATAAAATAACCCGACAGAAATGATGTTCCGGTCAGGTGATTGTTTTTCGGCTTTTGGGTTACAATTGTACGTATTTTATCGACAAATATTATAGGGGGACCGTTTTTTTAAGAAAAATAATTCTTCTGCAGGAAGCAGCCGCAGGCGACCGGTTTTCCCGTCTTACAGCAAAGGACTTAACAGGCGGGCAAACGACTCTTTTGCTTTCCACAGCCGGGGCCTTTGCTCCCACTCTTCGGGGATGACCTGGCGGCTTTGCCCGAGGTCGTTCAGGAAGTGCTTTTCCAGCCTTTTGGCGGTTGCTTCATCATAGACAAAGGCATTCACCTCAAAGTTGGTTTCCATGCTCCGGAAGTCGAGATTGGCCGTTCCGACTGTTGAGAGCACCCCGTCAACGATCATGATCTTGCTGTGCATAAAACCCGGCTGATACAGATAGATTTTTACGCCTGCTTCCATCAGCTCGGCCAGATAGGAATGGGTTCCCCACTTTGGAATGATGGCATCCGATTTGTCAGGAAGCAGGATTCTGACATCCACTCCGGCCAGGGCTGCCGACTTGATGGCGCTGCCGATTTCGGTATTTGGGATCAGATAGGGCGTGGCGATATATACTTTTTCGTGTG
This sequence comes from Mangrovibacterium sp., assembly GCA_050173895.1. GTDB lineage: Bacteria > Bacteroidota > Bacteroidia > Bacteroidales > Prolixibacteraceae > JBCFBK01. The sequence goes on along the minus strand of JBFXKJ010000078.1, from coordinate 10,668 downwards.
CAGAGGCGATGGCGGTGAAATAGGCCTGGCTTAAGCTTTCCCAGTCTGAGTCAGGCCCGCTCGCTACCACCTGGACAATTTTTCCGCGTCCGTGTTTCAGCCTGTGAAAGTATTTCTCTCCCTGAAGGATTACTTTCGAAACAAAATACCAGTCGGCCATAAAGATGATCTGCATACTTGTCGCTGCACCGCCTGTCAGCATCAGATGGGTATCCCTCCACGACCCCAGGAGCCTGGAGCCGTTCAGGTACCGGTCGGCAATATTCAATCCTCCGATGAAAGCGACTTTCCCGTCAACAACAATGATCTTGCGGTGATTCCGGTAATTGACCTTTGACGTCAGCAAAGGAAAACGCACCTTGATGAAACAGTCTATCTTTACGCCTGCTTCACGAAGCGAGCGAATATATTTTTTGGATAGTTTCCAGCTTCCCACGTCATCATAAATAAACCGTACCTCAACTCCCGACATCGCTTTTCGGATGAGCATTTCCCGTAGCTGGTTACCAATGATATCGTCGTCAACAATGTAAAATTCCAGGTGAATATGATGCCGGGCCTCTTCTATTGCCTGAAACATCGCGGGAAATGCCTGCTCCCCGTTTTTTAGGATCCGGATCCTGTTATCGTCCGAAACCAGCGCATTTGAGTTGGCCAGCAGCAGGTTCATCAGTCGCCGCTTTTCATAGACCGGTCCGCTTAAGGTGAGATAATTCTTAGGTAACTGATCGAGCTGGCTTTGGGTGAGCTTTCGGAGTTTCTCCAGGTCATGAAGTCCTTTTCTGGAGAACATCTTTTTTTTCCGGTATTCCTGCCCAAAAAAGAGATAGATGATGATCCCCGCAAAGGGGAGCAGGATCAGAACCAGGACCCAGCTAATGGTCTTAATGGGACTCCGGTTTTCCAGAACGATCAGCGTGGCAATGAAAATGACTGTTAAAAGGTACACAATGTTGATGATACCTTGTACATGCAAGCCCAGTTCAGGGAAAATACTAAACATAGCTTTTTCGGTTCAGATTAATAGATTTAAGGCACCGGTTGTGATCATATTTAACTTATCCGGTTTTCCTGCGTAAAAGATACAAAACAATTAGATTTGAATTGAACTCCTGCCTTTAAACATCTGAAGAAACTGGCATGTTATATGCGGAGCATACAGCAGAAGGGTGCCTGAATGTTCGGTGCCGTTGCGAGGCCAAACGAAACAGGGAATGCTTTTTTCGTAAACGCTTAAAATGAACAGAAGATGAAGACCCTATTGATTTTTATATCGTTCGCCCTGCTTGCATGGGCTTGTGCTGTAGAACAGCCTGTATCGATCCGGAAGGCAGATTCCGGACCGGACCCGGGCAAAGACAGCGTGGAGTATGAACTGATTGTTTTCGACACGGGCTTTGAAAGCTGGTTTTTGAGCAGGGCCAGGCCCGTTAACTGGCACGACCAATCCTGGTACGAAAGCTGGAACCGGCAATATGTTCAGGAATGGAACAGCCGGAACCTGGGATCCCGTTACGGGGAGCTGATCGACGGCTACATCAACTATGAGCCTGATGTTGATTACGGGCCGGAGATCAATCATAAGCTTTTTTATTATTTTATGTACGTGGAGCACGAATTGGGCATTCCGATCCTTGAGCACGGACCGCGCGCATGGTAGGAACCGGGTCTCACAATTTATCATCTCTTTTCAACAGCTGTTTTATAGCCGGGGCAAAAACAGTAAATTTACAGTTGCCGCCTGAGTGGCCGGAAGATGAGTTGACGACTGATTAAAAAACTGACAATGATTCCATTTACACATTTACATGTTCACTCGCAATATTCGATCCTTGACGGTGCTGCCAGCATAAAAGGCCTGGTGGGTAAGGCGAAGGGAGACGGGATGACTGCCCTGGCACTAACCGACCACGGGTCGATGTACGGGATTAAGGAGTTCTGGGATACCTGCCGGAAGGAGGGAATTAAACCCATTCTGGGATGCGAAACCTACGTCGCCACCCGCACCATTTTCGATAAAAATGACAAGGTCGACCGGTCGGGCGACCACCTGATCCTGCTGGCCAAAAACAAAACGGGATATGTGAACCTGATTAAGCTGATATCGGCTGCGAATACCGATGGGTTTTACTATAAACCCCGGATCGACAAGCAGCTTTTAAAACAGCACCGGGAGGGGCTCATCGTTTCATCAGCCTGTCTGGGGGGTGAAGTGGCTCAGATGATCATGAAATCGGATATGGAAGCGGCCGAAGAGGCCATTAAATGGTATAAAGAGACGTTCGGAGACGATTATTACCTGGAACTGATGAGGCATAAGTCGGACGTTGCGGGCATGGATGAGCAGGTTTACAATAATCAGGTGCGGGTAAACAACGCACTGTTAAAGCTGGCTGAAAAACACCGGATCCCGTTGATCGCAACCAACGATGTTCATTTTACCAATGCTGAAGACGCTGATGCGCATGATTTGCTGATCTGCCTGAATACAGGGAAGGACCTGGACGATCCCAACCGAATGCGCTATACCAAGCAGGAGTGGTTCAAAACCACAGCCGAGATGAACGCATTATTTGCTGATATTCCGGAGGCACTGGCCAACACGCGCGAAGTGGTCGATAAAATAGAAGAGTATGAGCTGAATTCCGATCCGATCATGCCGCAGTTTCCTATTCCGGAAGAATTCGGAACAGAAGCAGAGTATAAACAAAGATTTACGGACGAAGACCTGCTGAGGGAGTTTGGCGAAAATTCGTTTGGACGCCTGGGGGGATATGGCAAGGTGATCCGGATCAGGCTGGAGTCGGATTATCTCAGCCATTTGGCCTATAAAGGTGCAAAAGAGCGTTATGGCGATCCGCTCCCGGAGGAAGTACAGGAGCGGCTTGACTTTGAGCTCGATGTGATCAAAACAATGGGCTTCCCCGGCTACTTCCTCATTGTTCAGGATTTCATAAACGCAGCCCGGGAAATGGGCGTGCTGGTGGGGCCGGGCCGCGGGTCGGCAGCGGGATCAGTGGTCTCCTACTGTGTGGGGATCACCAATATTGACCCGATCCGGTACGATTTGCTGTTTGAGCGGTTTCTGAACCCCGATCGTATTTCCATGCCCGATGTCGATATTGATTTTGATGATGACGGACGGCAGATGGTGCTTGACTGGGTGACCAATAAGTACGGGCAGGACAAGGTTTCCCACATCTGTACCTTTGGCACGATGGCCACAAAGCTGGCTATTCGCGACGTGGCGCGGGTTTTGAAGCTGCCGCTGCCCGAAGCGGACCGCCTGGCCAAACTGGTACCGGAGGCCCCCAAAATGAGCTTCACGAAAGCTTACCAGGAAAGTCCGGAGTTGCTGAAAGAAAGAAAATCGGAGAATCCGCTGATTGCCAAAACCCTCAAGTTTGCAGAAACGCTCGAAGGCTCTGTCCGCCAGTCGGGCGTGCATGCATGCGGAATCCTCATCAGCCGGGATCCACTTACCGACCATATCCCTATCATGCCCACCAAAGAGGAGGCGCTCTATACCACCCAGTATGACGGGCGGTTCGTGGAAGCCATTGGTTTGCTTAAAATGGACTTTCTCGGACTCAGGACCCTTTCGATTATCAAGGAAACGCTCGACAATGTCCGGCTTTCAAAAGGGATAGAGGTCGATATCGATCATGTTCCGATGGTTGATGATAAAACCTTTGAACTGTTCAGCCACGGCGATACGACGGCGGTGTTTCAGTTTGAATCGCCGGGAATGAAAAAGCATCTGCGTAACCTTCGCCCGAACCGTTTCGGAGATCTGGTGGCGATGAACGCCCTCTACCGGCCCGGGCCGATGGAATACATCCCCGATTATGTCGACCGGAAGCACGGACGGAAAAAAGTGGAATACGACCATCCGATGATGGAAAAATACCTCAGCGACACTTATGGGATCACAGTTTTTCAGGAACAGGTGATGCTCCTTTCACGGCATCTGGCCAATTTTACACGGGGCGATTCGGATACCCTGCGGAAGGCCATGGGGAAGAAGCTGAAAGCGGTGATGGACAAACTGAAATTGAAATTTATAGAAGGATGTAAAGCGAATCCGTTGTTTATGGATGGCTGTCTGGAGGTAAAGAAGGATCCCGATACACTGATCGATAAAATATGGAAAGACTGGGAAGCTTTTGCCAGCTATGCCTTCAATAAATCGCATTCGGTTTGTTACGCCTATATTGCCTATCAGACCGGCTATCTGAAGGCTCACTATCCCGCCGAGTTCATGGCAGCCAACATGAGCCGGAACCTGAGCAACATCACCGAGATCACCAAGCTCATGGAGGAATCCAAACGGATGAAGATCAACGTGCTGGGGCCCGATGTGAATGAAAGCTTTTTGAAATTCACGGTCAACAAAAAGGGAGATGTCCGCTTTGGAATGGCTGCGGTAAAAGGAGTGGGCGCCGGGGCTGTGGTCGATATCATCAAGGCGAGGGAGAAAGGCCTGTTTACGGATGTCTTTGACTTTGTAGGCCGGGTGAACCTGCAGTCGGTCAATAAAAAGAACATCGAAGCACTGGCCATGGCGGGAGCTTTCGACGGTTTTGGGAATATTAAACGAAGCCAGTTCTTCACAGGCAATGATCCAAATGATGTTAATTTCATTGAAAAGCTGATCCGTTACGGGCATCAGATCCAGGCTCATCAGAATACAAGCCAGCAATCCCTGTTCGGCGAAGTAATGGGGGCTCAGGTCATCAAAACACCCGACCTGCCCAATGTCCCCGAATGGCCGAAGGTAATCCTGCTGGACAAGGAAAAATCATTGATCGGGATTTATCTCTCCTCCCATCCTCTTGACGATTACCGGCTCGAAATCGAGAATTTTGCCAGCCGCGAATATTCGCTCAGGGACCTGAACAACCAGATCGAAGCACTGAAGGGAAAGGAAATCACCTTTGCCGGAATGGTGACCGAAGCGCGCGAAGCAATGGGTAAGACGGGGAAACCTTATTGCAATATGGTGCTCACCGACTATAATGACTCCTATAACATTTACTTTTTTGGGAAAGATTATGTCGATTTTTCCAAGTTCTGCCGTCCGAACCTCTTTCTTCTGATAAGAGGACACGTCCAGGAAAGTTTCCGTCCCGGGCAGCTTGAATTCAAGGTGAAACAGATCGAAATGCTCGATGAGGTCAGAAAGAATCATGTGAAAAGCGTGACCCTTCAAATGGCTTTACAGACGGTCACCCCCGAGCTGATCCATGAAATTGAGCATGTCAGCAAAAAGAACAAAGGATCGGCGATGTTGAAATTTGATTTGTGGGATCCGGAAACAAAAACCGTGGTCAATCTGTTTTCCAGGAACACGCGAATCGAAATGACGAGAGAGGTCGAACGTTTTTTCCGGGAACGGGAGAATCTGTCATTTAAAATTAATTAGATTTGCAGGATAATTGCGACACAATTTAAAAAAACGATTATGGCAATAGAAGTAAATGATGCTAATTTTGAGGAAGTTGTAATTAACTCAGATAAGCCTGTGCTGGTCGACTTTTGGGCAGAATGGTGTGGCCCCTGCCGCATTGTTGGTCCGATAGTGGAAGAGCTTTCCCGTGATTATGAGGGGAAATTGGTGGTAACCAAACTGGATGTGGACAGTAACCCTGAAACGGCCATGAAATTTGGCATCAGGAATATCCCGACCATTTTGTTCTTTAAAGGCGGAGAGGTTGTGGAGAAGCATGTGGGTGCAGCTCCCAAGGCTGCTTTATCGGCAAAGGTCAATTCGATTCTTTAAGACATTGACAATAAGATAGGGAGAGGTTGCCTTTGGGCAGCCTCTTTTTTTATGACGGCTTCCTGATCAGTTTACAGCTTATCGGATAGTGATCGGAATAGGCAACCTGATCGACCTGAAAACTGTAACCCGTGTAATCCTTGCTGTACAGGATATAGTCGATTCGAAGGGAGGGTAGTTTGCCAAGATAGGAATTGCCAATCCCGCTGCCCGATTCGACAAAAGCATCCTTCAGATCACTCCTTACGGTCCGGTAGGTAAAGGAGCCGGGCGGATCGTTAAAATCGCCGCAGACGATGACCGGATAAGGCGATTTTTGAATGCTCTCCTTTAGTCTTACGGCATGGGTGGTACGCTTGATAAGCGCTCTCTTCATTTTGTGTCCGATGGCCCGCATTCCCCGGATATTTTTTTCCTGATCTTCAATCGACAGATCGTCGATCGAATTAATTTCATCGTTTGTAAACTGATAGCTTTGCAGATGGCAGCTGTACACACGGATGGTATCCTGATCAATGGTGATATCCGCGTAAACGATCATATTTTCGGTGTTGTCAAAAACGATTTCTCCTTTGCTGATGATCGGATGGATCGAAAAAATGGCCGGGCCGGTTTTTTGGCCGGGGCGTGTTGAATTCATTCGCGGATCCGGCTCGCCCGACTCAGTCACAAAGGGATTGAACTTGTTCATCAAGGGGTTGCTTAATTCCTGCAGGCAGACAATATCGGCATTTTTGCTCCTCAAGAAGTTTTGAATCCGTTTTGAATTTTCAATCCAGTTCACGCCTTTCGTTATTCCGCTGAAATGCTTGACATTATAGCTGCAAACGACGATTCCTCCCTGGTCTGTTTCTTTGCCGCCGATCTGAAAAAAATTCCGCAGGTGATTGAATCCAAGCAAAACGATCACTATCAAAAGAAGGGCAATTTTAGGTTTATTAAAAAACCAATACAGAATAAACAGCACATTGATGGCCAGTATCACCGGGTACGCCAGGCTGAAAAATCCCAGGGGCCAGAATCGTGCCGGGCTGATGTAGGCAGCGACATAAGTGAGGAGTAAGGCCGCAGCAGCAATAAAGCTCAAAATGCCAGCAATATATCGGAACAGCGTTTTCAATCTTTCTCTTTTATTCATCCGGTGTTCTCCGGTAGTAATTTTATTCGAAAATAATGAAAATACTTCAAACCCCTCCGGAAACAGCCGGGACGATTTCAAAAAGAATGCCGTCAGGCAGCCGGACGAAGAAAATAACGGATGAGGGGCTTGTTTAGTATGACCCGGGATACCGGCCTGAGATCATCCTGTCTTTTCCGTTGATATCTTTTTTGAGCTCCACATCCCGGTACCCGCTTTTTGTCATCAGCTCCATGCATTTCACCCCAAAGGCCTCGTTGATTTCCCAGAATTGCCTTCCTCCGGGGTGCAGATGGCTTTGCCCGAACGAGAGCAGTGCGCGGTAAAAGCGCAAAGGGTCATCATCGGGGACGAAGAGCGCGGCGTGAGGCTCGTAATCCGTTACATTCTGCTGCATTTGCTGGATTTCTTTTCGGGTGACGTAGGGCGGGTTACTGACGATCAGGTCGAAGGGGCCGAAGCCGGATGCGGGATGGAGGATATCCATCAGAAAAAAGGTGATCGGCAACCGGTTTATTTCTGCGTTTTGTCTGGCAATCTGCAGCGCCTTCTCCGAGATATCGCAGCCATACACATGCATCGCCGGCAGTTTTTGTTTTAAGCTCACCGCAATGCAACCGCTGCCGGTCCCGACATCCAGGGCAGAGGAGCCTGGCGCAGGCCCGGAGCGGATAACCCAATCGACCAGTTCTTCCGTTTCCGGCCTGGGGATCAGCACATCGGGCGAAAGCCGGAAGGGAAGCCCGAAGAATTCAGTTTCACCAAGAATATACTGGATGGGCTCGTGCCGTTTCAGGCGATGAACAACCGAATGAAGCAGGGAGCGATCGGCGGGGTTCAGCACTTCCTGTTTTCGAAGCAGCAATTCACGCGTATCGTATCGTTTCCAGACACGAAAGATGAAACGGATCAGTCCCTCGATTTCTTCGGCCGGATAATGATCCTTTAATTCTTTCCGGAGGTATGCAATGCCTGCCTGCATTAAATTTGTATTTTTGGCAAAGTTAGCTTTTTCCCGGTGAAGCGGATATTTTTGCTCCCTCATCCTGAAAGGAGATGTGGGACTGCGAAGTGACCGCAGAGAGCAACCGGCGCTGTTGTACGATAAATTTGGCAGATGACGATAAGCGAGAAATATATGTTCCGTTGCATCGGGCTGGCCCGCCTTGCACTGGGTGAAGTAGCTCCCAATCCGATGGTTGGCGCGGTGATCGTTCACGACGGCAGGATCATCGGAGAAGGTTTTCACCGGCAATTTGGAGGTCCGCATGCGGAGGTGAATGCCGTCAACGCCGTAAAAGACAAGAAACTGCTCAGAAAATCAACCCTTTATGTGAGCCTCGAACCTTGTGCTCATTTCGGAAAAACACCTCCCTGTTCGGATCTGATCATTGCCTCCGGCATACCCCGTGTGGTGGTCGGTTCGGTCGATCCGTTCGCACAGGTTGCAGGGAAAGGCATCGAAAAAATGCGGGCGGCCGGAATTGAGGTGGAAGTCGGCGTGCTGGAAAAGGATTGTCTCGAGCTCAACCGCCGGTTTTTTACCTTCCACCAGCAGAAAAGGCCTTATGTTATTCTGAAATGGGCACAGACCCTCGATGGCTACCTGGATGTGGACCGTTCTTATCCGGAATTGTTCGGTAAGCCGACCTGGATCAGCAATGAACTGTCGCGGCGGCTGGTCCACAGGCAGCGCACGGAGGAATCAGCCATTCTGATCGGCACCAATACGGCCAGGAAAGACAACCCTTCCCTTACTGTCCGTGAATGGACGGGCAGGCAACCCGTCAGACTGGTGCTTGACCGCCGGAACCGGCTGCCTGCCCATCTGCACGTGAAAGACGGAAAGTTCCCGACGATTGTCTTTACAGAAAAGGAGCTTCCGGCATCCGCAAACCTTGAGTTTGTTCGCGTTGATTTTCATGGCGACCTGATCGGACAGATCCTGAAAACACTGTATGAAAGGGAGTTGCAGTCGGTCGTTGTGGAAGGCGGGCAGCAACTGTTGCAAAGTTTTATTAACGGGAATGTCTGGGACGAAGCATACGTGTATATTGGCCATTTCTGGTTTGGGAAGGGCGTGCGTGCTCCCCAGTTCAACTGCTGGCCAAAGGAAAGTGAAATGCTCGACGACACGCAGTTGCAGTGTTTTTACAGGAATATTTAATCATCATCCTTCAGACCCATCCGGTCAATTACCGAATGGATCAGTCCGGTTTCAAAGCCACGGCTTTGGGCAAACCGCATCAAACGCGCCCGCCGTTCAGGCGGACTGACCTTTCCGATGGTTTTGTTTTTAGCGGCAAGAAGCTTCAGGAGCAGATCCTCATACGCCTCGTCGCTGATTTCCTCCAAAGCCCGGCTGATAACAACTGCGGGGATTTGCTCAAGTTTAAGCTGCCAGGCAATCCTGATCTTTCCCCATTTGTTGAAACGGAATTTATCTTTCACATAGCTGCAGGCAAACCGTTCGTCATCAATAAAATGCCCGTCTGTGAGCTTTTTCAGGACTGCCTGGGCGTCCTCCTGCTCCAGACCCCATCCGGCAAGTTTTTTCCGGATGCTTCCCGAACTTTTTTCTGAGCGGCTGCAGAGAAATGCAGCCCGGTCGTAAGCTTGCTGTTGAAGACTGTTGAATTTTGTCATAACGACCGGCTAAAGTTGTTTATCCTGCAAAAATAACGCGAAAAATCCGGTTTAAAAATGGCCTGCCGGAAAGAGTTTTCCGGTTTGTTAAGTCTTCCATTTAATTTTTTTATGCATACGGCCTGATGCGGTTCAAATTTTTATCTTTGTCGTTATCCCTGAAAAAACAATAAAAACAAACGATATGGCTTTAATAAACGAGAATTACCTGAAACTGAAGGCCGGTTATCTGTTCCCTGAGATCGGCCGCCGGGTGAGCAGGTTCGCCGCCGAAAACCCCGGAAAGAAGATTATCCGTATGGGGATCGGAGATGTTACCCAACCGTTAACACCCACCATCCTGAAGGCCTTCCATGAGGGGGTTGAGGAAATGGGGAATGCCGGTACTTTTAAAGGTTACGGACCGGAACAGGGTTATGAATTTCTGCGCAAAGCCATTGCTGAAAAAGCTTATCAGGCAAATGGCGTGGCGATCTCAGCCGATGATATCATTGTTTCTGACGGATCCAAATGCGATACGGGCAATATTCAGGAAATTTTCGGAAGTGCCAACCGGATCGCCATCTGCGACCCGGTGTACCCGGTTTACGCCGACACAACGGTCATGGCGGGTAAAACCGGCGACTGTCAGGATAACGGTTATTATGAGGGCATTATCTATATGCCGTGTACTGCTGAAAACGGGTTTATACCGGAGCTTCCCTCCGAGCGCCCTGACCTGATCTTCCTTTGTTTTCCAAATAATCCGACGGGCACCGTTGCCAGCCGGGAGGAACTCCAAAAATGGGTGAATTATGCCCGCGAACGAAAGAGTATCATTTTGTTCGATGCGGCCTATGAAGCTTTTATCACCGAAGAAGGGATTCCGCATTCCATCTTTGAAATTGAAGGTGCAAAGGAAGTGGCCATTGAGTTCAGAAGTTTTTCAAAGACAGCCGGCTTTACAGGAACCCGCTGCGCCTTTACGGTCATCCCGGAAGAACTGATGGCTTACGACAGCCAGGGAAATGCCCATCAGGTAAAGAAACTTTGGCTGCGCCGTCATACGACCAAGTTCAATGGCGTATCCTACCCGGTTCAGAAAGCTGCTGCTGCGGTTTAT
>JBFXKJ010000077.1:0-14728 GCA_050173895.1 Mangrovibacterium sp. | reverse complement strand
ACTCAACACCATTATGGTTGTATACGCTCCAGATATTGATAAATTCAGGTTCAAGCTGGTAGGTTCCTGAGTTAATCACCAGACCTGCATAATTATAGGCATTTTGATAATCCTTCATGAACAGGAAGGTACGGGCCAGCAATGCCTGTGCGGCACCCTTTGTCACGCGGCCAATGCTTTCGCCGGTATAGCTAACCGGAAGAGCCTGTTCGGCATCTTTCAGGTCGGCTACGATCTGCGCATAAACATCAGCCTTGGGCGAGCGGGCGAGGTTCAGTCCGGCGGTACCCGTGGGTTCGAGGATCAGGACCACATCGCCCCAGTTTTGTACCAGTTCCCAATAATTAAAGGCGCGAAAAAATTTCGCTTCAGCAATCAACCGGTTTTTCAGCGCATCGGCAACAGGAGCATCGGCAATGCGGTGAATTGCCAGATTACAGGCAGCAATGTTATAATACTTATGCTGATAGAAATCTTTTAACCGTCCGGGAGCGTTTGACGCTGTAATGGAATAATGGGCAGAGGGGTAAGAATCACCGTTTCCCTGGGTCAGGTTACCCATCCAGGCATCATCAGTAGCCATTTCGTTGGATAATCTCAGCCATTGTTTCCACCATTCTTCAATATTGGCAAACCCGCTGTATATTCCGTTTACAAAAGCTTCACACTCGGATTCATTGGTAAAATAATTATCAAGGTTTTGTTGCCCACGTTGTTCTGTCTCAATAAATTCTTCGCAAGCCGGGCTAAACACGGCGGTAAAGCAAATCAGAAAATAGATTATTTTTGTCTTCATAGTAATTGCTGTTTAAGATCAGAAAGCCACATTCACACCGATCAAATAAGTAGGAAGCACCGGGTACTGCCATTCGCCAAAGCCAAGATCAAGCACCCCGCCCGAAACTTCAGGTTCCACACCATCATAACCGGTTACGGTCAGGATATTTTGTCCGGAAATATAAAAGCGGCATTTAGACAAGCCCCATTTGGAGCTAAGTGAGGCTGGCAGGGTATAGCCCAACTGAAGATTTTTTAAGCGGGCAAAGGAGCCATCTTCCACGAAGAAATCGCTGAAGCGGGTGTAATTCTCATTATGATCGACGTGCGAAACCCGGGGAATGTCATTGCCGGTTCCTTCCCCATGCCAGGCCTTGTCAAGCAGCCCGGAAATCACGTTATTTGATGATCCTGTTGTCCTGTACAGATTTCTTTTGTTCCAGTTCACCAGTTCATTTCCCACACTGAAATAGACATTGGCAATGAGATCAAAATTTTTATAACTCATGTCGAGATTAAACCCTCCGGTGAAATCGGGCCACGGACTGCCGATCTTTACCCGGTCGTCTGCATTTAAAACACCATCTGAATTGGTATCTTCAAAACGGATGTCTCCAGGTTTGGCAACCGGTTGCAGCAGTGCACCATGTTCGCTTGAATGGGAATTGATCTCCGTCTGGTTCTGAAACAATCCACTGGTACGGTAGCCAAAATAGTAGCCGGGAACTTCTCCTTCAACTGTCCGTGTATAATTATTGGAACCATAAATAACAGGTGTGATATCGGGAAGGTCAGTGGCCTCCACCTGCACGGTCATCAACGTCAGCCCCAGGTTGTACTTCAGTTCCGAAACGCTGCCGTGATAATTCACCGCAATATCCCAGCCTTTTGATTCCATCGAACCGATGTTGCTCCATATCCTGGCATCGTCAGGAAAACCGCTGTAATTGGGATAAGGCATCAGGAAAAGCATGTCTTTGGTCTTCTTCCGGTAATACTCGACCGAACCGTCTACCTTCAATTCAAAAAGGGTGAAGTCTGTACCCAGGTTGATGTCTTCGACTGTTTCCCATTTGATGTCTTCGTTCTTCATGCTTGTCGGATAGGTCGTATTGACCAGATCACCTTCACCCGGGCCGAAAATATAATAATACTGGCCAATCCCCGAGGCATATACGTTTGAAGGAAGCCCCTGATTTCCGAGCCTGCCCCAGCCTGCCCTTATTTTAAGATCATCGACAAAGGTTGCACTTTTCAGGAAAGATGCTTTGGAAATTCTCCAGGCTGCCGACACAGATGGAAAGGTAGCCCATTTGTTGTTGGCCATGAACTTGGATGAACCGTCTACACGATAGGTGCCGGTCAGGTAATAAGTACCTGCATAGTTGTATGATACGCGCCCCAGAAATGACTCAATGGTTTGCTCCCAATGGGTTCCACCGGTAGTTGGGTTCAGCGTTCCGGCGTCAATTTCGCGAAGCAGATCCGTGTTATTAGGAACTCCTTCTTTCTTCCCCCAGAGGTTCGTGCCGGTCCACTTCTCAAAAGTTCCCCCAACCATAGCCGTCACATTGTGCTCGTTTTCTGAGAAATCGTAAGTTGCCGTGTTGGTCCAGTTCCAGTAAACATCATTCGACATGTTCCGCTCAACAGCATTGATCTTGCTCGATTCGTGCGCCTCGTCAATCGAAAACTCGGGTGTAAAATTATCAGTCCTGTTAAACTTCAGGTCGCTGCTGATCTGGCTTCGGATCTGAAACCCTTTGAATGGTTTAATATCCAGGTAAGCATTTGAGCCAAGGGCATAATAGCCTCCCCTTCCAAAGTTTCTCGCGTCACGGGCAATGGGGTTCCAGGTATAGGTGTAGTACGATCGTTCGTAGATGCTGAATTCGTTCAATCCTTCCCGTTCGTCTTCAGGAACATAAATCGGGGTAATCGGGTCGATCAGCAGGTAATCCTGATACCAGCTCGGAATATTGTGCCAGTATTCGCGCCGGGGATTGAGAACGATGCCGGCCGAAACCACCGGAGAAAAATTCCAGTCGTTGCTAAGGCGGGCCGTGAATTTTTTCCAGTCGCCCGAATTATAAAATGAAGACTGATCGTAATAGTTCAGACTCACGGCATACTGATGCTTTGCTGTGCCGCCCGAGGCCTGGAAGCTGAAATTCATCTGCGGAGAAAACCGGTTTACCCCTTCTCCCCACCAATCGGTTCCGCGGCCCAACGATGCGGGGTCCGGGAACCTTTCGGCCAGTCCGCCATTCACCAGCGACTGGTTCATGATTTTGGCGTATTCCTCAGCATCGGCCATATCGTAAGGCTTGTCAAACTTCTGGTAACCAAAAGTAACATCGGTGTTAAAGCTGGTCTTTCCTGCGGCGCCCCGTTTCGTTGTGATCAAAACCACACCGTTCGAAGCCCGGCTTCCGTAGATTGCCGATGCCGAAGCATCCTTTAATACCTGAATACTTTCTACTTCATTGGTATTCAAAAAATTCAGGTTGCTGCCCATGGGAACACCGTCTACGATATAAAGCGGATCCGTACTCAGATTAATCGAGGTGAAACCCCTGATCAGCACCTTGGGCGACGAGCCGGGCGCTCCGCTGCCGGTAATAACCTGCACGCCAGGTGCCTTACCCTGCAATGCCTGCACCGGATTTCCAACTGTCATCTTCCTCATTTCTTCTCCCTTCACGGAGGTGATCGAACTGGTCAGGTCTCCTTTTTTAGCTTTTCCGTAACCAATGGCCACTACTTCGTCCAGTGCAATCTGAGTTTCCTCAAGCGAAATATCCAGCCTGCTCTGTCCCTGCAGTGTCACTTCCTTCTCCTGGAATCCTATAAAGCTAAACTTCAGGATCTGTCCGTCGGCAGCAGTAATGGAGTAGTTACCCCCGGCGTCACTGATTGTACCTGTCGCAGTCCCTTTAATTTGAATGGATACGCCCGGCAGGGCTTCTCCTTTTGATGTGACCGTTCCGGTTATCCTGCGGCTTTGAGCCTGTACACCGGAAATCATTGCCATAATAAAGGTCAGGATTACAAATCCTCTTAATATCATCTTGTTCATAGTGATTGTTTTATTTTTGATATATCTACTCCACTTTTACAGCTTTTGCCCTGTTCAGGTGAGTATCGAATACGATTTCATAGCGCGCTTTGGCGGGCACCATCAATGAAAGGTTTTCGCCGCCTTTCATCACTGTTTTTTCCGGATTCGCTTTGTTGTCGAATCGCCAGAAAGGTTCAGGCCACCATCCCTGCGGATGATACCCGTCGAAGATCAGCTCGAATTTTCCTTCCAGTTCTTCCGTACGACGGAACAGGTAAGGATTCTCCGGATCCTCGGTCATCACCTTATTTGCGTTTGTACCATCCCATCCCCAGCCGGTTGTATTTTTGAAATCGGTCCATCCGCAACCGACAAGACACAATGGGCCAACATACGTATTCATGTTATCCGGGGTAATCTGAATGTAATCGCGGTACGGTTTATCTGCAGGCTGATAAGGCGTAACCGCATATTCCATGCTTTCGCGGCATAATACTTTGCCTGGAAAGTAAAAGGTGCAATTTTGTCGATCACCATCGGCACACCAAAAAGATCGGTAGTCAGGTCTGCCTCAGCTGCCACATCCGACAGGTACATCTTATCAAAATCGGCCGATACTTTTACGGTGATAGTCTTTTCTGTCTTATTGCCGGCGCTGTCGGCAGCCAAAAACAAAAACTGATATTCGCGGGGATTAGCCGGAAGATTAATGGTTTTGTCATATTGATAATTCTTCACAATATCGGCTGCGAATGAAATACTGTCATAAAGTTCCAGCGAAGCTTCCTTTACCACAATATGTCCCAGGCGGCGCGTATCGCTCATCACCGCTTCAAGCTTCAAAGGATTCGGGACTGTGGGAGGTACGGTGAGCCCGTCAATAGGACTGGTCACTGATAAAGCAGGAACAACAAAATCGCCATCCATTTTAACGACGACAGTTTTGGAAACTTTCCTGTCGCCCACGTTGGTGACTGTTATAACAACTTCATCGTCTTCAGCCGCAGCGCCTTCGGGCACTTTAAAATCATACCACAACTCATAATCTTTGATCAGGGAGTCTGTCGAAAGAGAAATGGTTTTATCTAAAAACCAGTTGTCATTTTTCAGGTTCACCGAACGAATGCCAACTTCGTCACTCACATTACCTTCCAAACGCATCACTCTCCCCTGCACGGTATGAATGGTGCCGGCCGACAACTCAAGAACAGGGTCTTTCGTTACAGGAGGAAGATCTGCGTCATCATCCTTACAACCCTCTGAAATAAAAAGTGTCGTTAAAACAACCAAGAATGTCAACAATCTTAATTTCATAGTGTTAGATTCGATTTAGTTTTGAAATGATCAAAATAATATATGTACCAGGATAAAATTACATCCTCCTGGGTTCATAGATGGCCGGTAAATTGTCCACCTCGATGGACAAAATAGTTAACTATATGATTAACAATATTATGCAACACAGAATGAACAGAATACCCCCGTAGATAGATCAAAATACCTCCACTTTGATCCACGTAAAATCGAAGTTGTTGTCAATTAGCCCCCTGTCGGCCGGCACCTGTCGGAACAAATCTCAATACGCCGGTAATGCAGCTTTGTAGTTACACACTTTGAAAAGTTCGTCGAAGCCTAATTTCCTGTAAATGCCAAATCCCAAGGCTGAAGCTTGCAGATGAGCATTTACCAAACCTTGGTTTTTCGCATCCTGTAAGATAATGTGCATGGCCGCTTCGGCATAACCATGTTTGCGATAGCTGTCGAGCACCCCTAAACTATGAATGCCGATCTGATTGTCTTTGATAAAAGTTGCGGCGCAACCCACCGTTTCCAGCTTATCGCGCAGGAGGTAATAGGCCACCTCATCTTTTATAGCCTCAACAATTCCGGGCGAAATGAAGTAATTGAAGCACGGACGAAAAACATCGCTCCACACCATAGCTTTTTCCTCGTTGTTTACTCTGTCAAGAATCAGGCTGCTGTGTAACGGTTGTGCCTTGTAATTTTGCAGGTTCAGCGACATTCCGGCCTGGACCGATTTCAGGACTAATCCTAAATCGTTTGCTTCCTGATGTTCATCGCACTGCAGTGCACTGAACTTGGTGAAGGTGAGTTGTGCTGAACCTTGCCGGAGGGTATTCCTTAGATCTTCGGCACTTAAGTTTCCGCCGTCCTTATCCAGCCAGATCCTGTTTGGCCATTCCGAAAAAGCCAGCTCAACGATATGAAAAGCGCCCGACTTCCTGTAGGCGCCGAACGGTACGGAAGCTACCCGCCACAGCGAGGTGAGGTTATCAATATTTTGCTGTTTCATGATATTTAGTCGTTCAGTGAATGAATGCCTTGTTCTTTAAGCTGTTCAAGGTGTTCCTTCATTGCTTTGACCTGCTCTGCCGGATGTCCCTGCCAAACGGTAACCTCGCCCACCACTTTAAACGGCTGCGCCGAACGGTATGACTTTGACGGGTTGCCCGGAAACTTTTTATCGGTCAGGTCCGGGTCATCCTCTATTTCACCTGTCGGTTCTACCAGATAAATCCTCTCCCGCCCTTCGCCCCACGCCAGTTCGGCACCCCAGACGGCAGCATCCAGGGTAGCGGTCAGGAAAATGTACCTTGCGTTCTTCTTTTCCCCGTAGTTCGAGTTAAAGCCAACCTGAATAAGGTCGCCAACGTTTAGGTCAGCCCTTGTCCCGTGAAAATAAGTCTGCGCGAAAGGCGTAGCACCCTTTCCGCCTGGCTTCTGTTCGTTTTTGTTCTGTTCCATTGTCAAAGTTTCTGTTGTTGAATGCAGCTTTGTAAGTTGTGTGCGCACAAAATCAATCCCTTACCGATGGCCAAAATCGCGTTTCATTCTGAAAGCTTATCTTTACTTTCCTGAATCTCACGATGACTACTCCCCCAAACTTCTAACTGATCCCAAACAGAAACCAAACGCTGAGTGCTGGGAGTTAATCTGTATTCCACTCTCGGCGGCACTTCCGCAAATACAATTCGCTCAACCAGTCCGTCTTGTTCCAGTTCTTTCAGATGCAGGGTAAGCATTCTGTCCGAAACGTTCGGAATACATTCTTTCAACTCAGTAAACCGCATATCTTTTTTTGAAAGTTTGTGCAGTACCGTCATTTTCCATCTGCCCGAAAGCAGCACCAACGCGTACATTGTTCCGCATTCGTTCTTCAGATAATCTCTGTTTATGCTATTGGTGCTTGTCATCTTCCTCTTTGCCATTTCTAACAAATTTGTGTGCTGCTAACAATTTTCTGCTCCATTGCAAGGGTATCAAAAGGGAAATAGCTTTGCCTGCAACAAGATTTAAAACACGATGAAACGAACATGGTTGTACCAAACACAAGAAAAATGAAAATCCTGGCCATGCGAGTTCCATCTTACCATTAAAAATAAACTATTACGTATGAAAGTATTGATTGTATTGGCACATCCCGAATCAAAAAGTTTCAATGCCGCTATGTATCAAACGGCAATAAATGCATTTGCAGAAAACGGGCACGAAGTAAGGACCACCGATCTCTATGCCATGAACTTTAATCCTGTTTATGACAGAAGTAATTTTACAACTGTTAGAAATCCCGATTATCTGAAACTGCAAATCGAAGAAGTATACGCAGCCGAAATGAATAACAGCTATGATCAGCAAACTAAAACAGAACAGGAAAAGGTAGAATGGTGCGACCTCATGATTTGGCAGTTTCCGCTATGGCGGTTTGCCCCGCCCGCAATTTTAAAAGGATGGACTGACAAGGTTTTTACATCAGGACGGTTCTTTAAAGACGGCGGCTATTATGAAAACGGAACGTTGCGGGGCAAAAAAGCCCTGCTGTCGGTAACTACGGGCAGCGGTGCAGAAACATATACGAAAGACGGCTATCACGGAGACATATGCGGAATATTGCGCCCTGTTAACAGGGGCATTTTGGAATGTGTTGGTTTTTCGGTTTTAGAACCTGAGGTAAATTATTCCGTTGCGCATCTCACCGGCCAGGAACGGAAAGCCGTATTGGTAAAATGGAGCAATCGATTGAAGAATATTTTCAGCGAAACCAAAATCGCGGTTGGCAAGTACTGACAAATCACGAGAGATTTACCAATTCCGTGATCGCGTAAAGGGGAAGATTCTGAAGCCACTCCTCTTTACGGTAGTCGGACATCGACGTGCGAATGGTCATATCGGGCGAATACCTGGCATAAAACGACTTTAAACTCTTGGCTTGCAGGTTTTCTGCCGATTTCACTTCGACTGGAATTATTTTGCCTTCATGCTGAACCAGAAAGTCAATTTCGCCGCTCGACTTTTCTGCCGACCAGTAATAGATGGTCAATTCGGGAAGCGTAACCAGTTGTTGCAAGACGTATTGCTCCGTCAACGCTCCTTTAAACTCTTCGAAAATCGTGTTCCCTTCAACCAGTGTCCGAACATCAATGTCGCCCATAGCAGCCAGCAAGCCAACATCATTCATAAAAAGCTTAAATACACTGTAGTCTTCATATGCTTTCAACGGGATTGCCGGCTTTGACACCCTGCATATTTTGTGAACCAGCCCGCAATCGATCAGCCACGCCAGGGCTAATTCAAAGTCTTTGGCTCTTGAACCCTGCTTTACAGCGCCGTAAATAAACTTCCTGTTTTCTTTGGCTAACTGTGCCGGTACTGCGTTCCAAAGCATTCGGATGCGTGGAACGATATCGGCAGGCGCATGTTTGGAAAAGTCCTGTTCATAAGCCGCGAGTATTCGCCTTTGAATGGCGCGTACTTCATTGAAGTCATTCTGTTCCCGGTATGAAAGGACAGCTTCGGGCATGCCGCCGATATAGTAATAAAATCGAAGAAACCGGATAAAGCTTTCTTTAAAGCCTTTTATGAGAGTCCAATCCCGTTGTTCCAATAGGTCAGCAAGCGCCTGTTGATCCTGAGCCATCAGAAACTCTTTAAAGCAGAGCGGGTATAAATCCAGAAACTCCACTTTTCCTACCGGGAACGAGGTATGCTGATGCAAGGCCACTCCCAGTAGAGATCCTGCTGCAACGATGTGATATTGCGGTGCGTCTTCGTAAAAATATTTCAACGACGTTAGGGCGCCGGGAACTTCCTGTATTTCGTCAAAAATAATCAAGGTGTTGTCCGGTTCGATCCGGATTCCCGATATAATTTGCAAGGCAGTAACGATCCGGGGAATATCGAAGTCCTGATCAAAGAGGGTCGTGAGTGTTTTGGTACTTTCAAAATTGATGTAAACCGTCTGTTGATATTCATTCTTGCCGAATTCTTTCATTAGCCAGGTCTTTCCTACCTGCCTGGCCCCTCGTATAATCAGTGGCTTACGGTTTTTCTTACTTTTCCAGGACGTTAATTCCTGCATCGCGGTTCGTCTCATCGTTTTGACTTTTACATTTTTTCGGCCGACTTTTTGCGTAAAATTACATTTTTTCGGCTGACTTTTTGTTCGAAACAACATTTTTTCGGCGGACTTTGCGAATGAAGGCAAGAAAATAAGCCATGATTTCACAGGAGGGACCGGCAAAGAGAACAGCAGGAAAGTCACAACCCTTTTTTCAGTTTAAGTCACAAACCCATACTTCGCCTTGGATTTTCGGAAAATAACAACAGTTTTCGCCTTGGATTTTCGGAAAATAGCAATGATTTTCGCCTTGGATTTTCGGAAAATCTTAGGTAAATAACGAAAGCTTTAAATTTATTGACAACATTGACGGTTTGTTCCGTAACTCCGTAGCTGAAACTGCTGGTTGAGACGAATACCCGACCAGCAGTTCATTCATCCTTTAATCACCCCTAAAGGAGAGAGTTCAACAAGAACTTCAACCAAATCTGCCTGATTTTCCATAACAATATCGATGTTCTTGTAAGCTCCGGGAGCTTCATCGAGGTCGCTGGTATTGCGAATGGCATGGATGATGCCCTTCCTGTTGAGTTTTTCAATTTCTTCATCCAGCACCAATTCGCGTTGCGCTTGTTTTCTGCCCATTAAGCGCCCGGCCCCATGAGAACAACTCTGAAAACTTTCCGCATTTCCTTTTCCCCGAACGATGTAACTTTTCGTCCCCTGCGATCCGGGAATAATACCAATTTCACCTTCCCGGGCGCTTGTAGCTCCTTTCCTGTGAACAATAACATAGGTTCCGAAATGTGATTCCCAACGCGCATAATTGTGCGCAATATTAATGAACTCCAATGCTGAGAAGTCTCTGCCAATTACCGCATAAAACGCCGATTTGATCCGCTCCATCATCAGCATCCGGTTGGCTAAGGCAAAATCAACACAATATTGCATTTCCGAAAAATAGTCTTTCGCCTCCTGAGTTTCGATGGGAAGGAACGCCAAATCCTGCTTTTTATCGACCGACGAATGCCATTGCTCATTGAGGCGAATGGCCAGTTTGTTGTAATGCTCAGCGACTTTCAGCCCGATGTTACGGCTGCCGGAATGAATCATAATCCAGACGTGATTATCAGAGCCTTTTTGTATTTCAATAAAGTGATTCCCTCCGCCCAATGTTCCAATCTGCTTTCTTGCCGCCGTATATTGCTGGTGAACCACTCCGCGTTCGGGAACCTTCCCCAACAAGGGCATCAGGCTTTCTTCCTGGGCATCCTGATGATGGTCGAACCCTAACGGAACCAACTCACGGATTCCCGACATCACTTTTTTAAGCACATCCGTATTTATCTCATTTAGCGAGGTCTTAACTGCGCACATGCCACAGCCAATATCCACGCCAACCGCGTTTGGAATAATCACGCCTTTTGTGGCGATAACTCCCCCAATGGGCATTCCATACCCGGAATGGCAGTCGGGCATCAACGCCACATGTTTGAAAATGAATGGAAGGTTGGCCAGGTTTCGGGTCTGCGCCAACGCATTCTCATCAACATCGGTCAACCACATTTTTACAGGGACCGTGCATCCTTCCGATATTACTCTTTTCATAGTATTCAGGCCGAAAAATAGGTTTTTTACTTTTGAGACACAAACAATCCTTTCAACTGATCCAAAACAAGTCCCCCGCCCGAAAGAGAAATGTTGTTTACTTTCTCCGTTATCTTTTCGAGGTATTCCATTTCTTTCAGTTTGAAAAGCATGGCATTCTCTTCCATAAGCCTGGCCGTGTTCAACAAGCTCCTGGTCGAAGCGGTTTCCTCCCGCCGGGTAATGATATTGGCCTGTGCCTTCTTTTCAGCGATCAGGACCTGATTCATGATGTCTTTTACCTCGCCTGGCAAAATGATATCACGTATTCCGCAATCCAAAATCTCCACACCAATTTCGGCTGCTTTTGGAATGATCGCCGTCAGGATCGATTCTGAAACGGATACTTTCCGCTCAAGCAGTTCATCCAGCGTATACATGCCGACAAACTCACGGATAGCCAGTTGTACCATCACATAAAGTTGCTTGTCGAATTCCTTGTTTTCAAACAGAGCCTTATCAATATCAACCGTTTTGTAACGAACAAAGAAGTTTACCCGCAACGCGGCTTTATCCCTTGTCAGGATTTCCTGCCCGGGGATTTCCAACTGCAACTGGCGCAGGTCGGCTTTGATTACGGAAATCTGGATTGGGTTTTTCCAGAAGTAGTAAACTCCTTTTTCCAATGTTCTTTCACAACCAATCGGTTTCGGACCAGGGCCGCATCAGGCATTTCTGTTAAAACTCCCCGATGCGGATGCTTCACCCAAAAGCGAAAGATGTTACAGGTTGAGTCCTGTTTTCAGGCATTTCAAAATTGCCGTTTAATCATATTGAATGAGTTAAACAGCAGGCTTCCCGGCATAACTTCAGATGAGCATTTTTAAAGAAGAGCCCTGCTTCTTTTAACTGGATTAACAGTCCGTTGCGTTTACCAGACGCAGAATTGTGGTGGTACTTGTTACTCTACCGCTGAGTTATCCCGTTTTCGGGAGGAGGATTCGAACCTCCGGCAGACAAGAGGTGTAAACAACCTGGGGCAAAGCAGCATACGGCTTTTCCGATTGAATACCGCACTACGGGGCTGTACAGAAACCCTCGTCCGGTCCTTTACCTTCGGTCTTTTCACCGCGCTTCCTTTTCAGGAAGATTTTTAGTGCCGGCAGCACTGTATCTTAATTGTTCAAAGAACGGGTTGACTATGTGAGCAAACGACAGTTACGTGAGTTTGACGGAACAAAGTTCAATCGCCACTGCGCAGTCTTTTTGCGCAGATGAAATAAAGTGCATATTTTTATAAAAAAAATCATGCCTGTCAACCGAAATGCCTTAATACGCTACAAAACTATTGACCTGTGTTTGCAGAACCGGCACCGGAAATGGACGCTGGAAAACCTGATAGGCGCCTGTTCTGATGCTCTTTATGAATATGAAGGCATTGACAAAGGGGTAAGCCGAAGGACTGTCCAGATGGACATTCAGTTGATGCGGAGCGACAAATTAGGTTATAATGCCCCGATCGTGATCGTGGAAAAGAAATATTACACCTACGAAGATCCCGGTTACAGTATTATGAATATCCCACTCTCTGAGGGCGATCTGGATAAGCTCACTGAGACTGTTGATTTTCTGAAGCAGTTCAAAGGATTTTCCCATTTCAGAGAGCTGGACTCGGTGGTGCGCAAACTTGAAGACCATGTTTACGCTCAGAAAGTAAACCGAAAGTCGGTCATTGATTTCGAGAAGAACGAGGATTTAAAAGGAATTGAGTTTCTCGAGAAATTGTACCAGGACATCATCCAAAAAAATGTAATTGAGATTACCTATCAGTCTTTTACTGCCCGCCAGCCGGGTAAATTTCTTTTTTATCCGTGTTTATTAAAGGAATTTCGCAATCGTTGGTTTTTAATTGGCTCAAAAAGTAATGCTCATCCGCTGCTCAATCTGGCAGTTGATCGGATTATTGAAATAAAAAATACAGGAAAACGCTTTTTAGACAAGATCGGGTTTGATGCCGGGACCTATTTTAAAGATGTGATTGGAGTAACAGTGAATCATGCTTCAAAAGCTGAGGAAGTTATCCTGTTTGTTAACAAGAAACATGCTCCTTACGTGTTGACTAAACCATTTCATCCGTCGCAGCGATTAATTGATGAAAATGAATATGGAATCACTATTTCGCTGGTGGTTCAGCACAATTTTGAGTTGGAAAAGGAGATATTGGGAATGGGTGATGGCATTGCAGTTCTGGCGCCTGATCGTTTGCGTACCAACATTACAGAAAAGCTGAATAACGCCCTGGATTTGTACAAAACCATGATTAACGGGGCAGAAATCGTTACCTTGGGAAGGAAGTACCACAAAAACGGATTTTGCACTGTAAATCAGCTCTATTCAAGGAAAAGTATAAACCAGTTGGGCTTTGCTTTAAGTAAAAGCAGTTACATATCTGAATCCAGGATCATTGATTTGGAAACTGAACAACATGTAAAATCAATCCTGCTGATGCCTTCGGTCGATGAAATCCTAACCCAATTGGTGGGCACATACTCCATAAAGAGCGTTACCTATTATGAAAGAATGCCAGAGCGATTCTGTGCGTTCAGACAACCAGGAACATCAACAAGCCTGGAACTATTAATTCTTCTCTCTCAGCCCAGATCATCGCTTTTTGCATTGCAGCTTATCCCCGGTTCGCATAAAAAGCAGCACAGTGAGGAGGAAAGAATGTACATCGTCGAGAACTGCAACCCGGCAACTTGTCAGTTGAACGTTGGAGGCGCAGTCCTGCTAAATTCTGCTATTATCAGAAGCTTTCCAAAGTTATTTATCAATCTGCCGGTTCGGTTTTTGATTATCGAAACGCTCACAGACAATAGCGTTAAGGTGTAGTCAAGAAACACAGCTTGGATCCGACATTTTTCAGTAGATTTTGTTTACTGCATCTGAATTCAGCCTTTTAACTGTAAGGAATTTTATTCTGTAGAAAACAGAGCCAATTCCGGAGGACTGAGCCCTGAAACCACTGGCTGCACAGGAAACTCCTGGTGGTTGCAGAAAAAGCCGGATTGAACGCGGCTGCCGTAATTGCACAATAGCTTTCCAAAAACACATCGCTTATCAAAAAAATAAATAGAAAAATGCGATCTGTTTATTGCCACATTTCGTAAATTTAAATTATCGTAAAAATGACCTTTAACAGAGCCTAACCCAATCATGAGTCATCGCTTACATTACCACGAAGAATCTATTGACGAACCACACGCCATTAAGCCAATTCACCTACGCAAGAGAAACCTCAATTGCCAAACTCACCCTACCCAGAGAAAGTTTAGATTTTCCTAAATGTCTAACAAAAGACTATGAATCATGAAAAGATTTCTATTTTTCAATTTGCTCTTTTTGATTATCATAAGTTGTTCCAAGAGTGAAGATGAAGAACAAAAATTACCTATTACTTCAGAAGAACACCCAACAAAAGAAGAAATCTATAATGAAACCGGATGTTATCCTAGAGGAATCGCTGAGAAAAAGCAGATGCATCTATTTGTCGATGATAAAAATAATGTTCGGTATTTATATGGGTCAAAGAAGAAAAATGATAAACTGAATTTCTGGCTTTCAAAGTTTACTACAACTGGTGACTATGTTTGGGAAATAGTAAAGGAAGATACTCAGAATAGTCATGCATACAAACCGGTCATGCTGGGTAATGGGAATATGGTCATTGCAGATGTCTTAATGCATAATGATTTTCTTCCATCAGCAATTATTCCAATTGTCATTAGAGCTAATGGAACATATAAAGTTGTTGATGTACTGTCTTAGCCCCCTAAATAGTTGGACAAAATTTGAAAAACAATTTTGTAACCATTTAAATTTAGGGTATGAAAAACACCAGACGAAAATTTACTCCTGAAGAACGATTATCTATTGTGCAGGAAGCG
>JBFXKJ010000076.1:0-14794 GCA_050173895.1 Mangrovibacterium sp. | reverse complement strand
AAAATTTGTAAAGAATATGAAGAATAAATATCGTTTGCTATCCTTGCTGGCTGTGCTGATCGGATTCAGCGCCTGCAATGATGAATGGAAAGACGAACAATTTGAACATTACGTGTCCTTTAAAGCGCCTCTGGACAGTAAAGGCGTATCGCAAATCAACATCCGGTACAAACCGGACGGCCAGGTGACCTATCAGCTTCCGCTGATTGTCAGCGGCTCGACAACGAATGCCACCGATCTGACCGTCGGCGTGGCCGTCGACCCGGATACGCTGGCTACACTGAATACAGAACGGTTTCAAAGCCGTACTGATCTCTATTACCGGGAACTCAACAGTACGTTTTTTACGATGCCCGCAACGGTGAACATCAAGGCAGGAGAGAATACAGCGCTGCTGAACATCGATTTTACCCTGGGCGATATTGACCTGGTCGATAAATGGATGCTTCCCCTGACAATCACCGACGATCCTGCGTCCGGCTATGTTGCCAATCCCCGTAAGCATTATAAAAAGGCGCTGCTGCGGGTGATGCCCTTCAATGACTATTCGGGGATCTACAGCGGGACGGCCCTTAAAACATTCCTGAAGGGCTACGAAAATGATGCGGCGATCGTTAAAAGCGAGGTTCCTGTGTATGTTGTGGACGAAAATACGGTATTCTTTTATGCCGGAACAGTCGACGAGAGCCGGATTGACCGGCGCAACTACAAGATTTATGCGGCATTTGACCGTCAGACAAAGACAGTGACACTCACTGCCGAAGATCCGAACATTGACTTTCATGTAAACGGCACCCCTGTATTTGTGGTGGAAGAAACGATGGATGCGGTACGCCCGTATCTGTTGCACCGCTATGTGACCGTCAGCAAAATCGATTACAGTTATACGGATTACACCGCTGTGCCGAATGCTTCGATTTCCTATACGGTGAGAGGCTCGCTGATCCTGGAACGTAAGATCAATACCCAAATCCCTGACGAGGATCAGGCCATTGAGTGGTAAACAGATTTTTTTGCAGGAGAGGGAGATACGAAAAGGTATCCCCCTCTCTGCATATAAAATTCCGCCGCTATGCCACGGAAGCATGAGTAATGCAGAGGCTGTGGTTGTATTGTCTACGGCGGGTAATGATTGGAGAAAAGAATACCTTTGATGAAATAACAAAAGAGTGGTTTGAATTTATAACAAATAAAAAGAGAATGAAGAGACGTTTTTTTTATGCGCTGGCCTTGGTGCTTCCGGGCATTATCGGTGCATCATGCGCGCAACAGGACAAAATTGAAAAAGGGGCGGCCACGACCGGACTTCGGGCGCCTGCTTACCCGCTGGTGACCATCGACCCGTATACCAGCGCCTGGTCGACGACCAACCAGTTGTTCGATGGGCCGGTGAAACACTGGACCGGCAAGGAACACCCGCTGATTGGCGCAATCCGGGTTGACGGACAGGTTTACCGTTTCCTGGGCAAGGAAAATGTGCCGCTGAAAACCGTTCTTCCCATGGCCGGAGAAGAAGCCTGGGAAGGCCGCTACAGCTTCGATAAGCCGAAGAACGGCTGGGAGAAGAGCGGCTTTGGCGACAGTTCATGGAAGACGGGACGCGGCGCCTTTGGCACGCCTGAAATGCCTTTTCTGCAAACGCCCTGGACAACAAAGGACATCTGGGTGCGCCGCGAATTCACACTCAATGAGATGCCGGCGGGCGAAGTTTACCTGACCTATTCGCACGACGATATCTTTGAACTGTACCTGAACGGAACACAACTGGTGAAAACCGAATACGAATGGCACAACGGCGTGACACTGAAGCTGGATAAAAGCCTCCTGAAAGCGGGTGAAAGAAATGTAATCGCTGCACATTGCCATAACCGGACCGGTGGCGCTTATGTAGACTTCGGCCTGTATACAGAGCCGGACCAACAGGAAGTTTTCGCCCGGACTGCCGTTCAGAAAAGTGTTTCACTGTCGGCAACCTCAACCGTCTATGCCTTCACCTGCGGCCCTGTTGACCTGGAACTGAAGTTTACCTCGCCTTTGCTGCCCGGTGACCCCGATCTGCTCTCCCGGCCGGTGAATTACATCAGCTATGAGGTGCTTGCCAACGACGGCGGGAAACATGATGTGCAGCTCTATTTTGAAGGCACCCCGCAGTGGGCGGTGAATGAAGTGAGCCAGGAAGTGGAACTTGGCAAAGGACAGGCCGGTGAGGTCCGCTATGTGAAAACCGGAACCACCGAACAACCGGTATTGCAGAAGAAAGGCGATAACGTCCGGATCGACTGGGGATATTTCTACCTGGCAGCTTCAGGGGCACAACAGGCGGTGAGCCTCTCTGGTGATTATTTTGCACCAAAGAGCGCTTTCGCACAAAACGGAAGCGCCGGAGCCGGTGAAGAGCAGCTGACTGCAAAAATGAACAAGACCATGCCTGTTCTGACAGTGACCGATGCATTGGGCGAGGTTTCGGATAAACCCGCTGCGGGATACTTCATGATCGGCTATGACGATCTGGAGTCGATCCAGTACTTCGGAACAAACCTGAAGGGCTGGTGGACACAGAACGGCACGGTAACAATCGGCCAGGCGCTGCAGGATGCCGCAGCAAACTATGCCGATGTGATGAAACGCTGTGCCGACATGGACAACCAGGTGTGGAATGAGGCACTGGCCGCCGGCGGGAAAAACTACGCCGACCTGTGCGTGCTCGCATTCCGCCAGAGCATTGCCGCCCATAAACTGGTGAAAGACACGCTGGGGAATACACTTTTCCTTTCAAAAGAGAATTTCAGCAACGGCTCCATCGGAACAGTCGATATTACCTATCCTTCCGCTCCCTTATACCTGAAATACAACCCCGAACTGCTGAAAGGGATGATGAACCCGATCTTCTATTATTCTGAAAGCGGAAAATGGAACAAGCCTTTTGCTGCCCACGATGTGGGTACCTATCCGCAGGCAAACGGACAAACCTACGGCGGCGACATGCCGGTTGAGGAAAGCGGCAACATGCTGATCCTGGCCACCGCCATCGCCAAAGTGGAAGGAAATGCCGCTTATGCAGAGAAACATTGGGACGTGCTGACCACCTGGGCCAATTACCTCCTTGAAAAGGGGCTCGATCCGGAAAACCAATTGTGCACCGACGACTTTGCCGGCCACTTTGCCCATAATGTGAACCTTTCGGTGAAAGCTATCGTGGGCATCGCCGGATACGGAAAACTGGCCGGGATGCTGGGCAAGGATGATATCGCCGAAAAGTATGCGGCTGAAGCCAAACGGATGGCCGGGGAATGGATGAAGATGGCCGACGACGGCGACCACTACCGCCTTACCTTCGACCAGCCGGGAACCTGGAGCCAGAAATACAATATGGTGTGGGACAAATTGCTTGGACTGGATATTTTCCCCAAAGAAATTACACAGAAGGAACTGGCTTACTATCTTACAAAGCAAAATGCATACGGTTTGCCGCTCGACAACCGGAAAACCTATACCAAGAGTGACTGGATCGTCTGGACGGCTACCCTGGCCGATGACCAGGAGACCTTCCAAAAAATGATCGATCCCCTGCACCGGTATGTGAACGAAACGCCCACCCGCGTGCCGATGTCCGACTGGTACGAAACGACCGATGCAAAACAGGTTGGTTTCCAGGCCCGTTCCGTGGTGGGAGGGTATTTTATAAAGATGCTGGAATAAAGACCGGAAACGGGAGACCGAAGAACGGAAGAAGGTAACAAGGTAACAGGGTAACAAGGTAACAAGGTAACAAGGTGAAGAATGAAACCCTGTAACCTGTAACCTGTAACCTGTAACCTGTAACCTGTAACCTGTAACCTGTAACCTGTAACCTGTAACCTGTAACCTGTAACCTGTAACCTGTAACCTGTAACCTGTAACCTGTAACCTGTAACCTTTAACCTGTAACCTTTAACCTTTAACCTGTAACCTTTAACCTGTAACCTTTAACCTGTAACCTGTAACCTGTAACCTGTAACCTGTAACTTAAATAGGAAATAGATGAAGCAAAGATTAGTTCGTGTCGTGTTTTTGGTGTTGCTGGCGCAGGCTTGTTTTGCCGGCGGGGCGTCCAAAGAAGACGGGACACATGCAACGGTGGTGGCCCGGCCGGACCTGACAGGCCAAAACAGTTTCTATCCCGGTAACCGGATCCCACTGAAACCGGCTCATTTTATCAAACTGCCGCTGGGGAGCATCCAGGCCGACGGCTGGATCGGCAGGTTGATCGAATTACAGAAGGACGGCCTCTGCGGTCATCTGGGTGAGATCAGCGCCTGGCTCAGCAGGGAGAACAATGCCTGGCTTTCCGAAGGCGGCGATTATGGCTGGGAAGAGGTTCCCTACTGGCTTCGGGGCTATTCCGACATGGCCTTCCTGCTGAACGATCCGCAAATGAAGAAGGAGGCCATGGTCTGGATCGAAGCCATCCTGAAAAGTCAGAAGCCAAACGGCTGGTTCGGCCCCGAAGTGAAATCCAATACGGGGCATCTGGATTTCTGGTCGAACATGCTGATGCTTTTTACCTTTCAGAATTACTATGAATACACCCGTGACCCGCGGATCATCGATTTTATGACCCGCTATTTCCGCTACGAACTGGCCGTGCCCGACGAGGCTTTTCTTTCAAGCTACTGGGAAAACAGCCGGGGAGGGGATAACCTCTACAGCGTTTACTGGCTGTACAATATCACCGGTGAAAAATGGTTGCTGGAGCTGGCGGAGAAAATCCACCGCAATACCGCCAACTGGATGCAGCAATCAAGCCTGCCCAACTGGCACAACGTGAACATCGCCCAGTGTTTCCGCGAGCCGGCCACCTGGTTTATGCAGTCGGCCGACAGCGCTCACCTGAAAGCGACTTATCAGGATTACGATCTGATCCGGCGGACCTTCGGACAGGTTCCGGGTGGCATGTTCGGCTCGGACGAAAACTCCCGCATGGGCTATATCGATCCCCGCCAGGGCACCGAAACCTGTGGCTTTGCCGAGCAAATGACATCCGACGGGATCCTGACGCGCATCACCGGCGATCCGTTGTGGGCCGATAATTGTGAGGATATTCTCTTTAACAGCTTCCCGGCCGCATTTACAACCGACATGAAAGCGCTTCGTTATATTACCTGTCCGAACGGGGTCACGGCCGATGACAAGAACCATTCGCCGGGGATTGACAACAAGGGGCCCTTCCTTACCATGAATCCTTTCAGCAGCCGCTGCTGTCAGCACAATCACGGGCACGCCCTGCCGTATTACCTGCAGAACCTGGTGATGGCCAGCAACGACAATGGCCTGGCTGCCGTGATGTATAATTCATGTACTACACGGGCCAGAGTGGGACACGGGACGGAGGTGACCCTGACGGAAAAAACCCGCTACCCCTTCGAAGAACAGGTGCAGTTTACCCTGGGCATGCAGCAGCCGGTGACGTTTCCGTTCTACCTAAGGGTCCCGGGCTGGTGCAAAGGCGCTTCGGTGAAACTGAACGGAAAAGAAGTGAAGCTCAATGCGGCCGGCGGTTCTTATATCCGTTTGGAACGGGAGTGGAAGGATGGCGACCAGATTGTCGTATCGTTACCCATGAGCCTGACCTCCAGAACCTGGCAGGTAAATCAGAAAAGCGTGTCTGTTAATTATGGTCCGCTCACTTTCTCGCTGAAAATCGCAGAAGATTATAAAAAGATCAGCAGCACGGCTTCGGCTATTGGCGATTCGAAATGGCAAAAAGACGCCGACCCGGAAAAATGGCCGGCTTATACCATCGATCCGGTTAGCCCCTGGAACTACGGACTGATCCTCGATCAGCATGATCTGATGCGCTCGCTGAAAGTGGTGCGGAAGGACTGGCCTGCCGACAATTATCCGTTTTCGCAGGACAATACGCCGATTGAAATTCGCGCAAAGGGACGCCTGATCCCCTCATGGGGAATTGATCAGTATGGCCTGGCCGGCGTGTTACCCCGTTACCCGGCCAAAGCCGCAGGACCGGTCAGGGATATTACCCTGATCCCTATGGGCGCCGCCCGACTGCGGATCTCGGCTTTTCCGCCAGTGGAGTGAGCTGCGCGACAGGAACAGGGAAGTGCAAACAGAAACAGGAGGTACATTCCCGTGAAGGAGACCTCGCAGAAGGGGGCCGGGGGAAAATAGCCTGTTGTAAAACCATTGCGGGGCTGTCACAGAACACGGACAGCTCCGCTTTTTTGAATTGTGAAGGGGACGGTGACCACCAAAGGTGACGTGTTTTTTTATACTTTTGCCTTTAAACCTAATTGGCCGGATCTTGTACAGCAAAAAAGATAGGAAACAGACGACTCCACTTAAACTGGTGGAGTGGGATGTTCATACTTTTGAGCAACTGTATGACGGGTATTATCTATCCCTTTGCCTGTTTGCCAACAAGTACCTGGGCGAACGACAGCTAAATACGAATCTGACCCAAAATGACGGGTGGGATTAATAATGATAAAAGATGAACAAATTAAAACCTGTTGAAATTCTGACAATCGGCGGTGCCTTGTTGTCGGCGGGCCTGCAGGCACAGCCCGCAAAGCCCGATCGTCCGAACATCATGATCATTATGCTCGATGATATGGGCTATTCCGACCTGGGCTGCTACGGAGGCGAGATCCGCACGCCGAATATCGACCGGCTGGCGGCAGAGGGCGTGCGTTTTACGCAGATGCATAACAGCGCCCGCTGCTGCCCGACCCGGGCTTCGCTGCTCACCGGCCAGCACCCGCAGGCCGCCGGGATCAACGGCATGGGCGTAAACCTGAGCATGAACACGGCCACCATCGCTGAAGTGCTGAAAACAAACGGCTACCGGACCGGCATGACCGGCAAGTGGCACCTTTCAACAACCAAAGCGCTGCCTGATAAGACCGAGCACCTCCGGTGGCTGGCCCACCGGTCTGACCACGGGCCCTTTTCTCCCCTCGAAAATTATCCCTGCAACCGCGGATTTCAGGAGCATTGGGGGACGATCTGGGGGGTGGTGAACTTTTTTGATCCCTTTAGCCTGGTGCATAACGAAGAGGCGATTAGGGAAGTGCCCGACGATTTTTATATGACCGATTTTGTTACGGAGAAGTCGCTTGATCTGATCGAAGAATACGGGAAGGACGATCAGCCTTTCTTTCTGTATGTGGCTCATACGGCGCCGCACTGGCCGTTGCACGCCCTTCCTGAGGATATTGAAAAGTATAAGGATACTTACAAGGTTGGCTGGGATGTAATCCGGGAAAAGCGCTACGAAAAGATGGTAGAAATAGGCCTGATTGACCGGAAAACCTATCCGTTGCCGGAAAATTCGTCAGGAAAGAAGTGGGAAGATTGTCTGCAGAAAGATTATGAAGCCGCTAATATGGCCGTACATGCCGCGATGATCGACCATGTGGACCAGGGCGTGGGGAAAATCATTCAAAAGCTGAAAGAAACCGGACAATATGAAAATACGATCATCTTTGTGCTGTCCGACAACGGCGCATCCTATGAGCGGGGCTACCCTCCCGGTTTCGACCGCCCGGGCTTCACCAGGGATTCGGTGATTATCGAATACAATTCCCCTCATCCCGGGGCCGAAACCACCTGGAATTACATCGGCAATGCCTGGGCCAGTGCCGCCAACACTCCGTTCAGGTACTGGAAGAAAGAGTCCTACGAAGGCGGATCGGCAACAGCATTCATCGTCCACTGGCCCAAAGGGTTGAAAGGAAGGGAAAACTCCATTAACCGGGGTGTTGCCCATGTGATGGACATGCTGCCAACCTGCCTGGAATTGTCAGGGAGTAATTATCCGGCCGAAGTGAACGGGCTGAAAGCGCTTTCCCCTGCCGGGAAAAGCATCCTGCCACTGGTGATGGGCAAAACCAACGCCATTCACGACACGCTGTACTGGGAACATGAAGGCG
Organism: Mangrovibacterium sp.; assembly: GCA_050173895.1. Taxonomy (GTDB): domain Bacteria; phylum Bacteroidota; class Bacteroidia; order Bacteroidales; family Prolixibacteraceae; genus JBCFBK01. The sequence goes on along the minus strand of JBFXKJ010000076.1, from coordinate 6,863 downwards.
GCCGGGCGATCCGTATCGGCGACTGGAAAATGTCGGCTTTGCCGAAAGGAAAGTGGGAACTGTTCAATTTAGCCGTAGACCATACCGAGACGAGTGATCTTTCGGAAAAATTCCCGGAAAAACTCCGGCAAATGGATGCCGCCTGGAACGATTGGGCTAAAAGGCTCGGTATCCGCTGATAACAATTGATCAGGCTGTCCTCTGAAAGTGCCTTTGTGTTCTTTATCCGGGGAACAGCCTTATTGCTCAGATTTCGATTTTTGCGCCCATCACCTTTAGAAACTCCCGGATGAATGCCGGATGGGCGGGCCAGGCGGGGGCGGTAACCAGCTTCCCGTCTACATAAGCGCCGTCAACCGGTATAGCCTGGAATTCTCCTCCGGCGAGTGTCACTTCCGGGCCTACCGCCGGATAAGCGGTGAGTTTCCGGCCCCGGACCACATCGGCGGCCGTCAGGATCTGAATGCCGTGACAAATGGCAGCGACCGGCTTGTCTGCTTCAAAAAAATGTTTCACGCAGGTGATGACGGCGGGAACCAGCCGAAGGTATTCCGGTGCTCTCCCGCCCGCAATCACCAGCCCCTGGTATTCATCAAAATTAACCTGAGCAAAGCTGTAATTCAGGAGAAAATGATGGCCGGGCTTTTCCGTGTAGGTCTGATCCCCCTCAAAATCATGGATCGCGGTTTTAATGGTTTCGCCGGCTTTTTTGTCAGGACAAACCGCATGGACTTCATAACCAGCCATCTGGAGCATCTGGAACGGGACCATCGTTTCATAATCTTCGGCAAAATCGCCGGTCAGGAACAGTATTTTCTTCATGTCGTTAAAGAATTTAGAATGAATATTAAAATGTGAATCTTTCCGGAGAATCAATCAAACAAACGTATGCGAAAAGATAAATGTTTCTTAATGAATTGTTTTATTCAGCATCTGCAAGCCGCGCATAAAGAATAAATCCAACTTTATTTTGGCATCTTTGGGCCATGTTAAGCATCAGAAAGACTTTATCGGATACCACATTTCTGGCAATCGTTGCGTCGCTGCTGTGGGCATCGGCCTTCGCCGGAGTCAAGATCGGGCTGAAGTACCATACACCGTTTCAGTTTGCAGGTGTGCGCTTTATATTATCGGGGATTATGCTGATCCTTTACTTTAATCACATTCGCAATTTTTGGAAAGAAGTGGTCAGGAACTGGCGTTTTATTGCCCTCATTGCTTTGCTTCAGACTGTGATTCAGTACATGCTGTTTTATTCCGGCCTCAATCTCTTGCCGGCTTCCATTGCTGCGATGATCACCGGATCGTCGCCTTTGTTTATTTCAGTCGTGGCTCATGTTATGGTCAGAGACGACCGCATGGACCGGATCAAACTGTTCAGTATTTTGATGGGCGTGGCCGGAGTGGCCGTGATCAGCCTGAGCCGGAGCCATCTTCCCTCGGGGCTGACCATTAGCTTATTCGGGGTGATGTTGCTGCTGACGAACAATCTCTTTTCGGGATGGGCAAATGTGCTGATCGCAAAACGGGCAAAGCCTGTGTCACCTGTCGTGCTGAGTGCCTCCTCCTTGTTTTTCGGCGGGATCGGTCTTGTGCTGATTTCCATTCCCGTTGAAGGATACGGACTGAAAGCAGTTGCGCCCGAATATTTTGTTTCCCTTGCCTGGCTAAGCTTCCTGTCGGCCGCGGCTTTCGCCATCTGGTATACCCTTTTGCAGCGCCCCGGGGTGAAAGTCTCGGAGCTGAACATGTGGAAATTCCTCATTCCGGTTGCCGGAGCCATCCTGAGCTGGATCCTGATCCCGGACGAACGCCCCGACCTGATCTCGGTTGCCGGGATGCTCATCATTGCTGCGTCGCTGCTCGTTAACAGCTATGCGGGAAGAAAGAGGATGACAGTTGTTCGTAATAAGTCGTAAGTAGCTGGTCGTATGTCGTAAGACCGAAAACAACAATCATTTGCGAATACAACTTATACACGCCGCGATTTCCTGCCCCTATGCCCCATGCTCTGTGCGCTATGCTCCATGCTCCATGCACTTTGCGCTGTACCCTATGCTCTCCGCCCCATGCCCTATGCTGTTTTACCTTGCTCCCTTTTCACCGTTCTCCCATCTCCGGTTTCCGTTCTTCTAATAGCATTCCTCTCCCAGGTTCAGCAGTTCCACTTTCCGGAAATCGACCGGGTGGCTTTCTGCCTGAAGCGAGATTGTTCCGCTTTTCAGCAGCTTATTGCCATCGGGCGGCAGCAGTTTGTAATAGGTTGGATCGCGCGGGTCGAGCTGAGGCTGCGTGTACTGCAAAACAACCTTTCCGTCAATGATATGCTTAATGATCGAGTCACCCTGAACTTCTACTTCGGCCGTCACCCACTGGTCGCCGTGGTAGGTTTTGGATGTTGAATTGGTACAATGATCCGTGATGAGTTTCCCGTCCATCACCACATTCGTCCCCGGAGTACACAGGTTGAGCGTGCTTCGTTTGTCTTTTCCGTTTCCACCCAAAAACTGAACTTCGATTGACGTGGGAAATTGCTGGTCCTTTTCCATGCTTTCGGGTGCCTGCCCGTGGAGCATGACGCCGCTGTTCCGGTAGGCCCAGTCTTCGCCGCCAGGAACCTGCCCGCCCACAAAGCGATATTCTACGCGCAGCTTATAGTGAGAATAGGGATGTTTGTAAAAAATATGCCCGTATTCTCCTTTGAAAGTGTCATATTGATCGTATCGTACCTTAAGCAGGCCATCTTCAATCCGGAAGGTGTTTTTATAGTTTACACCGGCTTCGTAACCTGTGAACTTAATGATCCAGTCGTTCAGGTCTTTGCCGTTAAACAACTGGATCCAACCGTCCTCTTTCCCTTGTGCTGATGATCCGGTGTATGTTGCCAGAAAAGCTAAAAAACAAATTAAACGTCTCATATGCGGTTTTTGTATTTATAAATGGGTTTGATACGCCTTGCCTGTCCCCTCGACAGCCGTTCTGCAATTTAAACAAAATCTTCGAATGAACCAGCTATGAGAGCAATTGCTGATACAAACCGGGAATGGATAAATAAAGTGAGCATAAACGGCACATCACCGCTATTCTATTGTTTAACAGAGTAAAGTAAAATAATTGTACTTATGTTTGAGCTAAACAGGTTTATTTTGTAACTTTAGTCAATTATAAAAAAACCATGACAACTTCAATTCTTCCTGTTTGGCAGGACCTGAGTTTGCTTGAGCAAATTTACTGGATGGTCGCTGTTCCTTCCTCCCTGATTTTTTTGGCGTTGCTGCTGATGACGATTTTTGGCGCCGATGTTGGCGGCGATGTGGAAACAGACTTCGATTCGTCTCTGGCGGACGGGGACAGTATTTCCTTTCAGTTTTTATCGCTGAAAAATATTGTGGCGTTCTTCACTATGTTTGGCTGGTCAGGCCTTGGGTTCTATCATGCCGGTTTGCCGGTTTGGCTCGTCATTTTTCTGTCTTCCCTCTGTGGTTTTCTGATGGTGGTGGCAATGGCGGCCTTGTTTTATTTTATGTCCAGACTTGCTGAAACGGGAACTTTAAAGCTGCAAAATGCCATCGGAAAATCCGGTGAAGTTTATCTGGCCATACCAGCCTGTCGTAAAGGAATGGGGAAGGTGCAACTGGTTGTCCAGGGATCATTTCAAACCCTTGACGCGGTTACTGACGATGAGGAACCCATTTCAACATCCTCCCTGATAGAAGTGATCGGTCTGGTCGGGGACCAGGTCCTGCTGGTCAGAAGAGCAGGCCTTTGAGCAGATCGTTCTGAAAAAACCAATAAAAACCAAAGATCAATTGACAATGGAAAATTATTTTGTGTTGATGGTCAGCATCGCTGTCCTGTTTTTGTTCATTGTTATCGTAGCGATGACCAAGCGCTACAAGCGGTGTCCGTCCGACCGTATTCTGGTGGTGTACGGTAAAGTGGGTAAGGGGATAAACAGTGAGTCCCGCTCAGCAAAATGTATTCACGGAGGGGCCGCCTTTATCTGGCCGATCATCCATGCATACGAATTTCTTGACCTGACGCCGATCTCCATCGAAATTAACCTGAGGAGCGCACTGAGCAAGCAAAATATCAGGGTAGATGTTCCTTCCCGGTTTACCGTCGGAATCTCGACCGAGCCGAGCATTATGACCAACGCGGCCGAGCGCTTGCTGGGCCTTAGCCAGGATGCGATCAGCAATCTGGCCAAAGATATTATATTCGGGCAGTTGCGTCTGGTGGTCGCCACCATGGAAATTGAAGAAATAAACAGCAACCGCGACAAGTTCCTGGCAGCGGTATCGTCGAATGTGGAGGCGGAACTGAAGAAGATCGGACTGAAGCTGATCAATGTGAACGTGACCGATATCAATGATGAGTCGGGCTATATCGAAGCCCTTGGTAAGGAAGCGGCTGCAAAGGCAATTAACGATGCCAAGAAAAGTGTTGCTGAAAAGAACCGTGACGGTGAGATCGGACAGGCCGATGCCCACCAGGAACAGCGGGTGCAGGTGGCATCGGCCGATGCCACCGCGGTTGGAGGTGAAAACATTGCCAAGGTGACCATTGCCAACTCGGATGCTGACCGGCGTGAACGGGAAGCTGAAGCCATGAGGCGTGCTGTTGCCGCAGAGAAGGTGAAGCAGGCAAAGGCATTGGAAGAAGCTTATATGGCTGAAAAAGAAGCGGAACTGGTTCGTGCCAGCCGGGATAAAGCTACCCAAACTGCCAATGTGGTCGTACCTGCCGAAATTGACAAACAAAAAGTGGAAATCGACGCCGAGGCGATGGCCGAACAAATCCGCCGGCGCGCACGGGGTGAGGCCGATGCCATTTATATGAAAATGGAAGCACAGGCAAAGGGTATCTATGAAATCCTTAGTAAACAGGCCGAAGGTTTTGATAAGATGGTGAAGGCAGCCGGTAACAATTCAAAAGACGCCGTCATGATGATGATCGCCGATAAGCTCCCGGACCTGGTGAAAACACAGGTGGAAGCAATTAAAAATATTAAAATCGATAAAGTTACTGTCTGGGAAACTGGTAACAGTAAAGACGGAAAAACATCGACTGCCAACTTTATGCAAGGCATGCTTGGCGCCATTCCTCCGCTGAATGACGTATTCAAATCGGCAGGATTGGAACTTCCTGATTATCTGAAAGGAAAACCGGTCCCCTCCGAAAATCCGGTGGATCCGGATCCCCAGAATCCGGTTTCTCATAACGGGAATTCTTAACCGGCGAGTCCCGGAATTTTATCCGGGGCTCTCTTTGTGGCAAAAATTAACCATGTGGTTAAATTTTTTGGTTAAAAAATTTGGAGATTAAATATTAAGCAGTACTTTTGACCAGACGTTTTAACTAAATGGTCAAAAATATGAGCAGCCACAAAGACAATACAGAGGAAAAAATTGTTGAGGCCGCAAAGACGGTTTTTGTCAGGAAAGGCATGGAAGGTGCCCGGATGCAGGAAATCGCCGATGAAGCCGGAATAAACAAGGCGTTGCTCCATTATTATTTCAGGAGTAAGGAAAAACTGTTTGGCGCCATTTTCGAAAGGATCATCCAAATGGCATTTCCAGCCATCAGTCAGATTATCTTTTCGGATCTTCCTTTTCAGGCGAAAGTGGAGCGGGCGATCGACACCTATCTTGATCTTTTGGTAAAGCATCCTTACCTGCCGGGTTTCATTCTGAAGGAAATTAACCGGGATGCTTCCCTATTTATCAACCTGGTCAAAAAGTTTGGATTTGATCTGACCCCGGTTCTTAAGATCATTTCAGATGCGATGGACCGTGGGGAGATCGTGCGGATGAAGCCGGAGCATCTGATGATCAATGTGATATCGCTTTCTGTTTTCCCGTTTGCTGCCAGGTCCATTATCAGCCATGTTGCTTTTGGCGGGGATGAGAAGGCCATGAAGAATTTTCTTGAAGAGCGGAAGCAGGTAGTGAAGGAATTTGTGCTGCGGGCGATTGTCATTAGCCATTAATTTTGAGCTCAAAAGGTTTATCCGGGAGTGGGCTGAAATGATAAGTGCAGCGGAGATCCGCAAAGAGAATCGAAGATCCCCGGAGGGAAAACCATACGTTAACGTCCTTACGAAAAGTGATGAAGTTCAGTACGCAAATTGTAGTTGGTAATTTGAAAATATAAAAGAATGAAGAATTTATTGGTGTTATTATGGATGCTCCTGATGCTTCCCGCGACACTGGACGCACAGCATCCTGTCAGCCTTGATGATTGCCAGGCCTGGGCCCGGGAGACGCATCCTCTTTTAGAACAGAAAGACCTGTATGAAAAAATGAGCAGCCTGAAACAGGAGAATCACCAGACTGCCAATTTACCGCAGGTTTTGCTCAATGCCCAGGCTACCTACCAGTCGGACGTGACAAAAATCGGGGTTGAGATACCCGGAGCAGATATTCCTGAGCAGGAAAAAGATCAATACAAAGCTTATCTGGACGTCCGGCAGAATATCTGGGACGGTGGACTGGTGAAGGCAAAAAAGGTTCTTGAAGACATCCAGAACCAAACCACTCAGCAGGGGGTGGAAGTAGAGCTTTATAAGGTCCGCGAGCAGGTAAATGAATTGTTTTTCAGCAGCTTTATTTTGCAGGAGAACCTGAATATCCTGAAAAGGAAGGAAGAAACCCTTGCTGCGCGGAAAGTACGTACTGAGTCAGGCGTCCGGCACGGAGCATTTCTGCAGTCTGACCTTGATTTAATCCTTGCGGAATTGCTTAAAATCAAACAGCAGCAAATATAGCTGCAGTCGGATCGAGAGACTACCCTGGCTGCCCTGGCAATCCTGACAGGCAAAGAGCCTGACGATCTTCGGCACCTGGAGATCAGCAGCGAAA
>JBFXKJ010000075.1:0-14813 GCA_050173895.1 Mangrovibacterium sp. | reverse complement strand
AGGGATCTGCTCAACGATCGTTCTGACCGTGAGCAGATCGTCGTAACGGGCAGGCTTGAGATAGTTAATCTTCACGCTCCTTGCCGGGAGCATAATTCCGCTGTCTTCAATCTCCTTATAAGTGAGGCCCAGTTCACGGATCATTTCGGTTCGGCCAATCTCATAATAACGGAGGTATTGTCCGTAGTAGACGACCCCCATCTGATCGGTATCTTCATAATATACCCGTATTTTTGTTTCGCTAACGAACATAATTATTTATTTAAAGGGAGAATCGGGTTCTTTCGCCATATGCTTAAAGGCCAGCCGGTCGATGAGCGAAGGGAAGAATTTCGACAGAAAAACGGAAAGTTTTCCTTCTGTAAAGGTCAGGATCAACTGTCGTTTCCTTTTCTGGACGGCATCCGCAACATGACGGGCACATTGTTCAGCAGTCATCATCTTTCCCTCGTTCCGGGGTGTTTCTCCCTGTGAGCAGCCATGTGCCGTGAGTGCCGCCTTGCGAACTTCCGATGCGGTGAATCCGGGAGCTGCAACCAATACGTGAAGACCTTTTTTCATATTTTCGGTACGGAGGGTATCCAGAAAACCCCGAATCGCAAATTTTGAAGCAGAGTAACCGGTCCTTCCGGGAAGACCAATATATCCCGCGATGGAAATGATCCCGACGACGGAGCCTTTCGATTGCAGCAGCCAGGGCAGAGCGAATTTGGTACAGTACACTGTACCCCAGAAATTTACATCCATCAGCTTGCGGAGAACATCGATTTCCACGTCCTCAAAAACTGCACGCATCGAAATCCCGGCATTGTTCACCAGGATGTCAATCCTTCCAAACCGGTCGAGGGTGGCTTTTATGAGTTGTTTACAGTCGTCCTCCCTGCTCACATCGGTTTGCTGTGCCCATACTTCGGCAGGGGAAAGCTCATTTTTCAGCTGCTCAAGCAATTCGAGTCTTCTTGCAGCAATGACGAGTTTACAGCCGCGGGCCGCGAATTCATTGGCGAGCGCCCTGCCAATTCCCGAAGAGGCCCCGGTAATAATTACTACTTTGTCTTTCATCTTCCTTTCTCTGTCAGATATGCTGAATTTATTTAACCGGAAACAAAGACAAAAGTAATTTTTTTTTAGGTTGTTGGTATATGCAGACCTAACAGGTGATTGTTGAAAACTCAGGAGTATGTTCGCTCAAATTTTGCCGGCTGCTGTTTGCAGTTCAATCCTGAGTTCTTACCTTTGCTCCGCCTTTACACAAAAAGGCAAACCCAAAAAGGATGACTCAGTAGCTCAGCAGGTAGAGCACATCCCTTTTAAGGATGGGGTCCTGGGTTCGAATCCCAGCTGAGTCACACTTCAAGACCACAAAAAAAGAAAAGAGGGTGTCTAAGAAGGAATTGACACCCTCTTTTTATTCAGATACCTGTATGAGGACGAAATCAACTATTCGATTCTCCGGAAGATAACCGGACTTTTTAGACACCCTCAACCCACCAGAAGCAAGGCGGGCGGATTGTCATTCACCCAATATCCGATTTCATCATCGCTTCTGCACATTTCGGTAAAATCGGCAGCACTTAAAAGTTTTAAAGACGAGGGGTAAAGTATATCGGTTTCTTTTTGCAGAATATCGCGGATCAAATGTGTGAGGTTGGAATAAAATATAAAAAGATACGAATGTCTTTTTATATTTTATTATTAGCTTTGTAAAATGCTTGGAATATTAATTAATACTTGTAAGAAATGGTAACGCACACTTTAGGGTATCCGCGGATTGGGAATAACCGGGAGCTCAAAAAAGCGGTTGAGGGATATTGGTCGGGCAGAATCAGTTATAAAGAACTCATACAGGTTGGTTCGGCAATTAAGCAGGAAAATTGGTTGACACAAAAGGATTTGGGTATTGAATTGATTCCGTCCAACGATTTTTCGTTTTATGACCACGTGTTGGATTTAGCGTTTGCGGTTAGCGCAATTCCGGATCGTTACGCGCAGCTTCCCCGTGATTCAGATAAATCGAAACTGGATCTTTACTTTGCAATGGCAAGAGGTTATCAGGATGGGGTAACTGATATTACAGCCATGGAAATGACCAAATGGTTTGATACAAACTATCATTATATCGTACCTGAATTTCACGATAATCAAAAGTTCTGGCTGTCGGGTTTTAAATTGATTGATGAATTTAAGGAAGCAAAAAGGTTGGGTATAATTACTAAACCAGTTATTCTGGGACCTGTTTCTTTTTTACTGCTTGGTAAAGAAAAAGAGGAAGGCTTCGACCGGATTGATTTATTGGGGAACCTTCTCGAAGCCTACTTCGAAATGGTTTCACTGCTTGTGGATAGCGGTGTGGAATGGATTCAATTTGATGAACCATTTTTGGCCCTGGATTTAACGCCGAAACAAAAGGAAGCTTTCAAGACCGCGTATTCACAAATCAGTGAAAATTTCCCTTTCGTTAAATTTTTACTGGCGGTTTATTTTGGAGGGTTGTCAGATAATGTGGAGTTGGTTGCCGGCTTGCCAGTGGATGCCATCCATCTTGATTTGGTGAGGGATCCGGCACAACTTGAGATCATGATGAGCCTGGTTTCCGGCGAAAAGAAATTATCGCTTGGGCTCGTGGATGGCCGGAACATCTGGAAAAATGATTTTACGAATTCTTTAAAGTTTATTGCGACAGCCGTTGAAAAAATTGGGGAAGAACGGGTAATGATAGCACCATCCTGTTCTTTGCTGCACGTTCCCTGTGACCTGGAATTGGAAACTAACGAAGACGTTTTATCGCCTGAAATTAAGCAATGGCTCGCATTTGCGAAGCAAAAACTTGAAGAGGTTGTTGTTTTAAGCCAATTGTCGAAACACAACGGGAATATAATATCAATACAACTGCTTAAAGAGAACCGGAAGGCCATACAAAGCAGAAGAACATCGGCTTTGATTCGCAATGATCTGGTTAAAGAGCGTATTGACTTCATAGAACAATTTGAAGCGATGAAAAGGCCGTCCTTTTCACTTCGGAAAAAAGAGCAGCAGAAGCACTTTATACTGCCACCTTTTCCAACTACAACAATTGGTTCATTCCCGCAGACTGCAGATGTAAGAAGCTGGCGCGCAAAACTGAAGAAAAATGAACTTTCAGAAAATGAATATAATCGGCTTATTCAGCGTGAAATCGAAAAAGTGGTTCGCTGGCAGGAAGAAGTTGGACTTGATGTCTTGGTCCATGGTGAATTTGAGCGAAACGATATGGTCGAATATTTTGGAGAGATGTTGGATGGTTTTGTATTCAGCAAAAATGGCTGGGTTCAGAGCTACGGATCGCGTTGCGTAAAACCTCCTATTATTTTTGGCGATGTTCAGCGGCCAGATCCTATGACCATTCACTGGATTACGTACGCACAATCGCTTACTTCAAAGCCTGTTAAGGGGATGTTGACAGGGCCGGTTACTATTTTGAAATGGTCGTTTGTCAGGGATGACCAGCCTCTTTCTGTTACATGTAATCAAATAGCCCTGGCTATCAGGGACGAAGTTCTCGATTTGGAAAAAGCTCATATCCATGTCATTCAGATTGATGAACCAGCGCTTAGGGAAGGGTTGCCTCTCCGTAAAAGCGAATGGAAAACTTATCTCGATTGGGCAATAAATGCATTCCGGCTTTCTTATGCCGGAGTGAAAGACGAGACCCAAATCCATACGCATATGTGTTATTCCGAGTTTAATGATATCATTGATAGCATCACTGCTTTGGATGCCGATGTAATTACCATAGAATGCTCGAGGTCACAAATGGAACTGCTGGATGTTTTTGGGGGATATAAATACCCAAACGATATTGGTCCGGGCATTTATGATATTCATTCCCCCCGTGTTCCCTCAGATGCAGAAATGGTTGATCTGCTAAAGAAAGCGACTACAGTGATTTCAGCCGAAAATATTTGGGTGAACCCGGATTGTGGTTTGAAAACACGAAAATGGGAGGAAACAAAAGAAGCAATTAAGAAAATGGTAAATGCAGCCAAAACCATTAGGAAAATTACCTGGATGTAATATTTTGCTATCTGATTTCGTCCTGTAATATAAGCACAGCTAAAAAAGGCCGGATTGAAAATTTGCTTTTGAAAGAAAATTGGAGCTAAGACCGGTTCATTTTTTGGCCGACGGATCGCATTTGACGATAAACAGCAATAAGCGCAGTTTTGTTAAAATAACGAGTTAAAAAGCCTGGCTCATGAAAAACAAAGAAAATAAAATTGCTGATACCGGACAAACAGAAAAGGTAAGGCGTGAAGATGATAAGAATGAGTTATCTACAGAAGAGGTTTTAAAAACGAAGATAGCCGTCAAAACCTATGGGGAACCCGTGCGTCCTTATTTTTCTTCGCCATGTATGCTTTCCGAGTTGGAAGATGGTGAAGAATTTTTTAATCAGTAGTGTAGCTTTCAGATGCGGTCAATACGAACACCATATAATAGCTTCGCAGGTACCGCTCGCTAAAAACAGCTTGATCCGTCCCAGCAATGGGTACACAGTTTTTCTTTCGGCAGTCCGATCGCATCGACAAGGTCATTCAGCTTTTGGAATTTAAGGGTGCTCAGACCGAGCGATTTTCTGATCTGTTCCACCATGGCGCAATGCTTTCCGTTACCGGCGTCACCATACTCTTCCAGGTTTACCTTTTCTGTGCCTTCCAGTTCCTTTATTGCCCGGCGGGTTGCCAGATCCATATTGGAACGTGATCTGCTGAAGTTGAGGTATTCACAGGGGAAGATTAACGGGGGACAGGCAATTCTCATGTGTATTTCGCGAATACCGCCTGCATGTAAATGTTGCACGTTATCCTTGAGTTGCGTGCCCCTTACAATGGAGTCATCAAGAAAGATCCCGCTTTTCCCCTTTATCACCGATTGGTTGGTGATCAGTTTCATCTTCGCTACCAGATCGCGGGTTTCCTGATTTTGCGGCATAAAGCTGCGGGGCCAGGTCGGCGTGTATTTTGAATAGGGACGCTTAAAGGGAATGCCGGCTTCGTTGCTGTATCCAACGGCATGTCCCACTCCCGAATCGGGAATCCCTGCCACAAAATCGGCTTTGATATCATCTCCTTTAGCCAATGCAGCGCCGCAGCGGTAACGCGTTTCATCCACATTGATGTGTTCATAAAAGGAGGGAGGATAACCGTAATAAACCCAAAGAAAAGAACAGATCTGCATTTTATCATTGGGCTTTCGCAGTTGGGTATAGCCGTCGGGAGTCAGCTCAACAATTTCACCCGGCCCCAGATAATATTCCGTTTCAAAATCAAGATTGGGAAATGCACAGGTCTCAAAGGAAACCGCATAGGCGCCTTTTTTCTTTCCGATAATAACCGGTGTACGTCCCAGTTTGTCGCGGGCTGCAATAAGTCCTGTTTCGGTCATGACCAGAATGGAGCAGGAACCTTTTACCTGTTCAAATACGCTGTTAATCCCCTCCACAAAATTCTCTCCTTCCGCGATCAGCATCGCTACCAGTTCAGTCGGATTCACCGACCCCTGGCTGGTTTCAGAAAAGGTATGGCGTTTATTGGTGAATTGTTTCTCCAGCTCTTCGCTATTCACGATTTTGCTTACGGTAGCTACGGCGTACCGGCCCAGATGAGAGGTCACAACAATGGGTTGCGCTTCGTGGTCGCTGATTACCCCAATCCCACAGTTCCCGGAAAAATGGCTGATGTCGGTGCTGAACTTGTTTCTGAAATACCCGTCTTCAAGGCTGTGAATGGCCCTTTGAAATCCTTGTTCCTTTGAGTAAAAAGACAATCCTGCTCTTTTTGTACCCAAGTGGGAATGGTAGTCTGTCCCGTAAAAAACATCCATAACGCAATCCTGCTTCGAGATGCTCCCAAAAAATCCGCTCATAGTTTCGTGTGGCTAATATGGGGAACAAAAATAAGGGAAATATGAGAAGATTTTTTAATAGTTGATAAAAGGAAAAAAATTGTTGAAAAGAAAGAGCAAGCGCAGGAAGCTGCTTTTGCAGCAAGCACATCCCGGTAAACGGGAAGCCTGCATCAATTTCCTAAACCGGTAAGCTGAATCGAAAGGTGCTGCCTTTTCCTGGCTCACTTTCCGCCCTAATGGCGCCACCATGCTTTTCCACAAAATCCCGGCACAGCAGAAGACCCAAACCTGTGCCGCTTTCACCTGCCGTACCTGCCATCGTATGCGGCTGTGCCACATTCCAGAGTTGTGCCAGCCGGCTGCGGTCCATGCCGATGCCATTATCGGATACCGTGACAAGCACCGAATCCCCGTCTTTTTGAGCTGAAATTATGATCAATCCATGCTGGTTGGTGAATTTTACCGCATTGGAGACCAGATTGCGCAGAATGGTTTTCAGCATATTGCGGTCTGCAAAAAATGTGATCCGGTCAGGATCACTGAGCCGGATTTCAATCTTCTTTGCAGTGGCCTGCTGTTGTATCAGGCTGATCGTTTCCTTACAGAGATCGGAGAATACCAGCTGTTCCGGTTTGAACGGCAGTTTGCCGGCCTGTGATTTTGACCACAGCAGCAAATCGTCCAGCAAATCAAGTGTGCTGACCAATGTTTGAGACAGAGATTTGAGAATCACTCCTGTTTCATTACCACTGTCCGGGTTTAAATCCTCTGTCAGCAGGTCGACCATCCCGATCAGCGAATTAAAAGGGCTCCGCATATCATGGGCAAGGATTTGCATAAAGCGGTCTTTGTCCATATTCAGCCTGTTCAGTTCTGCCGCATATTCCTGGAGTCTCGTTTCAGCCTGTTTCGTTTCGGTAATATCGCGGATGATAGCGATCACTTCATTTCGATTTAACCGGGCCAGTTTTGCATGGAAATGACGAAGCTCCGCTAACTGCAGGTCATAAAACAATTCAAAACGGCCGGTACTGATCGTTTCTCCGATTGCCAGCATTATTTTGGCCGCAAGCTCTTCCTCAAAAAGATCCTTCACCGTTTTATTCAGAAACTCCTCCGGCTGTTTGTACAGGAATTGATCATTCTCCTGGTAAAATGATAAAAATGTCCCTGTCTTATCAAGATGGAACAACAAATCGGGCATAGTTTGGATGATCGTTTTCAGCCGGGCCTGATTCTCCCGTAATTTTTCTTCTGCCTGTTTTCGAAGGGTGATGTCTTTCAGGGAAGTGATCAGACACTTTTTTTGCTGAATGTAAAATATCTTGGCAGAGAAGAGTCCCCAAAGATGCCGTCCGTTATAATTCAGTTCCACTTCATAATCGGTAAGCGAACCGGTATCCTGCATTTGTTCAATGATTTTCTTCCTGATGTCCTGATCAAAGATATTCATCTCCACCGAAGTTTTTCCGATGACATCTTCCCTGGTTAGCCGGAAAGTATCCAAAAACCGCTGATTTACATCGATGTACTTCCCTGTGTCAAATTCTGAAATGGCCAGCAGATTGGCGTCAATACTGAAAGCCTTGGAAAACTTTTCTTCCGACAGGCGTAATGCTGAAATATCCTTGCTGACTCCGAAAATAACCTGACGATTATTCCACATCCCGTTCACCACGCGTGTCTCAACCGGAATGTATTGTCCTTCCTTGCTCATGACAGGTATCGGACAAAATTCGGCCGTGCCGGCCAGCATTCCTGTGACAGTCTTGAATGCCTCCTCCCGCCTCTCCGGGGGATGGACGTTCAAAACATTCATGTTATAAAGCTCGTCCCTGGTATAATGAAGACGGTTCACGACATAGTCGTTAACGAAAATGATGTTCCCCTGCTCATCCAGGATCCAGAAGAAATCCTTAAGGGTATTAAAAAACAAAAAATGAATATCCTGGTCCAAATCCGAAAGAGAGGATCCGGAAGCCGCGGGCGTATTCTTCCTTCCTAATTCCTCTTTCAGGGATGCGTTTTCTTTTTTGAGGACTGCAATGCGGTTTTTAAGCTCCGCTGTTGATTGATTGGCTTTTTGGATAACCTGCATATTGAACCGGATTTTTTGGAATTTCTGAATGCCACGGTTAAGTTATACCTGCGTATTTCACCCGATACGTAAAAAGAGCACAGCAGTTGCACAAATGCTTGCATTGTTTTCAGTGATTGCGTTGCCGCCGAAAATAATCCGGTTGTTCCGAATATCAACGCAAGTCATGCAGACAGAGACCAGGCAATCTTCCTACCTCCTGTCCGGTTCATCTTCTGCTTCCTGCCGGTCGCTTTGTTTCAGCTCAAATATTCTGCGGAAATGATTTTCCAGATGTTTTCTCATCGCTATCCGGAAGTCATCCGGATCCCTGCGTTTTAAAACTTCAACAAGCCCTTTATGTGAGATATACCGTTCATTCCGGATGGGCTTATGGATAAGCCCGCTGTCATAGACATATTGAAATACCGGCAGGAGGATCTGTTGAAAGCTTTTCAGGGTATCATTTTTTGTGATCTCGTACAATTTGCTGTGAAACCTGATTTCGTGCGCGACGTCGAATAAAATATCTTTACTCGCTTCGGGCTCCTCATTGACAATTTCTTCCAGTTCCCGGATGTCCTCATCGGTAACATGTTCACAAACCAGGTCGCCCATGCCAATTTCGATGACCAGCCTCAGTTCAAAAATATCCTGCAAGGCATTGGGGTCAAGAATATGGGGAATCAACGATTTTCCGATCAGCCCCGAGAGGTCAGGACTTTTTATGATGGTCCCTTTATGTTTGATCGACTCAACCATCCCGATTGTCTTCAGGCGGTTCATCGATTCGCGGATAACTGTTCTGCTTACACCCATGGCTTTCGCCAGCTCGGTTTCTTTGGGGATCAGGTCACCGGGTTGCAGTGCCTGCTTTTTAAAATACTGGATCAGGTTGGCTTCTACCTTATCAACCAGACTGCTTGTGTCGACAGTTTTTAAGAATTGCTGTACAGTGGCGTTATCTTGTGTTTCCATACATTAATAAGTAATACATAATGCAGCAAAATTCCGGATAAAAAACGGAAAAACAAAATATTTAAAGAAAAGAATTTTGCCAGAACGCTGATCATCAGTGAAAAACGTCATATGCCCAAGAACATATTTCTTTCTGCATATCCTGTCAAAACAGGTCATTCGGCCACTTTTTAGGAGTGTTAAGTAATACATAAGACAAAAAAAAGTTTTAAAAAATGATGCTGAAAAAGAAAATGTGCGTATCTTTGCTGTGTATTAAGTATGACATAATACGAAAAAAGGAAATAATAAACTTAAATTTTAGGGAAGATGAAAAAAAAGATGCTGTCTTTCAGTTTGTTGATGACACTGTTGCTGATCACCAGCGCTGTTCTTGCCCAGAAGAGCATCTCGGGCCGGATTACGGAGGCTGCCACCGGTGATCCTTTACCGGGTGTGACTGTGGTGGTACCCGGTACGACGACAGGAACCATCAGTGATTTTGATGGGAACTACAACCTTTCCATTCCGGAAGGGACTGCACAACTGGAGTATTCGATGGTCGGTTTTACAAAGCAGATTGTGAAACTTACCGGGGCGACTGTGATTGATATTAAGCTTGAGACTTCAACGACCGCGCTTGATGAGGTGGTTGTACTGGCGTACGGAGGACAACAGCAACGTTCAAAGGTAACCAACTCGATCTCAAAGGTCAGTGAAGAAACCCTGTCGGTCGGGCTTCATTCCAATCCGGCACAGGCGCTTTCGGGTTCGGTGGCCGGTCTGGTCGTACAGCAAACCTCAGGAAACCCCGGTGCAACGCCGAACCTGATCCTTCGTGGTGGTACCAACCTGAACGGAACAGGTTCGCCGCTGGTGATCGTCGACGGACAGATCCGGACCATGAGCGATATTAATCCGAACGATATTGAATCGATGGAGGTCATGAAAGATGCCGGAGCCACAGCTATTTACGGTGCCCGCGCCAACAATGGTGTGATCCTGATCACGACAAAAAAAGGGAAAAGCGGGACCGGCAAAATTGAAGCATCCGCGAAGGTGGGACTGAACTACTATAATCAGGGTGTCTATGATTTTCTCGGTGCGGCCGATTATCTTACCTATATGCGTACTGCCTACTGGCGTTCGTCGAATGTCTATCAGAAGAAAGACGGAAGCTGGACAGGACCAGCAAACCTGAACAGTTTATCTGCAGCTCAGCCATACGGTACGGGGAACAAATATTTCGATGCCAACGGAAATGTGCTGGATGGTAACAAAAATTCGGCCGCCGTATGGAGTCCGATGGTTTACACCAGCGACCTGGCTTTTCTCCTTGAAAACGGATGGCAGAAAATGAAAGATCCGCTTGCGGCTTATGATTCACGGTTCGATCAGGACATTATTTTCAAGGAATTTCGCCTTTCGGATGTGAATCTGCGCGACCCTTCCGTTTCGCAGGATTATAACCTGAACTTCAGCGGAGGAAATGAGAACGGGCACTATTATGCAGGGCTTGGATACAACTACAGTAACGGTACGGCCATTGAAAACTGGTACAAACGGCTTACCTTCCTTTTTAATGCTGACTATAAGATCAAGGAATGGCTCACCTCTTATTCTTCTTTCAACTTTGCAGATGCGAGATGGCATGGACTTCCCGAAACTGCCACTTATGAAGGGAATTATTTCTCCAGGGTATTCTCCTTGCCGCCGACTTTCAGGGGAAGGAACGAAAACGGCGAATGGCTGATCGGTACCCGTGGAACTGAAGACGCCAACCAGGCAATCAATGCCGACAAATTTTATCGCGACAACAACACCGATAAGTTTACATTGAATCAGGCTTTTAAGGTCAACCTGCTGAAAGGCCTTTATTTTAAAGTCTCCGCCACCTGGTTTTATGACGAAGCAAAATATGAATCTTTTAATAAAGATTACCTGACCAATGTCGGTCCGAAGTACAATACGACCCGCAGTTCGTCGGCGGAGTTTAACCGCACGGTTGATCAGACCTATAACGGGATATTGAATTACGATCTGAACCTGAACGATATTCATTCCATTTCCGCGATGGCCGGATGGGAGTATTATGACTCCTATAACAAAGGTTTTTATGCCGGCGGCTACGGAGCGCCAACCGACGATTTCATGGATCTGTCGTATACCACCAATGTGGCAGGGGCACGTTCTATCGACTCATGGCACAGCCGCCAGCGCATCATGTCTTTCTTCGGACGCCTCAACTATGACTATATGGGCAAGTACCTGGTGTCGGGAGTGATCCGCCGTGATGGTTATTCCAAACTGACCTCTGACAACCGTTGGGGCGTATTCCCCGGAATATCCGCAGGCTGGGTGATCAGTAAGGAAGATTTTATGGAAGAATACAGCGACATTGTATCGTTTGCCAAGCTGCGTTCCAGTTACGGACTGAACGGAAATGTGTCGGGTATCGGAAATTACTATGTGCAGGGAGCATACAACAGTACGAAATACGCGACTTCAACCGGCTTTTTGATGAGCAGCCTTCCCAATCCCGGATTGAAATGGGAACGTTCGAGAACGGCTGAGTTCGGACTTGATCTTGGCTTCATCAAAAACCGCTATAATCTGAGCCTGACTTATTATGACCGTCAGACCAAAGATAAATTTGCCGATATCACCCTTCCTTCCCATTCCGGAATTTCAACTTTCCGATCCAACAACGGAGAAATTGAAAATAAGGGTATTGAGATCGAGGCCGGGGCAAAGATTGTTGATCAGAACAACTTCAAGTGGAGTGTGAACGTCAACGCCGCGCGGAATACCAATAAGATTGTTTCGCTGCCATACAATGGCCTGGAAAATAATCGTCAGAATGCCTTTCAGGTGTACGGTGCTGACGGTGAGCTGAAGTGGGTGGGCGGATATCAGGAAGGACAGCGTCCGGGCGACGTATATGCGTTCAAGGCACTTGGCATCTATAAAACAGCTGACGAGATCCCTGCCGAATTTGTCGACCAGTCGACCGGCAACAACGGGTCCAACAACCGTAAACTCTATGGAACTGCTTCCTGGAATACGGTCTACCAGGCCGGCACGCAGGGAACAGGGCTGCCGCTTCAGCCGGGTGATGTGAAATTTCTGGATGTAAACGGCGATCAGGTCCTGGACAACTTTGACCAGGTTAAAATAGGAAATGCGATTCCCAAATGGACCGGCGGTGTTTCGACCCAGGTGAGCTGGAAGGATCTCAGCTTGAGGGTGCGCACAGACTTTGCCCTGGGACATGTGGTGACCGACAGCCGTTTCCCCTGGATCATGGGTAATATGCAGGGAACCTACAATACCATCGAAAAGGTAAAGGACACCTGGTCTGAAAGCAATCCAAATGCAAAATATCCGGTCTATGTATGGGCTGATCAGTTGGGAAAACGCAATTACGCCCGTAATTCCTCAATGTTCATCTATGACGGCGATTACCTGGCATTTCGTGAGATCAGCCTTTCTTACCGCCTGCCTGCAGCGATTGTCAAACAGGTTAAAATGGAGGGAGTGGAATTCTCGGTTACCGGCCAGAACCTGGGGTACTGGACCGCGGCCAAAAACGTCTACTCGCCTGAATATGGCGCAGACGGATGGGGTGGATATTCCCTGCCCAGGACCATCATATTTGGTGTAAACTTTACTTTCTAATCAAAAAATACGAACACATTATGAAGAAGATAGTATATGGCTTAATGATCATCGTTGCGGCAGTCTCTTTTCAGGGCTGCGACGATCAACTCGAATTAGGTCCCATTGATTATTATGGTTCCGGAAACTTCTGGAACAACAAGGCTCAGGTAGAAAGCTATATGGTGGGGATCCACCAGGATTTAAGATCGATGTACCAGATGTTCTACTATCTTGGAGAAGCCCGCGGCGGAACACTGAGGCTGGGAACCTCCTCGATGGGAACTTCGATGGATAATGAGGCCCCCATTAAGGCAAATACCTTTACGGCAAGCAGCACCGGCATTTCAAACTGGTATGGTATCTATGGAAAACTACTCCAGGTCAATCATTTTATTCAGAGTGTGGAGGAAGGCTGTGACTTTCTGACCGCCGACGAAAAAGGATATTACCTGGGGCAGGCTTACGGGATCAGGGCGTTGTATTATTTCATGCTGTACCGCACTTATGGCGGCGTGCCGCTGGAACTGACGGTCAAGGTCCTGGGAGGTACCATTCAGGCTGATCAGCTTTACCTGGCCCGCTCAACTGCCGAAGAAACACTGACGCAGATCAAAGCCGATATTAACCGCTCGGAAAGTTCTTTTGGATCGGCTACGACTGTGAAAAGCAAATATATGTGGTCGCCCTTTGCCACTGCAATGCTGAAGACCCAGATTTACATGTGGTCGGCCAAAGTTACCACCGCCGATCATACGGCCACGGGTAAAACCGACCTGCAGACGGCAAAAACGAGCTTGCAGAAGGTCATGGGCGGAGGCTATTCGCTGCTGAGCGACTTTTCAAAAATATTTACGCAGGAGGCGAACAACGAGGTTATCTTTGCCTTGTATTTCGAGCGGGAGGAGGCCACCAACTGGGGCCATAACTTCCTTTATCAGCCGAACGACCTGCTGGCCAGTGCCACTGACCTGAACGGGAATCCCTTTACATCCGATCCGCTCAACCTGGTAACCGGAGGCGTGATGCGTCATGAGTACAAGGAGTCGCTGGTCAAAAGCTTTGAGTCGGGCGATACCCGTCGCGGCGGTACCTTTTTTGAATATATTCGCGCCGTACACGGGGCTGCCATGAAAAAACTCATCGGCAACTACTCGGCAAGCCTGGGAACCCGTGCCTACGATTCGGATATTATCATCTTCCGGTATGCCGACGCCATTTTGATGATGGCTGAAATCGAGAACGGCCTTGACGGCGATCCCACAGCCTATGTGAACCAGATCCGTCAACGTGCCTATGGGAGCAGCTATCCTGTTTTTGTAAAGGGCAGTTTCGCTGAAAACGAAAAAGCAATTTTGAAGGAAAGGGACAAGGAATTTGTGAATGAAGGAAGCCGCTGGTTCGACCTGATCCGCATGCAGGATGCCGCGAAAAAGTCACTGGTCTTTTCGGCTGATGCGAATTATCCGGATACCTGGGGCGGTACGCCCGAACCAGTGTTAACAACCAGCGAGGCTTATATGATCTTATGGCCCATTGACGTGAATGTGCTGAATGGGGACCCGTTGATCGAACAGAACCCGGGATACGGACAGAAGTAGAGGAGTGATTGAGAGAGAGGAAGGAGCCGTTGAAAGGCGGCTTCTTCATTTAAATTGATTATTGAGTAACTATTCGCTAATATTGATGAAACCGGCGCCAGATGCCTGTGACGGAAATTTAACGCCCGTAACTTTAAAACAGAGACGAATGAACAGCATGCTTGTATACCTCGTTTTCCTGCTCCTGAATTTCTTTGCGGCTTGTCAGGATTCGGATGAAATCAGCATAATGGCTGAAAATGCCCGCCTGATCCAGAACAGGATCCCGCTTTTTATCGAACGGGAGAATCCCGATGCCGTTTCCGTTAGTTTTTCCGTGCCGGCCGGGATCGGTTCTGTTGAGCTGAATGCGGTGGAGATCTTCTTTAGCGAAGGAAGTCAGACGGAGATACTCGAAACAGTCTCGGTCAGCCGCCGGAGTGACGAACAGCCAGGAAAGAGTGTATTCGGAGAGTCAGCCGGGAACGCTTCGCCTGTTCGAATAAGAGGGACCCAAAGTCTGGCTGCAGGACATCATTTCCTGTTTTTCAACTTCAGCCTGAAAAAAGATGCAGCACTCGAAAAAATTTTTCAGATCGAAAAGGTAGAGATGATCTTTGCAGGAGAAAATCGTTGGACGCTTAATCCGGAAAAAA
>JBFXKJ010000074.1:0-14836 GCA_050173895.1 Mangrovibacterium sp. | reverse complement strand
TTCGGCCAAAGTGCGACAGCTTCCTCCTCGGTCATATTCGCCTGCTCCGCTCCGTTCGGTTCGTTGAATCCCGGCAGGTACCTGACTTTGCCCTCGTCTTTCAATGCTTTCAATTCATTGAACGTATCACCGTCGGCCCTGGCAGAGCCCCAGATCATGGGCACAAATTCAACGCTGTCGGGCTCAAATTCAGAAAAAATATTTCCCCAGCTATAGTGCCAATACACCTTGGCCTCAGCAACCCGGAAAGACCAATCCGTCCGGTTTAAGGTCAGGCATAAGCCTTTTTTCCTGCTGGCGGCCTCTTCCTGTGCCGGAGGGTCTTCAGGCTGATTCTCATCTTCCGGTACAGCATCCTTTTTGCATGACCAGAAAAGAACCACCAAAATCAAGGATATATGGAATATTCTCTTCATTCTCAAATTCTGCTTTTAAATACAAAGGAAATAAGGTTGTACCCAAATAGTTACAACAACATCAGATACAACCTTCTCATTTACTCAACTACTTCGGTCAGTGTAATATCATCGAAGCCAAGAACCTTCTGCTCCTGCCGATAAATGGCGATGGTAACCTCCTCATTACCCGGTGTAACGGTGAATTGCGTACTGTGTTTTTGCCAGTCCGCATTGAAGCAGTCAACCCACGATAGACCGTAAGCAGCCTTGGGGTGAACCTGGACAACATGTTTTGCGCCATCCTGGATTTTGGTAGCCACTCCCAACCGGTAGGTTTTCCCGGCTTCGAGGATAAAGGTTCGTCGGACATAATAATTGATTTTTAAAGCATTGCTCTGTCCGAATTGCTTGCCTTGGTAAGCATCGCCCCAAATTACATTACCGGTGCCTTCCCATATTGTATAACCGTAATTCTTTAAGGCAGCTGTCCGGGGATAACACTCAAAGTCATCGTGGAAAATAACAGGATGTTCAAAAACTTTGCTTTTCCCTTCGCCTGCAAAAGGATTCGGCCTGAAGTTTTTATAAAACTGGCCCAGTGGTGTCAGGCTGCCGTTTTCATCCCAGAGGGCTGACGAAGTAAGCTGTGGCTTTGTAATCGGGGCCGGAAACCAGGCGTAACGGAGTACATAGTCGCGTTTTTCCAGTTCAGGCAATACGGTTTGCATAAACCCGAGCACCGCTTCGGGTGTGTGGCGGTTTTCCTCCACTGTCCTGGCCGTCCAGTCACCACAACCGAACTCGGTGATCCAAATAGGCTTTTTATATAAGTTATACACCTTGTCGATCTTATTGAGGAAGGCCACCGGGTCGGTCCCGCCGTACGAATGTACAGTAACAAAATCTATCCTTAATCCGTTTGCTTCGGCCTTGGCCATGAATTCTTTCATCCATGGATTATCGGGGTTCACAGCGGCAGGACTCCCCAACGGCAGGCCTACTGCTTCAAGCGCGGGCCATTTGGCAATGGCCTGGTCTACGGTCATATTGGCCTGATTTTTCCCGTCCGGTTCGTTGAAACCCAACAGATATTGGATCTTCCCTTCATTTTTCAACCGTTTTAAATAGGTAGTTACCGTATCGTCGATAAAGGTTCCCTCCCAGATCATCGGGACAAACTCTACATTATCCGGCTCCAGGTCGCACAAATGCTCAGCCCATGAATAATGCCAGTACACCCGAAATTCCGAAAGTTTATGAGACCAGTCGTTCATCCATTTTGAAGCTCCCAGTCCTTTTTTTCCTTCCTGATGTGGAAGAGGTGGTAAATTTAACGAAGCCTTGGTGATAAGCTCCTCGTTACGAGGCATCATATCCATCGGTTTCTCACAAGAAGAGAAGAAGGCGGACAAGACAAATAAGGTAACGATTCTTTTATTCATGATCATCTTTCAATTTTGGGTTAAGTATAAATTTTAAAAGCTCACGGGAAAGGAGGGCAGGTTCTTCCTAAAGACAACAGATCACTGTGCTCTCAGACGTCCTGAGCCTGCCCTGAATTATCATTTTCCCGCCAACCATGCCATCAGTTAGACCAGGCGCTGTGCTGCGTCAGATTTTTATTGGCATCCAGTTCACTAAGGGGAACCGGAAAAGTTTCCGACTTTCTTCCCTGATATAAGGGGTCCAGACCGGTGACCGGGTCATTCGTCATTCGCTGGTAGGCCTCTTCCATAATCCCCCACCGTTTCAGATCTGTGAATCGCAAGCCTTCGAATGCCAGCTCAACCCGGCGTTCGTGCCGAACGATTTGCCTCAGCTGGTCCTGACTGAGACCGGTCCCTTCCACATCTTCCACTTTGGGCATGCCAACGCGTCCGCGTACAACATTGATCAGGTCGTATACTTCCTGGTTAAGCGTGTTTGCCTCGATTAACGCCTCAGCCCGCATCAGCAACACGTCGGCGTAACGGATCACGTAAAAGTCCTGTGAGCCGGGTTGGGTAACCGTGAAACCTTCGGGAGAAGTGGCATTTCGAAGGTATTTTTTCAACCCAAACTTTGTCGGTCCTCCCCCATCGTATTTTCGCTCCGGATCAAGGTGATAAACGTCTCCTTTAAAATAAACTGATGCACTCAAACGAGGGTCACGGTTGCCTTTCTTGTCCTGTGGATTGTAGAGCGGCGATTGGTTGACCGGAAGTCCGTCCGTACAGTAAAAGTCATCGACCGCATTGGGCAGGGGACGGACGTCAATCTTCGGTGTGCTCAGATAAAGTGCCGAGAAAACCTCTCCGTTGTTATGGTCTGCACCGTACAGGAAACGGACGGAGAAAACAATTTCATTTGATTTTTCGGATGCCTGCGTGAACAGGGTTCCGTAATCGGAATAAAGCCCGTATCCCAGCGAGAGCATTTCGCCTGTTTTCTCCACCACTTTGCCATATTGTCCATCATAAAGATACACGCGCGACAAAAGTCCCAGGGCCGATCCTTTGGTCGCATAACCGTAGAGTTCGCCAGGCTGGCTTACGGGCAATTTACTTTGGGCGTATTCCAGGTCGGCAATGACCTGAGCAATAACTTCGGCATAGCTGTTTTTAGCGACGTATGCTTCCTGCAGGGTCTGAGGCTCTGTAATCAGGGGTACATCTTCATAAAAAACGGCCAGGTTAAAATAGAATAATGCGCGCAGGAAAAAGGCCTGTCCCAGCAGGGATTCCTTCCGGCTCAGCTCGATTTGTTCTTCCGTCATCCTGTCAATATTCGCGATAGCCTGATTTGCCCGCGCAACCCCGGCATAATTGTCGCCCCAGAAATACTCGAACAGCAATTCGGAGGGATCCAGCATGCCTTCCACATATCTTCCCGGTCCTTCCCATTCCCATTGGTTGTATGAATTGTCGGTGAAGTTATCATACACGGGTAATCCTGCTTTTCCGTTCAGTTGTCCGCTATATAAGTACCGCCTTTGCAATACTTCATATACTCCATTGATCCCCAATTGAGCATCGGCCTCTGTCTTCCAGAAATTGCTTTCCGCGATCTGCGTGAGCGATCGTTTATCCAGAAAGTCATCACTGCAACTCATCAGTCCTGTCAGGACGGCTAAAATATAGATATATCGTTTCATGATCATGCTAGTTTTTAGAATGTTAAGTTAATGCCGGCCGAATAGACTTTGTAAAGCGGGGCCTGCCTGGCTCCCGTATCGCCGTTTGGCCTTTCCGGATCATAATCATCCATTTTCGTGAATGTCAGAAGATTCTGCCCGGCGAGGTACAGTCTAAGCCGTTCGATCCCCAATTTATTAATCAGTGATTTTGGCAGGGTATAACCCAGTTCCACATTCTTCAGCCGTAAATAGGAGCCATCTATTATATAGAAAGATGATACCTGGGCGTTGGTGAAGTTTCCAACCCGCGGCAGCGCTGTGCTCGGTTTTTCCTGTCTCCAGCGGTCTTTCCAATATGACAATGCATTCGACCGTTCATCAACCATCGGCTTTTGTCCGTTACCCATCATCAGCCGGTCTACGTTGGCCAATCCCTGAAACAGAAATTTGAAATCGACATTTTTAAAACTGAAATCGGCGTTAATATTATACATCCATCTCGGGTGCGGATTACCAATCACCACACGGTCGTCGGCATTGACGATGCCATCGGCGGCGTCGGGCTTGCCGTCACCGTCCGAATCAACTGTCAGTTGATCCTTATACCGGATATCGCCCGGGGCCGTTTTGCTGCTCCCAAACTGGACAGGAGCGTTGGCTACTTCTTCGGTCGTCTGGAAGATCCCGACAAACTCGTAACCGTAATACGCCCGGAATGGTTCACCAATCCGGATGATGTCGTTGAAGCTCATGGTCTCTTCTCCGCCCGGGCCAAGGTCTGTAACCTTATTCTCCAGCATATTCGTCACATTTAAGTTGATCGCGTATTTCAATGCACCTTTCGACTGCCTGTAACCCAAGGCAACTTCCATACCTCTGTTCCGCATCGAAGCGGAGTTTTGGGCGGCCAGGTTGGTCACGCCCAGCGAAGAAGGAACCGGGAAAGCGGTATAAAGAATATCCGAACTCTTTCGTTCGAAATAATCTGCTGTCAGATAAATTTTGTTATTGAAAAATGAAGCGTCCAGGCCAATATCAAATTGCTCGGTTGTTTCCCAGGTGATGTTTGGATTGGCCAGGCGGGTCAGGGCCACTGCACTCACCACTTCGTCATCGCCCAGAATATAGTCCAGCCCCGCATTATAAGTTTGGTCATAAATGTAGTTGCCGATCCGGTCGTTACCGCTTTTCCCCCAGCTTCCTCTGATTTTAAGATCGCCGAGCAAGCTGGTCAGACCCCCGAAGAACGGTTCTTCCGATACCCGCCATCCGGCAGACAATGAAGGGAAGGTCCCATAACGGTTGTCAGGACCGAATTTCGACGAACCATCGTGACGCACGTTCGCTTCAAAAAGATACTTTCCCTGGTAATTATAGTTGACTCTTCCAAAAAACGACTGCCATGCGGTTTCGGAAACTCCACCCGCAACACTGGGGTCAAGTACTCCGCCACCATCGAACTCCTCGATGCTGTTGGAGGGAAATTTCCGAAGCGAGCCGCTAAAGCCATCTGATTTGTCATAAATTACCGAATGCCCCAGCATAAACGAAACATCATGCAGATCGTTAAGGATAGTCGAATAGCGCAGAATATTCTCGTTTGTGAGCCTGTAATCGAAGTACAGCCTGTTTGAAAGCGAGTTTATTTCGCCTGCACTCAACAACTCTCCGTTATAATCTCTTGTTTCGTCGGTGGGTGAGAAATTGGAAATATTTTCAAAATTGATCTTAATGGTTCCGCTTGTTTCGAAGCTTAAGCCTTTTGCCAATTGCGCAGTTAAGGCCAGTCGTTCAGAAATATCGATCTGATCGGACTCGTAGTTTCCAAAATTTGCGCGTTTGATAATATTGGACGTACCCATGGAAGGATTGATATTGTAATGGGCTCCGTCCACGTAGCCATACTCGCCGTTGCTGTAGTAAATCGGGATTGTAGGCGCAGCCCGCTGAAACTGATAAAGCAGCCCGTTATCTCCTGCGAAGACATCATCCTGACCGTCGGGAGAGTCAGCGCCGGCGGGTCCCTGAAATCGTTTCCAGAACGACGACATTGTGTTTTGTACAGTTAACCATTTGCCGATCTGTGAATTCAGGTTTAACCGCAGGTTATATCTTTTGGAAGAAAACTTGCCCGTTAAAATCGCATCCTGATCGAGGTAGCCCAACGAAATCAGATAAGAAGTCTTCCCTTTTCCACCTGAAAGAGAAAGATAATGATTCTGCACAGGAGCCGTTTTCAACGCCGCGGCAGCCCAATTGGTATTGCCAAACTGATCCGGATTGGATCCGGTGCGGATCATCTCCATTTGTTCGTCTGTATACCGGGGGTTATAAGCGCCCCCACCGGCTTCGTTTTTATATTTTTCATTCATCAGCTCAGCATAGGTCACCGCATCTAAAAATTTGGGGATCACCGTAGCTTCCTGCAAACCATAATAGGCGTTGTACTCCACTTTAAATTCATCCACCTTCCCCTTCCTGGTGGTGACCACGATCACCCCGTTGGCACCCCGCGCACCATAGATTGCGCTCGCGGAGGCGTCTTTCAGGACACTGATGCTCTCCACATCAGAAGCAGCTAAATTATTGAAGGCGCTCATGTCGGAGTATTGCATCCCGTCAATCACGACCAGAGGGGTCGATTCGCCGAAAGTCCCTATACCCCGGATCACGACCGACGATTGATCTTTGCCGGCCAGGCCAGTGGACTGCGTAAGTTGCACTCCCGAGAACTGCCCATACATCAATTGGGCCGTATTCGTCACCGGACGATTTGCCAAATCTTCCGCATTCACGGTACTTACAGCACCGGTCAGGTTCACCTTTTTCATCGTTCCGTAACCCACTGCAACAACCTCTTCAATGCCCACGGTCTCTTCACCCATTGTGATATTAATTGTGTTCTTTCCGGCAACCGGTACTTCCTGGGTTCGCATTCCCACAAAAGAAAACACGATAACCGCATCAGCCGGAACATTATTGAGTGAATAAAAGCCGTCAGCGTCAGAGATGGTTCCCTGGGTCGTGCCTTTTATGACGGCTGTGACCCCTGGGAGCGGAGTTTCGGAAGAATCAGTCACCTTACCCGAAACCTTTAGCTCCTGTTGCCCGGAGGTAGTAGCATCCTGGTTTGACAGGATGATCTGCCGGTCTATGACCTGATAACGGATGCCTGTCTCTCTTAACAAGGCGCTTAATACCGCATTAATTGACTGGTTCGTCACGTTTATATCAACCTTCTGATCAACATCGATGTAATCCCTGTTGTAAAAGAAGAAAAACTCCGATTTGTCTTCGATTGTTTTAAAAACATCTTCCAGCCTCTGATTGCTTAAGTTCAGCGACAACTTTGTCTGCTGCGAGTAGGATTCGACCGCCAGCATCTGCATCAGGCCGAGGAAAAAAAGGCATAAGGTTAAACGTGCCATTCTGAAAATTTTTTTAAGGGTTAAACGATCTCCCAGAGAGAGGTTCATCCGAACCCTTCGTTCTCGATTTTTTTTCATACTTTTACTTTTGATAGAGTGATTAATTTTGTCCTTCGCTCTGCAACTCATGCAGGAAAGTGTTTCAGCCACTTTCCTGCTTTGCAGTTTTATTTAAGTTTCATTGTTACATGCCGTTTCTTTAAAGTTCCGTTTGAATGATAGCCATTTCTTTCTATGCTGTACGAGACAGGGGTGGTCATGGCAATAAAGCGCAATACTTCGTCTATGGGTTCTCCATTAAATGTTCCCTTGAAGCGTAAGCCTTTTAGTGTTTCATCCTCTATCGAGATTTCCACGTTATACCATCGTTCCAGCTTTCTGGCCACCTGTTCCATCTGTTCGTTGTCGATCACCAGGTAGCCGTCTGTCCACGCCGTATAGAGGGCGGCTTCGACCGAAGTTACACGAAAGGACTTCATATCGTCGTTATAAGTCAGTTTTTCATCCGGCAGCAGCGTCCGGGTAAACCGGGAGGTCCTCCCTTTTACTTCAACCCGTCCTTGCTCGAGTACTACTTCCGAAGATTCATCATCGGAATAGGCCGACACATTGAACTTCGTGCCTAAGACCCGAATATCCAGGTTTGAAATACTGACGGTGAAGTCGGAGCTTTCCCGATGGCTGACGTTGAAAAATGCTTCACCGATGAGTTCAACTTTGCGATGCCTGCCAAAAACGGGGGGATATTTTAGCTTCGCACCGCCATTCAACCATCCGGAGGTGCTGTCGGGAAGCAGAAACTCGATTCGTCCGCCTTCGGGCGCGTTCAGTTCAACCCAGGCCTGGTTGTCGGTAGTGGTGACAGGAACAGCCAGGAAATAAACAAGCATTGAAACGACCATCAGCGGGATTAAGATGGCTGCAATCTGCCGATACCAGTGCCATAAATTCTTCTTTTCATTCATTTTCTCTTCGAGCAAAATTTGGTATTGAATTTTTTCGAAAAGAGAATGCAGGGAAGCAGGATCGCCTGTTTCAGCTTTTGCCAGATCTTTCCATTGATCGAACATTCGTTTTTCGGTTTCTTTGTCGTCTCTGACTTCCGTAAACCAATATTTCACTTTTAAATAGTCCTTATACGAATATTTGCCCTTTGCAAACTCAAAGAGAGTTTTATAGCCGGGATGATTTTCCATATGCGTTATTTTTAAGTTTCACCCTCAGTTGTCGTTTCCCTTCAGACAAACATTGCCATGTAAATTTGTCTGCGAAAACGATCACGGAGAAATGATACGCTTGTTATATCAGCCACCTGCCAAAATCCCTGGTAGAAAATTAGCTTTTTTTTTATTTTTTTATTTACGCGCCTAAAGTTGCTGCTGATCAGCGCGATGTGTTGAAGACGGGGAAATGCGTAAAACGTTATTGAACAAATAGGTGAAAGAAAATCAGCCCCTGTGCATGAAGTTTGTCGAACTCAGCTTTTAAAAATTTCATGGCCTCTGAAATATGAAACTCGACAGTTTTAACGGTGATCTGCAGTTCTTCAGCAATTTCGTTCTGTGACTTTCCTTCGAGTTTCTTTTTAATAAAAACCGTTCTGCGCTTTTCCGGCATTTGTCTGATAAAACCGTCCAGTTTGTCAAGCAGATCCTGATAATCGAGCCGGTTGTCGAGCTCGGTTTGCTGGCGGGAAAAGTCAACCAGGATATCGTGTTTCACCTCATTTAACCTCGATAGTTTATTAAAGTGCGCCCGAACGGCATTGAGCGCGATGGTAAACAGGTAAGACTGAAACGAAGTGTCCGTTTTTAAGGTTTCCCGGCTGTTCCATATTTTTAAGAAAACTTCCTGTACAATATCTTCAGCGGCATCTTTTGATTTCAGGTATCCCAACGAAAACAGATACAATGATCTGCTGTAACGTTCAAATACTTTCTCAAAAGCAGCATGGTTGCCCTTTTTCAATTCTTTTAATATGCCGGATTCGATCGTTATCATTTATTCCGGGGAGCTTTACCCCGATTCGGGTCAAAGTTAAGCAAAACAACAAAATTAAACCCTGGTCACCATGTATGATTAAATTAAACCTGATCCCAAAGCAAATGAAACAATGATCAGCATTGTTGCCACGAGGACCTGGATAAAACGTAATGTGATCTTTCTGAGCAGCTTGTTGCCGATAAATGCGCCTGTCATGGCCGACAGGGTCGCGACGACAAGCAACACAAGGTTCTCGTGAAGGCCTGAAGCGGCAAACCGTGTCGCATAAACCGACAGCCTTGTAAAGTCGACAAGACAGGCAATAACGACACCGGTTGCAATATAGGCTTCCTTGCTTAAGCCGCTTTTTATCAGGAATGCACTCCGGATCGCACCCTGAATCCCGGTGAGTCCACCGAAAAATCCGCTCAGGACGCCCCCTAACACCAGCTTATTTTTGGCAAACTGAAGCTTGCGAACGGAAGGACTTATTTCTGTTAGGGCGAAAATCGCCAGAAGGAAAGCGATCGTCAGTTTCACGGGCGTAATTTCATAGATCTTCTCACCGAGCTGGTATTCATACAGCGAGGGTAACTCCGTTATCTGCAACAGCAGCCAGGCTCCGCCAAACGATGCCAGGACAGCCGGGATCCCGAAGCGGACCAGGACTGTTTTGTCGGCTCGCCCTCCTATGAGAACAATTTTGAAGAGATTATTTAAAAAGTGTACCACTCCCGTTAGCGCGATTGCCACGTCGACCGGAAAGAAAACGGCAAAGACAGGCATAAGGATCGTGCCCAGCCCAAAGCCGGAGAAAAACGTGAAAAGGGCTGTCGCAAATGCTGCAAATGAAATGATAACTATTCCCATCAGCTTCCTGATTTAAGCTGTCAATAACCTGACTGACCGCTTTGCCCTGAAACTCCGGCCCTATTCACACCCGCTGATCAGTTTTCCGGTAGAAAAGTTTTCCTGTAAGCAACAGTCCGGCGAAGACAAACACGGCAAACACCAGGCTGCTTACTGCAATCTGCATTCCACCCGAAATAACATGGCCACTGGTGCATCCACCGGCCATCCTCGCACCCATCAGCATGATAAAACCGCCGATAAATGCCCAGAAAATCCGTTTCACAGGCGAAAAACCCTCTGTTTTGGACCAGCCGGAATGAATGAGCTGAATTTTAAATTCTTTTCTGACCAGTGAAATCACCAATCCCGACAGCATCGCCCCGGCAAGGAAGATCAGTTCCCAGTGACCCGGAGTCTGGATCGCCTGGAAATAGTCCGTCTGGCTCAGTCCTGCAATGACATCACCTACATAGGGAAATGTTGTTGATGCGCCGATGGGGCGATCAAAAACGGCGGTCAAAAACACGATCGCATTCAAAACCGCCAATCCAATTCCGGCATATAGCCAGTTATAATTTTTCTTACCCTCCATTCTGTTCAGCAAAAAGGCGGCTGAGATAAGAACCGCGCCGAATACAAAAACAAGAAGATAATAGAAGACGCCGCCTTCAACAGCACTCTGAAGGGAAAAACTTCCAAGGTTCGGCCCCAATATAACCTGGAAAGCAGGCTGAAGCAGGGTGTACACAATCCCGCCGGCAATGCCGCCCAGAATCCCGACGAAGGCATCGATTGAACCTTCACCCAGTGAAACAGCCACGGTTCCCGGGCAATACCCCAGAATCGCCATGCCTGCCCCGAAAATGAGGCCGCCGCCTATGATGCCGGTTAATAACAACGGTTTCACATGAAAAGATGCGAAACCCAATCCAATCTCCACACTCAGCAGGATGGCACCGACACCAATTGCCACAGAAATCGCTTTTGCCACGGTATAATCCTCCAGACGGGCCATTCCGCTAATCGTATTATACCTGTTAAGCCTGGCACTTTGAAGGATCGCACCAAACACAAAACCAAAAATCAAGGTTAAAGCCAGCATGATTTTTCTTTTTTGGAAGTACTAAATAATCTCATTACTTACTCATGCAAATATATAAATATTAATCTTCGTCACCTTCCCCTTTATTCATTTCAGCTTTCAGGAAAAATGCGCCGGACAGCACAATATCTTTGTTATTCAGTAAAGGTTCAGGACTGAGTACCTGAAGAAAGCCATTTCCCGTCATGCCGGTTTTGATCCTGATTTTTTTAAATACAGCGCTTTCATCGCCCGAAGCTTCTTTCTGCTTTCCGGTATAAATAAAAATATTGGCTGCATTCCGGTCCTGCACAACCGCTTCTTCCGGATTTGGGGTTGCTGAAACCGGTAATATTGTCGTTTCGTATCGCTTTTTTCCCTCACATAATATTGAGCTTCGCTTACAAAACTCCAGAATTGCTTTGCAAATGCCGAATCAAGAACTTCTACAACAAGTTTATTTGCCTTTCAAGCTGGCGAGTGCTCCAATTGCCTTTTATCGCCTCGTTGATGTAAAAATCCCTCGCACTTTCTTTCTCTACCTTCAATAACAGGCGGTAATGTGTCCATGTTAATTCGCCACGCAACGCGTGACTTTTCTCAAAGGTCTGGTAAAACTGTCTCATGTACTTCAAATTGCTTTCTGTATAGCCTTTGCCGTATTCATGGGTCAGTTTCCCTGATAAATTGCTGATTAAAAAACTGCCGTATGTTGCCCGGTCATTGCCGTTCTGTTCTTCATCAACAATCAGTCTGCCCACATTCCAGTAAGCTTGCAGCATTTCAATATTGGCCGTTCGATAAACCTTGTTCCTTGCATTGTCTAAGATTTCCCGTACCCTTTGATAAAGGCTGTCAATATTTTGCGTTAATTCATTGCTCATATTCTGTTGCATTGGTTTTCAAAAATAATCATTTCCCGTGCTTAAAATCTTAACCGTTTTGGATATATCCAATTTGTATCCATTTTACATGTAATTCAGCGGATGATGTTTCTCAAATTTACTCTGCAATTTATCCATGGCCCAACGGCTGGTCAGGTTGTTGTGCCCGCACTGTAAAAAGGAAGAACCGTTTTCTGTGAGCCTGTTTCCGCCGGGAGTAAAACTTCCGTTTGAAATTGACCGGCACTATGTTGCCCAGGGGTGTGAATCGTGCTTTTACACCGGGTACTCCGGAAGAAAAGCCATCTATGAACTGATCCCCGTTGATGCGGATACCGCTGAGAAAATCAAAAACAACGAGTTCAGCAACGATACCCTGCAATACCTCAGGTTAAAGGATACGGCTCTTTCGCTTTTCAGAGAGGGAAAAACCTCTTTCAGCGAAATCGTGTCTTACCTGATCTAAAAGCAAGGGCAGGTGAGATATGATCGATCAGGTTACAACTTCTAAAGGGCGGGCGCAAATCATTCATCAGCATTGAACAGTAAATTTCAAGTAGCAGCGCAACTAGAGAATACAAGATGATAATGAAATTAAGACAATAAAAAACTCACTCAATTGACTAATTTTGAGTGAGTTGCGTACCCGGAGCGGGACTTGAACCCGAAATTGCCTGAAATTACCTGGTTTTTTGCCATTTTTAGCCGGTTTTAAGCTACAATTATAAACAATTTTGGTGGGAGTTATGGTGGGAGAAATTTCTTAGAAAGAACTGTATGATATGGTTTTATATGCTTACAAAGCACCTAACCTTCGGTATTCTTTAAATCTTCATTCTCTTTTGGCTATCCTGCCTGTTATCCCAGAAAGAAACGATTTCAACAGTATTTCCATTTACTTCATAGAAGATCAGATAAACCTTCATTGGAATTACCCTTGTATACTTATTGGAAGTTAATCTCCCTACAAGCTCGTTCTTAGAAAGAATCTTCAGCAAATAATCAACCTCATTTATAATCCTGAGGCTGTACGCGGTACTCCCGTTTCGCTCGTTATAAAATTCTATGATCTGCTTTAACTCCAGACTTGCGCGTGTTGACCAAACTATTTTTTTGACAGCCATTCTTTCATCTCGGCCATTAATTGATCATTATCAACGTATTTGCCATTCTTGATTTCTTCTCTGCCTTGTTCAATCGCATGCTGCTGTTCCGGAGACAGCTGGTACAGGGACTGTTCAGAGGCATCAAATATTGTCTGAAGAGCCTTTAAAAAATTCAAATCGTTCGAATTCCTAATCCTTGAAATCAAACTGTTTTTTATCTGTGTCTTAATATCCATTGTCACATTTTCTTCTCCCTTCAAAATTAGAGAATTTTTGTCAATAACACACCTCAAGGTAAAACACTTAAAAATGAAATGCAAATCTCCCAAGCATAAAAACCCTGATCCCCAGCTCACTTAACTAAGCCCCGTTCGCTCTGTTTCCCAGAGGCGGTCGGCCTGAACCCCTTATTGTAAGTATCCCAACTGAATATATCCTATTGATACCCCTCAAAGAGAGGGAGAGTATAGCGGAATTAGCCAGGCGCTACGATCTTCATCCCAACCAGACTAACAATTGGAAACGGGAGTTTTTAACCAAAGCGTCGGTTGTTTTCTTGTTTATGATATATTTATCAACTATTTTTATAAAAAACTCATTATTCCGGTCATTTTAAAGACAAATAAGTATGACTTTAGGACAACATATTGTGGCTTTAAGAAAGGGGAAAGGCCTCTCTCAAAGCGAACTTGGCAAAAAAGCGGGGACTTCCGGGGATATTATCGGGCGATACGAACGGGACGAGGTAAAACCCTCGATCGAAGTGATCATTAAGATTGCCAATGCCCTTGAAGTTTCAATCGACTACTTGGTGCGCAAAACCGACTTTGAGTTGGACAAAGACACTCTTCGGCGGATACAGGATGTTTCAACCTTGCCTGCAGAAGAAAAAAAACAGGTATTCATGGTGATTGATGCCCTAATCCGGGACTTTAAAACCCGCAGAGCATATGCAACCCATTAAAAATTCAGATTATGATCCAGGAAAACTTTGTAACAGATAAAAACGGACGGAAAATAGCGGTACAACTCCCGATAAAAACCTACGAAAAACTTCTGGCCGATTCGGAGCAGTTGGAAGACATCAAGGAATACCGCAGGGCCAGGGCACATAAAGGGAATCCAATCCCTTTTGAACAGGCTTTCAGGGAAATTGAAGATACTGGGAAATGAGCTATACTGTATTTGTTGAACGTTATACCCAAAAGCAGATCATGAAGCTGGACAAAAAGCTGTCCCGGTGATTAAGGCTGCCATTGCCGGGCTGGCCGATAAACATCTCATTGATCAAAAGTATAAAAAGTTCCCCATTGAAGAGATTTCATTTTTTTGACAATTACAGCCTTCTCATCTAAATCATCATTGTATTTTTCTGAATTGGTAAAGTCAAATAATTCAACATCTTCTAATTCTTCAAGTGAATATTCATATTCTGATAATTGTAAAGCAACTTTTTCTCTGAAGTCATTTTCATTTTTAGCCCAATGCAAAACATTTACCGCTGCACCTTTGGCATTTCCTAGATCATTATTCCCTTCTAAGGGAATAACTGTCGCAAGACCGATCCATACTGAGTTTTTATTCTGGATATTCATAATGTACATTGTTGTCAACTTTTCCAGCATCCTTCCCATAATCTTTTGTCCCTTTACCTTTTCCATTTGGACCTTTCCCATTATGATAATGCTTTCCACCTTTTTGATCTTTTGTATGCTTTACGGGTCGCCCTTGAGCCCCATTGCTTCTGTCATTTCTTGCTGCATCTTTTGCTTCTTTCTTTGTGGATTTATTTATTGTATGTACAGCAGGCTTACCACTTGGACCTAAAACCTTTCCAGTACTTGGATCTATCTTCTTTCCTCCACTAGTGTCATGTCACAAATAATTTGACGTATTGGGATATATTTTGTACCTTTATTCAAAAAACGGCTATGAATACGTACAAAGTAACCCTTAGTGAGGAAGAACGTGAAGCGTTGATTGGCATCA
>JBFXKJ010000073.1:9890-14886 GCA_050173895.1 Mangrovibacterium sp. | reverse complement strand
CTCAATATTCACGCTTACGTTCTGCGATACATCGACCTCTTCCCCCTTGTAGAGGAAAAAGTAATCACTTTGTTCTTCGATTTGTTTTAACGCCTCCCGCAGGCTTACATTGTTCAGGGACAACGAAAACCTGCTTTGCTGGGAGTAGACGCTTGCACTCAGGTGCATAAAGGTCATCAGAAGGATCAGAAAGGTTAGCTTCATAACACGTAACCATTTTAATAGGGCATCAGCCGCCCTGTCGTTAAACCATTTTTTTTTCATAAATTTGTATTAGCAAAGGTTATACAATTAATCCCGTCTGACGGGCTTGATGAAAACCATGAATCCGTGTTACCGCACGGGTTGTTTAAAAGGGAAGTGTTACCGCACTTTCCTTTTTTTATCATGGTCCGGCAATACGTACTTTTTTCCCGTTTATTTCATATTTCATAGGCGTTGTTTTTGACAATACATTCAGCATCTCTCTCAAACTCTCGGTTTTAATAGTCATGGTATAAGTTTCTTCGGTATTGATCGACCCATCGAGTGCGATGTCGACATCATACCACCGTTCCATCTTTTTAATTACATCGCGGAAGGGGGTGTCCCTGAATCGCAGCAGATCTTCTTTCCAGGACGAGTACAGCTCGGTATCGACCCTCGTGTGCGTGAATTGATTTGTTTTCCTGGAGAACACAGCCTGCTCTCCGGCAGCCAAAACGAGCCCGGCTCCGTTTCCGTCAGTACTTGCATGCACCGATCCCTCTTCCAGGGTAACCAAAAACTCCTCATCGGCATGATACGCACAAACATCGAAGCGGGTACCCAAAACCTTTATCTTCAAACGGTCAGCCTGGATCAGAAAAGGCTGATCCTTTTTCTTTGAAACATCAAAAAATGCTTCCCCGTCAATATAAACCTTTCGCTCGTCCGGCTGAAATGCAACCGGATATCTAAAAATTGTTCCCGAATTGAGCCAGACTTTCGTTCCGTCGTAGAGGGTGACGACCGATTTTTCTCCATTGGGAACCTGTATTTCGTTATATACGGTATACAAAGGTGCCGTCTGATTTTGGTTCACCAGGTACAGCAGCAATCCACCGAGAAGGAATGCGAGCAGGAAAACAGCCGCATACTTCATCAGCCCGGCCCACCTGAGCGGAGTCGCTATTGCGGGTGTTGACCGGGTGAAGAATTTTCCGGCATGCAGTTCCTTTACCTGCAGTAAGCCGCTTAGCATCCAGAGGTTTTTCAATTCATCATACCTTTTCCGGTTGGCTGCGGATGCCTCGATCCAGTTCAGCACCTCATTCACTTCCTCCTTCGAAGTTAGTCTACCCTGAATAGATTGAATCAGTTTTTCCTCTTCCATGATCAGGAATTTGAATATATAACCCAGAGGCTGCTCTTTACCCTAACGGTTTTAAAAAAAAATCTCTTATCGGTTTGTGAAGGTGAAACGAGCACTGAAAGCCGGCTTTCAAATCAATGTGTTACGGGATGCCGGGTGCAGCGAAATCCGTGTAAGAAGAGAATTCAGCCTGCGGGATTCACAGTGAGCGGAAACGCACGAACAGCTCCTCCGGTTAAAAAAGCAGCAAAGGAAGATAATCCTTCAACTCGTCACGGAGAAGTCTGAGCGCTTTCGAAATATGCGCCTCTACTGTTTTGACTGTGATCCCGAGTTCCTCAGCTATTTCACGGTTCTTTTTTTCCTCAAAACGGCTTTTTTCGAAAACCGTGCGCACCGGAGGGGAGAGCTTTGCCAAAGCCACTTCTATTTTCTGCTGCAATTCCTCAAAAAGGAAGTTACTGGTGTCGAAAGCGATCAGCGACTGATAGTTCACATCCAGTTGCCTGGCTTTCAAATAGTCGACATACCTCTGTTTGGACCGCTCTTTGCCAATTTGCTTCAGCGATTTGTTTTTGGTGACGGTAAACAGCCAGGCCTGAATATTCGTATCGCTTTGAAGCAAAGCCCTTTTTTCCCAAAGTTCGGCGAAAACTTCCTGAACAACACTGCGGGCGTTGTCAGCATCTAACAGATACTGACCCGAAAAATAGGAAAGTTTGGGGTAAAAGAAACGATACAGGCTTTCGAAGACTTGCTGATCGCCTGCTTTGATCTGATGCACTATCTCTTCTCCTCCAAACACCACCATTTTCAAATTTTAGCGAAAGTTAAGATTTTCAGATCGTTCACCTTTTCCCGGAGTTACTTACAAAGGCAATATGTTTACTGTCGGGCGACCAGGAATTCACGTTAATGGTACCTTGTCCGCCGTACAGGCAGGCAATTACTTTTGGAGCTCCGCCCGAAGCAGGCATCAGGCGCAGCATCACCCGTTTGTATGACGGATGGGAATTGAGCTCGATATCCGGTTCGAAGGAGATAAAGGCAATCCACTTGCCGTCGGGTGAGATATGTGGAAACCAGTCGTTGTACTGATCGAAAGTAAGCTGCTCTTTTCCGCTTCCGTCAGGTTTCATTCGCCAAAGATGCATCGTACTGCCATTTTCCGATCCGTTATAATAAATGTATTTTCCATCGGGAGAATACTCACAACCGTCTACATGTTCATATTTTTGATTGTTGGTCAGCCTGACCTCCTCCCCACCGCTGATATCTTTCCGGTAAATATTGTAAACCGGCACGTTGTTGCGTTGAGCCACATAAACCAGCTCCCGGTTATTTGGGGCCCAGCCGTGAAGATAAGAAGGAGCCTCTGCGGTCACTTTTACCGGTTCGCCCCCCCGGAGGGGAAGCCAAAACACATTGGATCCTTTTCCGTCGTTATGGCTGATCCCGAGCAGCTTTCCGTCAAACGAAATACAATGGTCATTGTTGAGGTCGGCAGCAGTTCCGGTATTTAGTTTTTCAGTTTCGCCGCCATCAACGGGGATCGTAAAAAGCGATCCGTTTTTGTTAAAAAGAAGTCTTTCCCCGTCGGGCATCCAGTTGGGCGCTTCAAAACGGCCATCGCTCTCGAGAATGACCTTTCTTTTTCCGTCGAAGACATTCATCGTTTCCAGACGGCAGCCGATCCAGCCTTTCCGGCCGGGATCATAATCATCTGCAACAGGTTGATCAATCCGGACATTCCAGGCCAGGGCCGTTTCCGTCACTGCCTCGTCGTGCGAGCAGCAAACGATTCCTGCCAGGACTTCCCCCTGTAAACCGGTCAGAGTTTTTGAGGCGACCACCTGCAGCGGTTCACCCCGGTGCGCCGCACGCATGACAAACTCCTGACCGCGCCGTTCAAGCTGGATAATTTCATAATTTCTCTTGGGCGCCTGCGTTTCATTTCCCGGATTGACCATTTCCTGGCCGGGAAATTCCCGCCATTGCATCGACGTTAACCCGTCGCCGTGAAGAAATGCGCCGCAGAGGGCAGCATTGTCGCCGGTCGAGGACCTGATCATCCAGCCTGTTTTCCGGTGGTTGTCCTTTTTTCCTTCAAAGGAAAAATTGGCCGTAAGGATGAAATCTCCTTTCAGCCGGCTGTAAGCATAACGGAATTCATCCCGCACGCCCCAGATGTTAGCACCTCCGCCTTTGACCGTATACTGCTGGGCAGACCCGTCATAGGCAAGCTCCCCCGCCATTCGCGGATTTCCAATGTCCTCACTGAAAGCAAAAAGTCCGGCCGGTTCCTGAGCCAGAGACACCACGGCAAACAGGTTGCAAAAAAGGAATATCAGACGAGTCATAACAGCATTTTTTAGAATGAATAAGGGTGCCCGGCAACGGGACACCCTTATCGTGAATTAAATATGTTTTTCAGCCAGAAAGCGTTCCGCATCGATCGCGGCCATACATCCCGAACCTGCGGCTGTGACCGCCTGCCGGTAAATGGGGTCCTGCACGTCACCACAGGCAAAGACACCCGGAATATTGGTTTTTGAAGTCCCCGGAATGGTCTTGATATAACCGACCGGATCACGCTCCAGAAAATCAGCCGCAAAATCAGAGTTCGGTTTGTGACCGATGGCCAGGAAAAATCCGTCAATCTTAATCGTGACTTCCTGCTCATCGGCTTCACCCTTGTTTTTCCACAGAACGGCGCCTTCAACCACACCATTGCCAAAAAGCCCCTTCGTTTGATGTTTCCACAGGATTTCCACGTTAGAAACCGACTCTACCCGATCGGCCATCACTTTCGAAGCCCGCAGTTCATCCCTTCTGACGATCAGGTAGACCTTTCTTGCGAGCCCCGCCAGATAAATAGCCTCTTCGGCAGCGGTATCTCCCCCTCCTACAACAGCGACATCTTTCCCCCGGTAGAAGAACCCGTCACAGGTAGCGCAGGCCGAAACCCCGCCTCCCGCGTATTTCTTTTCGTCTTCGATACCCAGGTATTTTGCAGACGCACCCGTTGCAATGATAACGGTTTCAGCTTCAATCAGTGTTTTGCCGTCGATCCAAACCTTATGAAGCGGACCGCTGAAGTCAACTTTGGTCGCCAGTCCAAAACGGATGTCGGTACCAAAACGCTCAGCCTGCTTTTTGAAGTCTTCCATCATCACCGGTCCGGTGACCCCTTCCGGGTAACCCGGATAATTTTCCACTTCTGTCGTGGTTGTCAACTGCCCCCCGGGCTGGAGACCTTCATACATCACAGGATGCAGGTTAGCTCTCGCCGCATAAATGGCAGCGGTATATCCGGCCGGCCCTGATCCGATGATCAGACATTTCACTCTTTCAGATCCGTTTTCCGGTTCATTATGGTTGTTCTTCCCATCCTGAAGATTTAATGCTTTAAACATGATGATTACCTTTAGTTTTTTCTACAACAAAATTAGTGAACGTCGGGGGATATGCAAGATTCGTTCCATTGATAATAATGAAGAATCCATAGATAAAACCTATCAGCGAAGACAGTTGATCAAAATTCACTTCGTAGAGTGTGCTCCCGCTCGGCAAACCATCAAACTTCGTTTGGTTTTTTGCCCTCGCTTAATCGCAAAATTCACTTCGTAGAGTGTGCTCCCGCTCGGCAAACCATCAAACTTC
>JBFXKJ010000073.1:0-9880 GCA_050173895.1 Mangrovibacterium sp. | reverse complement strand
CAAAATTCACTTCGTAGAGTGTGCTCCCGCTCGGCAAACCATCAAACTTCGTTTGGTTTTTTGCCCTCGCTTAATCGCAAAATTCACTTCGTAGAGTGTGCTCCCGCTCGGCAAACCATCAAACTTCGTTTGGTTTTTTGCCCTCGCTTAATCGCAAAATTCACTTCGTAGAGTGTGCTCCCGCTCGGCAAACCATCAAACTTCGTTTGGTTTTTTGCCCTCGCTTAATCGCAAAATTCACTTCGTAGAGTTTGCTCCCGCTCGGCAAACCATCAAACTTCGTTTGGTTTTTTGCCCTCGCTTAATCGCAAAATCCAAAAATTGTTTTGAAGTATAAGACCGATTGCTTACATTTGCACCCACTTAGTCCGGGGTGTGGCGCAGTTGGCTAGCGCACTTGCATGGGGTGCAAGGGGTCGAAAGTTCGAGTCTTTTCACCCCGACTATAAAAAAGAGACTGTCAAAAAGGCAGTCTCTTTCATTTTCCCAACTCTTGTCCTCTTGCAAGTTGGCTTTTTGTCCTGATAAACCATGTAAAATAATCCTTATACGATGTCGGTGCGACAACTTCGGTAAGACTTGAAAAAGAAGGATATGAAACATTGAATACTCCCTTTTCCAGGGATGAAAAGGCCGATGTGGGCGCGATCATCGGAGGTGTCTTTTTTCTTTTCCCGTTCCTTTGGACAATGAAATATAAGCCTACCCACACATTTGAGATGGTGCCTGTATCGGGAACACAAGTTTCAGCTCCGTCTACCGTTCAGCAAACGGAGAAATCAAAAAGCGACAAACTGCGTGAACTCAAACAGTTGTTTGATGACAAGCTTATTTCTCAGGCTGAATATGAAAAGGAGAAACAAAAAATCCTCGCTGAATAGCTGAAAACAAAATTACCGGCAGCTCTCCTTCCCGGGTTGCTGCCGGGTATCCGGTTTTAGAGGATCACCGAATGCATTCCTTAATAATTTCATGAACATGGATCCGGGTGGTATTCAGAAACGGGATGTCCAGATACTGTTCTTCAGTAAACATGATCGGAAATTCTGTGCAGCCCAGAATAACCGAGTCGATGCCATCCCGGATCTTCATTTTCTCCAGTATCCCAAGAAAGAATTGTTTGGTTTCTTCTCTGAAAATCCCAACCTCAAGCTCAGTGAAGAGTTTTTGGTGAATCGATTTGATTTGCTCCTGGTCAGGTGAAACTACTTCGATCCCGTACTTTTGAAAAATATCCCTGTAAAAGGTACTGCTCATTGTAAAGCGGGTACCCAGCAAACCACACCGCTTCACTCCCAATTGACGGGCCTTCCCGGCACAGGCTTCAACAATGCTGATCAGGGGCAGTTTCACTTTTGAGCTGATCTCCGAAAACAGTAAATGAGGCGTATTGGCGCTGATGGCAGCAAAATCAGCTCCTGCCGCTGCCATTTTATTAATCGTGGCAGCTATGTACTCCGCCGCCGCCTCGTAGTTTTGCTCATCCAAAAACCCGATGAAGCGGGACATATTAACGCTGAAGATGATTATTTCGGGGTAGTTCAGGCTGCCTTCCCGGTTTATTTCATTGAAGCCGCGGATAATCTCCCTGTAATAATCAACCGTTGCCTCAGGTCCCAATCCGCCCAATATC
Source organism: Mangrovibacterium sp. (assembly GCA_050173895.1). Taxonomy (GTDB): domain Bacteria; phylum Bacteroidota; class Bacteroidia; order Bacteroidales; family Prolixibacteraceae; genus JBCFBK01. The sequence goes on along the minus strand of JBFXKJ010000073.1, from coordinate 8,247 downwards.
CCAATGGTCTTCATATGTTTATGTTTCAAATTAACTGTGCATAATTTGCGTACTAAACTTCGTTACTTTTTTAAAGGACATCGACGTATGATACTCGCCAATAAATATCACCCCGGGGCGGAAGCCGCGGCTCCCATGCCCGTTTCATACATTATCTTTTTTCTTTAACAGCGCAGCTTGCGGGCTCGCAATGATCCGGTTAATCACCGCCTCGCCGCTCGCCACCTTCGATGCAAGCGAATAAATAGTTTCATTTTCCACAATGCGCCTCATCTCCTCCCTCACATTCATGTATTCGTGATGAATGGGACAGGGATTTTCATTGCTGCAGTTCTTTAAACCAATCCCGCACCGGTGAAACAATCCGTCGCCTTCCATGACCAGGATCACTTCATGGAGCGTAATCGGCTCACGATCATGCGAAAAAAAGAAGCCGCCACCCCTCCCTTTCATCGACTGCACCAGCCGGTGCCTGGTCAGGATCTGGAGGATTTTAGCCGTAAATGCAGGCGGAGTTTCAATTTCCCTGGCAATTTCGATAACGCCCGGCCGCCGTTCTTTCCAGTTCTCAAGCCGAATAAATACGAGTGCCCGGATGGCATATTCTGTACTCTTTGATAACATATACCTTTTAATTAATGTTCGTGCCAAACCGGCAACAACGAAACAATCTTCAAAGATAACCACATCCTTCGCACAATGGTGATTTATTGAGGAAAAGTGATCAGCTGAAAAAGAAACTTAAAAATAGTCAATTTATAAAAGGACAAACAGGTCTTCATATAGTTTATTTGTCTATCTTTATAGCCGAAAAAATTTTAATCAATTTAATCATCAATCTATGAAGACAAAGACGCTATGGATTGGTTTCACGCTGGTTATGGTAATCTCATTTGGGGTACTTGGTTTTTTTGGAAGAGAGATTTACCGTAAAGCGCCGCCGATCCCGGAAAGAGTAATCACCCCCAATGGTACTGTATTAATGACGGACGCCGATATTAAGGACGGGCAGAACATATGGCAGTCCATGGGCGGTCAGGAAGTAGGATCGATCTGGGGACATGGGGCTTACCTGGCTCCCGACTGGTCTGCCGACTGGCTGCATCGGGAGGCTGTGTTCATTTTAGAAGAATGGGCGCAAAAGGATTATGCCACGACGTATGATGCGCTGGACAAGGAGAAACAGGCTGTATTGCAGCAACGCCTGAAGCAGGAGCTTCGTAACAACACCTATGATCCGCAAACGAAAACGATTACTGTTTCAGATGTTCGGGCAAAAGCGTTTCAGGAGATCGGCAAACATTACGCGGGACTGTTTATGAACGATCCCTCCAAAGCCGATTTACGCGAAGCTTACAGCATTCCGGACAACAGCATCAAAGATGCCGGAAGAATGGCGCAGATGAATGCGTTCTTTTTCTGGACAAGCTGGGTTACTGTGTCGGAACGTCCGGGTGAGACGATCAGCTATACCAATAACTGGCCGGCTGAAAAACTCGTAGGGAATGAACCTTCCGGATCATTGCATCTCTGGACCGGCTTTAGCGTAATTGTCCTTTTGCTTGGAATAGGTCTGCTAGCCTGGTACTATGCCTCCCACAAGGAGGAAGAGAAAAATCCGTTTATTCCTGATGTGAATCCGATATCGGGAACAAAGCTTACTCCCTCAATGAAAGCCACCTTAAAATACTTCTGGGTGGTGACTGCCCTCATCCTGGTTCAAATTCTAATGGGTGTGGTCACGGCCCACTATGGGGTGGAAGGCTCAGGGTTTTATGGATTTCCCCTTCAGGATCTGTTACCTTACTCAATTTCCCGGACATGGCACGTCCAGCTTGGAATCTTCTGGATTGCTACCTCGTGGCTGGCTACAGGATTATTCATTGCCCCTGCGGTTTCAGGCAAAGAACCAAAATTCCAGTTGTTTGGGGTAAATTTCCTTTTCATTGCCTTGCTTATCATCGTGGTTGGATCACTGGCAGGTCAATGGATGGGTGTGATGCAAAAATTGGGACTCGTCGAAAATTTCTGGTTTGGCCATCAGGGCTATGAATATGTCGATTTAGGCCGGTTCTGGCAGGCATTCCTGCTGATCGGACTGTTCCTTTGGTTACTTCTGATGGGAAGGGCATTGTGGCCCGCATTGAAGAAAGGCAGTGAAAACAGGAATTTGCTGGTGTTGTTCCTTATCGCTTCAATAGCCATTGCGGTATTTTATGCCGCCGGTTTAATGTGGGGAAGACAAACACATTTAGCCATTGCCGAATACTGGCGTTGGTGGGTGGTGCACCTCTGGGTTGAAGGATTCTTCGAAGTATTTGCAACAGTAGCAATTGCCTTCCTGTTCGTGCGCATGCAGCTGATCCGTTCTTCCATCGCCACACTCACTGTATTGTTCTCAACAATTGTTTTTCTCTCCGGTGGAATTCTCGGAACTTTCCATCACCTGTACTTTTCAGGGACTCCGACCTCCATACTCGCGCTGGGAGCAACCTTTAGTGCACTCGAAGTCGTGCCGCTGGTACTGATTGGTTTTGAAGCGTACCACAATATGCAATTGGGTAGGGCGCACGAGTGGGTCAAAGCCTATAAATGGCCAATCAATTTTTTCGTCGCTGTGGCGTTCTGGAACTTCCTGGGAGCCGGGATCTTTGGCTTTTTGATTAATCCTCCGATTGCCCTTTATTACATGCAAGGGCTCAACACAACCCCGCTGCACGGTCATACCGCTCTGTTTGGGGTATATGGCATGCTTGGAATAGGCCTCATGCTGTTTGTCCTGAGAGACATGAACCTGCATATTATCTGGAAAGAAAAGACCATCCGGATTGCTTTCTGGTCGTTAAACATCGGACTGTTGCTGATGGCTGTACTCAGCCTGCTTCCGGTTGGGCTGGCGCAAACGGTCGCCAGTGTAAAATATGGCTTGTGGTACGCCCGGTCGGCCGAATTCCTGGCCAGTCCAACCCTTGAGTTCTTCCGCTGGCTCCGGGTGATCGGCGATACGATCTTCGCCGTGGGCGCACTTTACCTGGGCTGGTTCGTCTTCGGATTGAAAACCGGCTGGTCCATTCGAAAATAAATTACGGTTTTCTACATACACAAAAAGAGGCTGTCTCTATCTTTTGAGACAGCCTCTTCTTATTTCCGGTATCTCCTCCGGTAGAGCAGGTACCCGCTGATGACCACCATCACCGCGGCCAGCCCGGTCAAAGGCACCAGGAGGATATAAAAATCGCTTAAAAGAAATTCGAAGATCCTTCCTGTATGGATCTCCAGTGAGACACTCCACAGCGACATCTTTGACTCTTTCAGCAGGTTTTCCGGCATCACGGGGAAGTTGTTCCTGTGATGTAAAGGGATAGCTCCCCGGTCATAATCGATCATGTATTTGTTTCCTGACACATCTGTGATGGTTCCGGTAACTTTAAAATCACCCACCGGTCTCCCCGAAGACGCTGGTTCCCAAAGCTTTCCTTTTGCATAATCGACTATTTCAGGAACTGAAGGATTCCACAAAAACAATCCGCTGAAAGAACCGATCATGAAAAATCCGTTTTGCAGGGGTTCAAAGGTATTGATCCCCATCACGCTTACCGGCGGCTGATTTCGGAAACGTTCAGGGCGGAAGGAATCCGGTTCGATAAAATACATGCCGTCATAAGTCGAAAGCAGAAGACGGCCCGTTGCCTTGTCGTAAAGGATGTCCCTCAATTTGTCATACCAGGGATTTGGCTGATCCAGATGAGAAAATTTCAGCGGACTGATAGTTGCCCGGGCGATTGCGATCAGCAGGGGCGGACGGAGAAACGTACCGCTAAGAAACAGGATGGTGAGCGGAATGTAAAACCAGGCTCCCGTTTTATTGTGCCATTTGAGCGACCATTTATTGGTCCGGACAAGCCTGTGGGCCGGTTTTCCCCTTCTGATCCGCTTTTTAATCCAACCGGGGAAGAAAAAATAAATAATTCCGGTAACGGACAGGAAAACAGTGATCAGTCCCAAAAGATCAACAAACAGTTTTCCCGGCATACCGAAAATCTCTCCGGAGTGGGTTTGCCACAGAGTTTCAAACAAACCGACCTGCTGCCTGTAGCCTGCAGGCGCTGCCAGTTCGATTTTAGAAAATTCCGTTTTTACCCCTTCCGATTTTCCCTTAAAAAGGAAAGAACGATTCAACGCATAAAGGGTATCTCCAATACTCTCGATCGCTACGAAACGTTCAATATCTACATCCAGATCAAACTTGCACCACTGCCTGCTGTCGCCGTCAAAAGCATACAGTCCGAACAGGGTGGCAGCATACAAACTGCCATCGGATGAACGGTGAACATCGAAAATTTTCCGGTTATCGCTTCCTTTTGGAAAACCATTATTGAGTGAAGTATACCGAGCAAAAGCCGAATCGGTTACCCATATACCAATGTTTCCCCAAACAAGCACACTGTCGGGCGCAATAACCAGATTTCCTTTTAACGCGCTGTTATTCCAGTTCCGGTATGCATAACCTTCAGGCAGAAAATCCCGGCTTAGGTCGACTCCCGAGAATACCTGCCGGTGGTTCATAAAAATGCCGGTGACTCCGTAATAAAAAAGAATGAACGAAAGGATGAGCCCCGGCCAACGATGAAGTTTCTTGTATAGTTTGCTTAATTTATCCACATGAACCACTGTTTTAAACTGAAACCTTTCAAATGGGGTCACCGGCAACAGACCGGCGTATCTGTCCCCAGGCAACAAAGATCAATAAAATCACTTTAAAAACTTCAACAATCGGGTAAAGAAGGTGAATTGCCGAATGAGGCGGATTGATCCCACTGATAATCAGATCAGCACGTTCATTCAACTCCGGTAGCAGCCAAAAAGTTTGAATGGACAAGAAGGCAGTAACGATCATCAGAGGAACACTGAACAGACGCCTGAAACTTTTCGTTAATAGTTTGTTTTTTAATGGTTCAATGGAATTCACTTCGCGAATTTCCGCTTCGCTCCAATTCCCACGCTGCCGAAAATTATGATCAGAAACCTGCGCATTGCAGCGCAATACGCTCGTTTCAAAGAATCTGAGTATAAAAAAAAGTACCAGGAATACCCATTCCATGATATTCAGGGAATGAAAAACGAGCTTGCCGATACTCAGTCCAAGCGGCAAGGTGACCCCTGCAGCCGTAAATTTTAACCAGCTTTCCATAAAACTGATCGAGCTTACAAATCCCGCCCAAAATATCAAAATGAAAGCGGAAAAAATCCCCTGTTTCATCCTTGTAGTTTAACAATCCTGATTGAACTTAAATTCCTTGAAGCGGAAAGGACTTCTCCACAGTCAGGCCAATCCTGCCTGATCGGTATGGATTGCACGATTCAGTACGGCTTCTCCATGGAGCACCTTCAGGGCCATCGAGATGATGGTTTCGGTGTTAACCAGCCTGGTAAACTCAGTCCTCACCAACCTATACTGCTCGTGCAGCGGACAAGGGTCCTGATCACTGCAGTCTTTCAGACCAAAACCACATTTGTTAAAAATCTCATCCCCTTCCATCACATGGATCACATCATAGAGTGAAGTTTCTCTCTCGTTGCGGCCAAAGAAAAAGCCGCCACCCCTGCCTTTCATTGAATGGACCAGCTGGTGCCGGGTAAGTATCTGCAAAATCTTAGCGGTAAACGCGCCGGGGGCATCAATCTCCCGCGCTATCTCCGTAACCCCCGGGCGTTTTTCCTTCCAATTCTCAAGCTGAATAAATACCAATGCCCTGATGGCGTACTCTGTACTCCGCGACAACATAGGCCTAATTATCGATCAGTTCCTTCTCAAGTTCGATTGCTTTGGGAAACAGAATGTTGTTTTCCAGATGAATATGACGATGAAGATCTTTTTCAAACTCCTCAATACTTCGGTAAGTCACTTCATAAGTATTGCATCCGTCCGCCGGTGTCGTATACCGGCCGGTGATTTCAGAAAGCCTCATAAACCGGTCGCCCTCAACCTGGTGTTCAGCCATCATCACGCTGATCGGTTGCAAAACATTTCCGAATTCAGCAGGTGCGCCCATACCCGAATCCTTGAAACTGACCATTCTGGCAATGTAGGGAAACAGCATCAGTTCTTCCTTTTTCATGTGCATCGAAAGATTGCCAACCGCTTCGTCAAAGAGCTGTTTCACTTCAAACAACTCCGGGTGATTTGCACCATGAACATCGCACAATTTGCGCAGTTTTGCCTGAATGAAAGGAGACTTCTCCGACACATAGCGATGATGCCGCTCCACGATATAATTGCTTAACAAATCCAGGGGCAGTGACTCAAAATACCTGGAGTCATAGTCTTCGCTCTGCAAAACCGCCTGCAACTCAGAAAGAAGGATTGCTTCATCCGTACCCGACCGTTTGCACGCTTCATTGATTGAAATATTTCCACCGCAACAAAAATCAATGTTGCTGTTCTCGAAGATCTGTGCCGCCTGAAAATTAGCCCGGACGATCTCTCCCACAATTGAATTACCTGAAATTTGCATTTGAAAATATGTTTAAGTTTTTTTATGCAACAAAGATAACTAATAAAAGGATAAAAAAGTCCTTTAATGCCGTTTATTTTTAAAAATTATTTTAGTTTACTCATTATCAACAAAATATAGTCATATTGGGTTTTATATTGGAGTCTGGCATTTTGCTTCCGGAAACTGGAGGCTGCAAGCCGGTAACTTACCCTCGTCTTACGTCTTGAGTCTTCGCTCTTGGCTCTTGGCTCTTGATTCTTGTTTCTTGTGTCTTACTTCTTACGTCTTGTGTATGTGCTCTCCTATCCTCCGATCCTGATCATCCCCTTACGCTGTCCTGCAGGATTCAAATGTTTGTTCAGCGAATACGTAAAGCTGATCATGAAATACCGGCCCAGTGAATTCGTGGTTTGCCGCTCCAGGTAATTACTATTGGCCGTCTGTATAACACCGGTTGCTTTGTCCAGCAGGTTGTCAACTGAAAATTTCAGCTCTCCTTTTTTATTTTTCAGCAGGAACCGCGACAAAGAAAGGTCCAGTACCGGGATATCTTCTTTAAAATCGTTGTTCCGATCGGAATACACGTAATAGTTAAAGTCAGCAACGAACTGGTAGTTTTTTAAAAAGGAAAGGGAAGTTTCTGCCGTGTAGGTCTGGTTCAAAAAAGACTGGTCCGGCTGATCGAATTCATAGCTGCTTGTGTTTTTCTTCAGGCTGGCGCTGAGGTTCAGATCAAAGGCCTCCTCCAACCGGTAACTATACCGGAGCACTCCTTCATAATTATGTTGACGGATCATATTTTCAAGATCATTCAGAATGGTCATGCTTTGCTGCTCCCGTCCCCTCACGATCACGCTGACCCGGCCGTTCAATGGTTTCACCGGAAAAAACAGGGACAGGTTTCCCAGTAAATTCAGGCTGTGGTCAACGTTAACCGGTGTGGTCAGGCGAGCAAAATTGTCATAACTCATCGCATTGGTGATGGCATTGGTTGTATAATCAACATTGAAAATACCCGAAAAGTGAAAAAATTTCATCGGATTAAACAGATTGTACCCTACTCTCCAGTTGTGCGTACAGGCCGGCCTCAGGTTGGGATTTCCCTGGTAAAGGTTCAGCTTATCGGTCTGATCCAGCGCCGGATTAAGCTGCTGAATGGAAGGTTCCTGTACGGAGGTTTCATAATCAAAGCTCAGGTGTTTTGTCTCTGTAAAATCATAATTAAAACGGACAACCGGCAACAGGTTTTTAAAGGACCGTTCCACTTCCGACTCCAGTGACTTCAGTTCACCTTTCAGACTGGTGTATTGCAGGCTGCTGCCTACCTGCAGGTTAAATTTATACCGGTTTAACCTGAAATTCATTCCGCCTTTATGCCAGGTATAATCACTGTTGTATTCGGTACTCAGTTGCGGATTAAAGATATTTTCGCCATCAGTCTGGTCATACACATCGTGGTCGGCATCATGATGATTCTGATTGAACGCATAGTTTGCTTCCAGGTATTTACGTCCGCCCAATGGCTCGGTATAGGTAATGTTTGCACCGTAATTCAGATTCCTGATGGCCTGTTCGCTGGTCTGTTTCTGGATCTCTTCACGCGGCTGATCACCAAAATACCGGTAAACGCCATCGGTAAAATCATCCCGGTCGTTTCGGGAAACTCCCATCGTCAGGTTTGAGGAAAGTGTCCGCCCCTTTTTGTCGAAATTATGCCGGAAGAGTAAACTGGAATTTGAGCTAAGATTGC
>JBFXKJ010000072.1:0-14932 GCA_050173895.1 Mangrovibacterium sp. | reverse complement strand
CAAACTCTTCGTTGTAATCTGTATTTTCAATCTTTTTCCTCGCTCAAGGTTAACTCAAATTCTCGCGTCAATTTCCTTATCTTGCTACCTTTTCCTTAATTTCCTTCAATGAACTTCTTTGTATTTTTGCGGCTGCAAAGTAAATGATTTTTTTCGGTTTCTCCAAAACTTTTTTAAATTTTTCTGAGTCCTCAAAAATCCGCCAAAACCCTACAGAACCGCGCTTTCTGCTTACTCCCTGAAACCGGATTGTTGCTGAAAGCGGGTGCAAATATAGGCAAGCTTTTCATTCCTGCAATACAAAAAGGGAAATATTTTTTGAGCTCTTTGGTTTCTTCCGTATTGCTTGTTATGAGTCAGCCTCTTACAGAACCAGAAAAAAAACCGAAGCCCGACGGTTTATACATAAAACGGGAACACGCTCCTGTGCTCCCGTTTTTCTTATCTGACCGGATTTCCGTATTCTCTAATCCATTTCATGCTTATAAAGACCCAGATCGCTCAGCTCCGAGGTGCGGATAAACTCGGCGTGGGCTTTCACCTGTGCCTTTGCAAGGTGCAGGAAGTTCCGGGCCGATTTCAGGAACGAAGGTTCCCGGTTACTGTCGAGCATGAGCAGATAACTCATAATGATATATCCCGCCATTTCGACCAGCCTGCGGGCCTGAAAATCGAGGAATTCATTGTCATTCACGGCGGTCACTTTATGGATGGCCTGCTCATACTCATCGGTCAGGATGATCAGCGCCCTTCGCAGGTGCTCCAGTTCGGGCGAGATTTTCTCGGCCTCATACTTCCGGATCTGCTCCAGGTATGCTCCGGTCGTTACTCCGCGAATGGCTGCGACCACCTGCAACTGCGTTGTACCTTCATAAATGGAGGTGATGCGCGCATCGCGATAGATGCGCTCAACCGGGTAATCCTTCATGAATCCCGAACCTCCATGGATTTGGATCGCATCATAGGCAAGCTGATTACAGAATTCGGAAGCCATTCCTTTCACAAGAGGCGTGTAAAAATCGGCCAGCTTCTGAAATTTCTTCATTTCATCCCGCTCAGCCGGATCCAGGCTTCTCTCCTCTGAAATGTGCATGTATGTTTTATACACATCAACAAAACGTGCAGTTTCATACAACAACGTTCTGGAGGCATCGAGCCGGGCTTTCATATTCGCCAGAATTTCATACACCGCCGGAAAGCGCATAATGGCTTTCCCGAACTGCACTCTTTCCTTTGCATAAGCCAATGCTTCCCGGTAAGCGGCCTCAGAGATGCCCACCGACTGGGCAGCAATCCCGAGCCGGGCCCCGTTCATCAGGGCCATTACGTATTTAATCAGCCCCATTTTCCTGCTTCCGACCAATTCGGCGGGCGCATCCCGGAAAACCAGCTCGCAGGTCGGCGAACCGATAATTCCAAGTTTATGCTCGATGCGTCGAACAGTCACTCCGCCATTCTTTTTATCATGAATGAACATCGACAGTCCCCGCCCGTCTTTCGTACCCTGTTCCGAGCGTGCAAGTACCAGCGAGATATGGCCGTCACCATTGGTAATGAAACGTTTCACCCCATTGAGCAACCACCGGCCTGATTTCTCATCGAAGGTGGCCTTCAACTGAACGGCCTGCAGGTCCGATCCGGCATCCGGCTCAGTAAGATCCATCGCCATCGTTTCTCCGTCAATACACACCCGCGTGAGGTATTTTTCCTTCTGTTCTTCCGTTGCAAATTCATTGATCGTTTCGGCGCAATCCTGAAGCCCCCAGATATTCACAAAGCCTGCATCAGCGCGCGATACGACATCGGCCGCCATGATATAGGGCACGATCGGAAAATTAAGACCGCCAAAACGCCGCGGAAGCGACATTCCCATCAGTCCCGCCTGATTCAGTGCATTGATATTCTCCTGTGTTCCTCTGGCATAGATCACATGACCGTCGACCACGCGGGGTCCTTCCGAATCGACCGATTCTGCATTGGGAGCGACAATCTCGCCGCTGATCTCCCCTACCACTTCCAGCACTTTATTAAAACTGTCGATGGCATCCTCATAATCCATGGGCGCAAAATCAAACCGCTCCTTTTCTGAAAAGTCCCTCTCCTTTAGCCGGACGATCTTTTCCATCAAAGGATGGGTCAAATGAAATTTCAGGTCTTTATTATCGGTATAAAAATTAGCCATTTTTAAAAATTTAAGATGATTACTTGGTATTCTTTTTATAATACTTGATCATTTTGGGAATGACCTCTGCCACGTCACCGGTAATCACATAATCGGCAATCGCATTGATGGGTGCCTCCGGGTCGGTATTAATGGCAATAATCTGTGAAGACTGGTCCATCCCAGCCCGGTGCTGGATTTGCCCTGAAATTCCGCAGGCGATGTATAACTTGGGGCGAACGGTAATGCCGGTTTGTCCGATCTGGCGTTCGTGCTCGGCAAAGCCGGCATCGACAGCTGCGCGCGAAGCGCCGACTTCCCCTCCCAATACTTCTGCAAGCTCATACAGCAGACGGAAGTTCTCCTTCGACCCTACGCCGTATCCCCCTGAAACGACAATGGGAGCAGCAGTCATATTGACTTTTCTTTTCTCCATGTGGCGCTCGATGATCTCCACAGCGAAATCGGTATCGCTGACATACTTTGAAACATCCAGTTTAACCAGCTTTCCTTTGTATTTCGGATCAAAAATTTCTTTCTTCATCACGCCTTCCCTGACGGTGGCCATCTGCGGACGGCAATCCGGGTTAATGATCGTGGCAATAATATTGCCGCCAAAAGCAGGACGGATCTGGTACAGCAGGTTTTCATATACCTTGCCTTGCTTTTTATCTTCGTGGCTCCCGATGACCAGACTGGTACAATCGGCTGTCAGGCCACTGTGGAGGGCCGATGAAACACGTGGTCCCAGATCACGTCCGATCGAGGTGGCGCCCATCAGGGCAATCTGCGGTTGCTGCTCCCGGAACAGGTTCACGATAACCGATGAGTGCGGAAGGGTGGTATAAGGATAAAGGCGTTTATCATCGGCCACATAAAGCACGTCAACACCGTAGGGAAAAATCTGCTTTTCAATCCCTTCAAGCTGGCAGCCAACAGCCACAGCCTCCAAATTGCAACCCAGTTCATTGGCCAGGCTGCGTCCTTTGGTCATCAGCTCCAGACTGACTTCAGCCACTTGTCCCTCTTCAATTTCACAATATACAATAATGCTGTTCATTTCTTTCAGTTTAGATGATTTAACCAATTGTGTGACTCTCGAGTAGCTCCTTCATCAGGTCCTCCATTTCCGTATCGGAAGGCGAAAGCACTTTTGCTTCCTTTGCCTGCAAAACCACATTTTCAATGGTCTTCACCTTGGTAGGCGAGCCGGTAAGCCCGAGTTCCTGCGGGTTGGCTTCAATATCACTGACTGTCCATTCGGCGATATTCAGGTAGGGCCTGTCATTATAAAGATGCAAATAATCCTCGTTCGAGTTCTGAAGTTCCGTGACCGTCTTTGCGTGCTTGTATTTCATCAGCAGTTTGGCATTCCGCGCCCGGCACGCCGGTGCCGAACCGTTGATGGTCATCAGCATCGGCAGCGGACAGCTCACCGTTTCGATCCCGTTCTGCAAACGACGGCGAAGCCAGACCTGTTTCTCCTCCAGCTTTTGGACCGCCTCCACATAAGTGACCTGAGGAAGCCCAAGCTTCTCAGCTACCTGCGGTCCAACCTGAGCCGTATCCCCGTCAATCGCCTGCCGGCCGGCAATGATCAGATCAAAATCACCGATCTTCTTCAGCACCCGCGACAACGCATAGGAAGTAGCCAAAGTATCGGAGCCTGCAAAAGCACGGTCCGTCAGCAGAATCCCGTCGTCAGCCCCACGAAACATTCCCTCGCGGATAATTTCGGCAGCACGCCCCGGCCCCATGGTCAGAATGGTCACTGTTGATCCAGGGAAAAGATCTTTGATCCTGAGCGCCTGTTCCAGAGCATTGAGATCCTCCGGGTTGAAAATTGCCGCCAATGCGGCACGGTTCACCGTACCATCGGCTTTCATAGCGTCTTTGCCAACATTCCGGGTATCGGGAACCTGCTTGGCTAGAACGATCATCTTATACACCTTCATTTTTTTTAATTTATTTTTGTTTAGTTTAGGCCAACCCGGAATTGCTTTTTGCAGCACTCCGGGAAAAGCTCAGCGCGACCTCTGAATTCCCGGCCTGTGAAGGAAAAACATTCCTTTTGATTGGCAAAAAAGGCCCCATTTTACGACCTTTTCTTTTGCAAAGCCAGCAAATATAGCCAAAGGAGGTAAAGATTCAAAGCCCTGCGACCGGCCGGGAGAACAGATAATCAGACATCAAACTCTGTTTTTTAAAAAAATCGGAGGGTAAGACAGACGAATAAAGAAGGAAAATCTTAACTGCTGAAGATTTAAAACTTTTTAATTTTTTCTTCAAAAAGTCCTTACACACGAACAAAGGGGATCTAATTTATAATGATTTTAATCAGGAATGGCCTCTTTTGTGTAGTCCGGGAGTGTTTACTTTTTCCGTGTCATGATGTCCAAAACCATCCGGTCGGTCCGGATCATTCCTTCCGAGCCGATATCGGTCAGGTTCCGGATGGTCTGATCGACGTCGTCATCGGCAATTCCTTCGAGTGACGAAATAACTTTATTATCAATAGCCATCAGAGACGAAATGACTGCTGTCGAGACGGCGCTTGAAACTTTCAGTGCACAACTGGGTTTGGCTCCGTCACAGATCACGCCGGTGATATTCCCGATCATGTTCTTTACCGAGCTGGAAATCTGTTCCCGGCTTCCTCCCATTAAGTAGGTGATCCCGCAACTGGCACCTATGGCAGCAACGATCACCCCGCATAAGCCCGAGAGCCGTCCGAGATATTGTTTGATATAGATCGACATCAGGTGACTCAGCACGAGGGCCCGGATCAGTTCTTCCCGGGATTTCCCCGTCTCTTCGGCAAGAACGACCACCGGCAAGGTCGCGGTAATTCCCTGGTTACCGCTTCCCGAGTTACTCATCACCGGAACCATCGCTCCGGCCATCCGCACGTCACAGGCCGACGTAGTTTGCGCAATGATCCTTGTAAAAAGGCTGTCTCCCAGTATATTTTTATGGATCCCGCTATCCAGGACCCGGGCTACCGAATGGCCAAAATCGCCTTTCCGTGATTCCGCAGCCGCCGTTTTATTCAGTTCTGCTGCTTTTAAAATGAACGCCATCGCCTCTGCCGGAGTCTGCGTGGCAAAATCATATACTTTGCCGAATGTAAGTTCAGAACTCTCTTCGCAGGTCTGTTTGCTTTCTGCTGCATCGAGGGTATTCAGCAATACCTCATTCTCCCGGGCGATATAGCAAATATTCGTATGAGCACCACAGATGATGACTTTGGAAAAGCTATCCGAACTGTGACAGTACGCCTCTATATACAGCTTATCAGGAGCCGGATCTTTCAGATGTACACTCACCTGCTGCCCTTCAACCAGCCGTTTGGCCTTCTCAAGGCTCACTTCATCCAGTTCCTTCAGCACTTCCAGTCCGTTGTCCGACTTCCCGGTGACCATTCCAAGGGCAATAGCGATCGGAAGCCCGATCATGCCTGTTCCGGGTATCCCCACTCCCATTGAATTCTTCAGCATGTTCGCACTCAGCCATACCTCCGACCGAATCACATTCTCGCGCAAAACCTCCCTGGCCCTGGCAACGGCCAACGCCACTGCCGCCGGCTCTGTACATCCGATTGCAGGAACCACTTCACGCCTGATCAACGCGAGTATCCTGTTAACCTCATCCCGATCCATGCTTATCTTATCATTAAAAAGAACATTCATCCATGAAACACCTTCAAAAATAGTTGATCCTTACCTGATTTGACTCTGAAAAAAGTCATAATCCGGAATTTATTTGCTAAAAAATAACACCTTAAAAAAATGTTTTATAACCTGTATCGAAAAAAGTACTAAATACTTTTATTATTTTTGATTCTTGCAGATTTCGATCAAATACACACTGAATAATTACATAAAACAGCTTATTATGAAGAAAACTGCCATTTTACTTGTTTTTTTATTTTGCGTGGCCGCGCTGGTATCGGGGCAAACAAAGCTGGTTCTTCATGCGGACCAGGCGAAAACGACCATCAGCAAGGACATTTACGGACACTTTGCCGAACATCTGGGTCACTGTATTTACGGAGGTATTTATGTCGGAGAAGACTCTCCCATTCCCAACATCAGGGGCTTCAGGGATGATGTTGTCGGGGCGCTGAAGGACATGGAGATTCCGGTTTTACGTTGGCCGGGGGGATGTTTTGCCGACACCTATCACTGGAAGGACGGGATCGGTCCCAGGCACAAACGGCCTGCGATGGTGAATGTACACTGGGGTGGTGTTACGGAAGACAACAGTTTTGGAACACACGAATTCCTGGATTTTTGTGAGTTGATCGGCGCAGAGCCTTACATCTGTCTCAACGTTGGCTCGGGTACCGTTCAGGAGGCTTCCGAATGGGTGGAATATGTCACCTCTTCCAATATCAGTCCGATGACCGACCTGCGCAAACAGAACGGACGGCAGGAACCCTGGAAAGTCCGGTACTGGGGTGTCGGGAACGAAAACTGGGGCTGTGGGGGGAATATGACTCCCGAATATTACACCGATCTGTACAACCGGTTCGCCTCTTATTGCCGGGGAGACCTGTACCGGATAGCCGGTGGGCCCAATGTAGACGATTATAACTGGATGGAAGTGCTGATGCAGAAGACTTCACGGCATCGCGGCATTGTACAGGGTGTGTCGCTGCACAATTACACTTTCACCAACAGCTGGGGCGACAAAGGATCGGCCACGGAATTCAATGAAGAAGACTGGATAAAGGTGATGAAAAACACACTGAAAATGGAAACCCTGGTACAACGCCATTCAACCATTATGGATAAATATGATCCTGAAAAACGGATTGGATTGATCGTCGATGAGTGGGGAAACTGGTTTAACGTTGAACCCGGTACGAATCCCGGTTTTCTCTATCAGCAAAATACACTGCGAGACGCCCTGGTGGCCGGTATCAATCTGAATTTATTCAACAATCATGCCGACCGGGTAAAGATGGCCAATATTGCACAGACGGTGAATGTCCTGCAATCGGTGATCCTGACAAAGGATGAGCAAATGGTCCTCACTCCGAGCTATTATGTTTTTAAAATGTACGCTGTCCATCAGGGGGCCACGATGGTACCGCTAAATCTCGAGACGGGTAAGTATGAGCTGAACGGCATTTCAGTGCCGACGGTCAACGGATCGGCATCACTCAGGGATGGTGTGGTATCGGTCACCCTCTGCAACCTGAACCCGAACAAGGCCGAAAGTGTCGATCTGACCATCACCGGCATGAATTTCACCTCAGCAAACGGGAAAATTGTGACGGCACAAAATATGAACGACTACAATGATTTCGGAAAAGAAGAGAAAATCAGCATGAAAGCCTTTGAGTTGAAACAGCCCAAAAATGGCCGGCTTAAGCTGGAACTTCCTTCCAAGTCAGTTGTGCTGGTGCAGTTAAAATAAACAGACAGATCCAGCCGTTTTTTCGTCTCACCGGCTTTACGCATAAAAAACAGGACTTCTCTGCAGAAGTCCTGTTCCGGAATTATCAAAAGGAAAAGACTTTGGTAAGGAGCCCTTCCTTCCGGTCATTTTACAACAATTAACTCAGAAATGAAATCAATACGCCGGCGGCCACAGCGGAGCCAATGACTCCTGAAATGTTGCTGGCCATACAATACTGAAGAATATGATTTTTCACATCATATTTAATCGCGATTTCATTGGCCACTCTGGAAGCCATGGGGACTGCACTCAGTCCGGTGGCGCCCACCAGGGGATTGATCTTCTTTTTAGAGAAAAGGTTATAGATCTTCACCCCGAAGATTCCGCCGGTTATTGATACGGCAAAGGCCAGAAACCCGCCCACCACGATCATAATCGTCTGAAAGTTCAGGAAAACCTCTGTTGTCATCGTGGCACCCACAGCCAATCCGAGGAAAATTGTGGCGGTATTCAAGATGGAGCCGGTCGCTGCATCGGAAAGACGGGCCACATTTACGCCGATCTCTTTGATCAGGTTCCCGAACAGCAGCATACCCAGCAGCGGAGCTGCCGAAGGAACGACCAGGCAAATCAGGATTCCCAGAACAATCGGAAAAATGATCTTTACGGTCTTTATATTTTTAATCGTATACCGGGGAGGATAACGTTTGTCCATCTCCTTCATATTGATACGCAGTTCCTTCTCACTGCAGGCAAGACGGGTTACCAGGGGGATGATCACCGGAACGAGTGCCATGTAGGAGTAAGCTGCAATCGCGATCGGCCCGAGAAGATGCGGTGCCAGTTTGATCGTCGTGTAAATTGCCGTAGGGCCATCTGCACCGCCGATAATTCCAAGCGACGCAGCTTCACCGGGAGTGAATCCGATCAGAATGGCCGAGATCAGCACAATGAAAATACCCAGTTGCGCTGCCGCGCCGAAAAGCGACAGCCTCAGGTTTCGAAGCATCGGTCCGAAATCGGTCAGGGCACCCACCCCCATAAATATTATGGGAGGTAAAAAGCCTGTTTTGATCAGCGAATAATACACAAAATTCATGATCCCGTATTCATGGGCAATTTCAAACAGGTTCATATAATGGTGTTCATCAATCTGAACTTTTTCGGCAGGGACCACTCCCATGCCGCCGCCCGGCAGGTTCGCCAGGATCAGACCAAATGCGATAGGCACCAGCAAAAGTGGTTCATAGTTTTTCTTTATTCCCAGGTACAGCAGCAATCCCCCGATCGCAAGCATTAACAGAGTTCCCGGCTGTTCGATGATAGCCTGAAAGGCCGTCATTTTATATAAAGTCTCAATAATTGACATAGTCTTTTGTTTTTACCGGATCTGGACCAATATATCATCTTCTTCCACGTCTGCGCCGCTGGCGACCCGGATCTCCGTCACGGTCCCCGCAACATCCGACCGGATTGCGTTGAAAGTCTTCATCGCCTCAATGTAGCCGATCAGATCGCCTTCCTTTACGGTCGCTCCAACTTTCAGCGGAACTTCAGAACTTTCCTTTGTCAGGTAGAATTTTCCCTCCAGAGGAGCCAGCACTTCCCTGGCGGCGCCGCTTTCCTGGATCACAGAAGCCGGTTCTGCCTGTGCAGATTGCTGCCCGTTTGCCGGGGAAGCGACCGGTCCGTTCGGATCGCCGTCGTATGAAACCGATACGCGGAATTTTTCGCCATTCACATCGACCATCAGAGTCGAAGGAGCAAAGGTGGGGACGTCAGCCTGAACCGAAGCGGCCACCTTCTTTGTCCCCTCCAGTAAACCACCGCCTTCTTCACGGCGTTTCGCCAGATCTTCTTCAAATGCCTTTTTGGCGGCTCCGGAACGATAGGCCCGGTATTGCTCGGGATGCATAGCCAGCTCGAACAACTCCTCATCGTCCGCTCCTGTTTCCCATCCTTTTTCCTCCATTTCTTTTCTGAAGCTGTCGAGTGCATCCGGGAACAGGCTTTGCGGATGGGCTGTGAACTCTTCCCTTCCCTGTTCCCTGGCAAGTGCTTTGATTTCCGGCGCCAGGTCACCCGGAAGTTTGCCTCCTTTTCCCATCAGCATATCCCAGATGTTGTCGGCGATCATGCTCCAGCGTTCCTTCCCTTTTTCCAGTTGGATCACATTCATCAATGCCAGGTTTTTCACATACTGACTATAGGGTGTCACCAGCGGCGGATAACCAACAAGCGGCCAGATGTAGGCTACCTCATCAAACAGTTTCACCAGCAGCTCATCCTCTGTGAGGGTTGGCTGGTTATTTTTTATTTTCCACTTATTGAGGCTATCGAGGTTATTTTCAAGATCGGCCATGAGCGAGCCCATCATTCCACCCGGCAATCCGGGACCGATCAACAGCGAGTTCATTGCCCGGTTCTTCGGGGTGATATAATACCCAAGGAAATCGTCGATAAAACTCTGTGTCAGACCGCGCACCTTCATGTAAGCATCCATATTCACCTCCGGCACATCGAAGCCGTCATCCTTCAACATCGCCTGAACGGCCAGCAAGTCGACATGTCCGGTTCCCCACGACAGCGGTTCCATGCCTACGTCGACAAATTCCACTCCGGCACGGCAAACCTCCAGGATCGAAGCCAACGCAAATCCCGGACCGGAATGGGAATGATACTGAAGGGGAACAGAAGGATGCAATTTCTTGATCCCGGCAGCGATCTGACCCAGCCATGCGGGACGGCCGATCCCTGCCATATCCTTCAGACAGATTTCGTCGGCGCCGCCTTTGATCAGCTCATCAGCCATATTCACAAAATAGTCGACCGTATGAATTTCAGAATAGGTAAGACTCAATGCTGCCTGGGCGATCATACCCGCCTCTTTGGCATAGCGGATCGAGTCGAGAATATTCCGCACATCGTTCAGCCCGTCAAAGGGTCTCGTAATATCTGTCCCCTGGGCCTTTTTGACTTTATACATTAATTTTCTGACATCTGCGGGTACAGGGCTCATCCGGAGTCCGTTCAGCGACCTGTCGAGCATGTGTGTCTGAATTCCTGCTGCCCGGAACGGTTTTGTCCATTGCCGCACAGCATGGTTAGGATTTTCTCCAAATAAAAGATTAATCTGCTCAAAACCTCCTCCATTTGTCTCAACCCGGGCAAAACATCCCATATCTATAATATGCGGAGCAACTTTAACCAATTGATCCACACGGGGCATATACTTTCCCGACGATTGCCACATATCCCTGTAGACCAATGAGAATTTAATTTTTCCTTTTTTCATTTGTGAATAATTTGTTTTTTAGTTGCCAAATGGAATAGCCATGATGAAACTTTATTCTCCTTTCCGGTTGGCGTTCCCCAAATCATGGCTATTTCATCCGAAAATAATTTGGTTTTTTATAGGTGGATGGAACTCGCATGTGAGATTTTCATCCGTGTTAGTGTTTAGCGAACATGCTCGTTTCATTCGTTGATGTTTTTTTATCAGCTTAAATGGTTTTAGATTTTTTCGACTTTTGTGACATGCCCTTTCCCTTTCGTCAGAATTTTAACGGCACTGACAATAGCCGCCACTTTGCGCGGGTCAGGTTCCGCGGCGGGAGCCGCAGCAGCAGGTAACTCCTCAGGAATGTATTTATTTACAAAACGGATGATCAGATTTCCGATCATAACAACCAGAAAAAGAATAAAAAAAACAGTGGTCATCCCAACGCCCAGCAATTCCATTGCCAAATCCAGATTATTCATATATGCAGGTTTTTTTTGTTTTAATTTTATTTGGCGGCACATCGTTGTTAGCCATGAATTCTTACAAACAGGAAATATTTTGTCCGAATAGTAAAACCGTCTCCGGTTTCGATTTAAGCCAAAGCCCTCAGTGACAACACTTTTAAAAAAACATATTCATGAACATGAATTTAATATGCTGGCCATCAGGTGATTGACCTTTCGATTCAAAAAGATTTCCCATTTTATAAAAATCTTTCAATATTACCTAATTTTTATGGCGGAGCACTTTCCCATACTTTTTCTTAAAAAATAATTATCAAAAATTTAATATTAAAAATATCATTTCGACGTTCGTCGAAACGTTCTTCTTCTATTTCTAAACTGAGAGAGGACTTCCACCAACAATAGATCAAAAATTGCTCAGCGCCGTTGCCTACGGGTTTAGGCCCCGCTTTCAGGAGATCATATCTTAAATACAGGAGAAAGCCGTGCAGGCAATAAAAATTGGTCTTCAAGCCATTGAACTAAGTGAAATATCCTTATTTTTACAAAAAAAGCGGAGAATATTCAGTTTTACACACTTAATTTGAAACGAGAACATATGAAACGAGCCATGGAAGCCGCGGCATCCGCCCGAGCTGATGTTTATTGGCGAGTTCCATACGTCGATGTTCTTTAAAAAAGTGACGAAGTTTAGTACGCAAATTATGCACGGTTAAATTGAAACGATAAACATATGAAACGAGCATGTTGCGCCGTAACGCCCGAGTTTATGATAATAGTTTTCGGCAACATGGGAGTTCTGTACGACAATTAAAAAAAACAAACTATTAACGTATGAAAGAAAAAGAAAAAAATGCTTTTTCAAGAAGGCAGTTTTTGACAACGACTGCTCTTGGAATGGCCGGAATGAGTTTCATCCCATCCCTTGTTTCCTGCAAAAGTAAGCCGGCAGAAGATCACATTACCCTGGGTTTTATCGGAATGGGTCGCCAGGCGATGTTTTTGCTGAACGGGTTTGTCCAGATTCCCG
The DNA here is from genome assembly GCA_050173895.1 of Mangrovibacterium sp. Lineage (GTDB taxonomy): Bacteria > Bacteroidota > Bacteroidia > Bacteroidales > Prolixibacteraceae > JBCFBK01. Next base: position 2,588 of record JBFXKJ010000072.1, on the reverse strand, counting down.
GGGTACGTGTTGTTGCCGGCGCCGATGTTTACGGGAGAAAACGTGAACGTTTCGCCAAGTTTGTAGGTGACTTCTACAGCAAAAACAAGGTCGATGTCAAGGTTGAAACCTATGAAAAATATGACGACCTGCTTGCAAGGGAGGATATCGACGCGGTAGTGATTGCGGTTCCCGACCATGCACACGCCATGATTGCCATTGCTGCCTGCAAGGCCGGCAAGGACGTCTACCTGGAGAAGCCGATGACATTCACCATATACGAAGGCCAGCAGTTGATCAAGGTTGTTCGTGAAAATAACCGGATTCTGGGCATCGGAAGCCAGCAGCGCTCCGATCCCAATTTCCAGCATGCTGTAAAAATGGTGCATGAAGGGCGCCTGGGAACCATCCAGACAGTGAACGCCTATGTGGGAGCTCCACCCAAGCCATATGATTTGCCGGAGGAACCCGTACCATCTGATCTGAACTGGGATTTATGGCTCGGCCCGCTTCCAGGGAACATCCACTTCAACAATGAGCTGAATCCTCCCATCTCGCTCGATCCCGTCGAAAATGAAAAAATCTGGGGCGCATGGAGATGGTACAAGGAAATGGGCGGTGGTTTCACAACCGACTGGGGTGCTCACATGTTCGACATTGCGCAATGGGGTTTGCAAATGGATAACAGCGGTCCGGTTGAAATATCTCCGCTGGGCGATCAGTCACAGTACATTAAATATGTGTATGCAAACGGAGTGGTGATGACTTCCGAACCATTTGACGAAGCCAATACCAAGGGGGTGAAGTTCACCGGAGACAAGGGTTGGCTCGAAGTGTCCAGGGGACATTTTAAGGCATCGGACGATTCGCTTCTGCCTCCGAAATCGGCCGAAGCAGCCGATGATCAGACGCCCTATGAAACAAAGATCCCTCACCAGATCAATTTCATCGAAGCAGTGAAAAACCGGGTTGATCCTGTTGTCCCGGTCGAAATCGGGCACAGGAGCTGTACCGTTTGTACCCTCGGCAATATCGCTGTTGATATGGGTCGCACCATCAAGTGGGACCCGGTCACCGAAAAATTCGTGGACGATGAGGACGGAGCCGCTGCCGCTCACATGCATTACCAGTATCGTGAAGGCTGGAAACTGATTTAAAAAAAAGAATTGAATGATCTGCAAGCCCGGAGGGAAACCTGCCGGGCTTTTTTTGAGGCTGAACCAATCCTGTTTTTTTATAATGAGGCTCAAGCTGTTCAGGCCGTTCCCTCCCGGAAAAAAAAAGGGCGCAGATTTCTCTGCACCCGTCTTCAGTATCTTTTTGATCATGCCTGGCCGGCAGGACCTCCGAAAACCGGAGGAATGAGCGGGTCGTGCCCTCCTCCGTGAAGGTTGATCGGCCCGTTCATCTTCTCAAATTTTCGCAGGTTGTCTTCCAGTGCGAGCAAAAGCCTCTTGGCGTGTTCCGGGGTCAGAATGACCCGGGATTTAACATTCGCCTTGGGAATGCCCGGCATAATCCTGACAAAATCGATGACGAACTCCGAACTGGAATGGGTGATGATCGCCAGGTTTGAATAGGTGCCCTGGGCCACTTCCTCACTCAGTTCGATGTTAAGCTGATTTTTTACGTTATTCTCTTCCATCTGATTAATCTTCCTGGTCAACCTCTTCAGTTTCCTTCACATCAACCAAACGGTCATATTCCTCACGTGAGCCGACCACCAGATTCTTATATTCCTTCAATCCGGTTCCGGCAGGGATCAAATGACCACAGATCACGTTCTCTTTCAATCCGTCGAGATAATCGACTTTCCCCTGGATTGCCGCTTCATTCAGCACCTTGGTGGTTTCCTGGAAGGAAGCCGCCGACAGCCAGCTACGGGTCTGCAATGCAGCCCGGGTAATCCCCTGGAGGATTTGGCTTGAGGTAGCAGGAATAGCCTCCCGCGCGTCGACCAGTTTCTTGTCACGGCGACGCAGCGATGAATTCTCATCCCTTAGCCTGCGCGAGGTGATGATCATCCCGGCACGAAGCTCCGAGTCGCCCGGTTCGATCACGACTTTCTTATTGTAGATCCAGTCGTTCTCGTGCAGGAACTCATTCTTATCAACCACCTGCTTTTCAAGGAAGCGGGTATCCCCCGGGTCGTCAATTTCAACTTTACGCATCATCTGGCGAATAATCACCTCAAAATGCTTGTCGTTGATCTTTACCCCCTGCATCCGGTATACATCCTGAACTTCATTCAGAATATATTCCTGCACAGCGGTCGGACCTTTAATTGCGAGGATATCGGAAGGCGTGATCGCACCGTCTGACAAGGGCGTGCCGGCCTTGATATAGTCGTTCTCCTGAACAAGGATCTGCTTTGACAACGGCACGAGGTATTTCTTGACTTCACCTGAGCGCGAGCTAACAACGATCTCTCTGTTACCACGTTTGATCTTACCCAGCGAAATTTCACCGTCGATTTCAGAAACAACAGCCGGGTTCGACGGGTTACGTGCTTCGAAGAGCTCGGTTACACGGGGCAGACCACCAGTGATGTCACCAGCCTTACCGGAAGCACGGGGAATCTTGACCAGTACCTGTCCGGCCTTCACTAA
>JBFXKJ010000071.1:0-14949 GCA_050173895.1 Mangrovibacterium sp. | reverse complement strand
AAGGCTGTTGCAGCCATCCAACTGACCGAACATGAGAACAAGCATCTGATTCCAGCTTGTCAAACTCCATTGCCCTGTTCTATCCTTGTATTTCACCATAATTCTTTCGAAATATCGTTGCGGTATAAATTCTGTTATCTGACTGAAAACATACTTGCCCTGGTTCATATCTGCCTGACTTTATGGGTTCAAACAAATATAACCATTTCAAAAGGCCGACAAGATTTTCGCAATCAACACAACTGATTATATGTTAGTTATAGATGAATTTAACTATTTTTAAGAGACACTTATGTTATTATTTTATTCTTTATGTAATTTCGTTCTTTGTTCTGAGTGTCGAATAGCATCATTCGCTCTGTTCCGGTTAGCCTTCTATATTTTAGAAGCCCCCAAACAAAGGGAACTCATTAAATTACAATAAAAACCATACTTATGGATAGTTTAAGTTTGTAACAATCCTTTATCCTTTGTTCCATTTAGTAGAGTCTGTTTATTATTTTAGCCTAACTAACACACAATAATAAAACATTATCGCTTAAAAATTCTTTGCTCCAGCAAGATTTTAATAAGATAAAATCTCTAAAATGTAAATATTTAGATATTTACATTCCTCAAGTCAAATACATTGGCGTTGAATCGAATTTGCTTGATACTCAAACAAATTAAGATGTAATTGTCTTTGGTGATCCAGCAATGCTTAGATCTTGAAGTCAGTAAGATCAGATTTGTATGGCTTTTTCATAATATTTTAGAATGTTGTTATAAATTATAAAGTCACATCAACATACTGTTCTGTTCTGTTCCCTGTTAAACAAAGGTAGCGCTTTAGAACAGAATAGAAAATTTAATTTATCATGCTTTACAACATGCCAAATGACTTAATTCTACTTTAACATATCAAAAAAGGAGTAAAAATAGATGTTAAATATTTGTATATCAGGTATAAAAGTCGTATCTTCATGTTGTCATCGAGAAACAAACAAAGAGGCCATTAGCATGGTTAACACAAGTTAAAAATCGAGGTAGATATGGAGAAACACTGCGCCCTATGATGGGCGATTCGCGAGTTATCTATCTGCTTACCAGGATATATTTAGAAGTGAAACAAAATATTTTTTCGATAAGGCACAGACTTATTGTCAGGGGATATTTATGAGCGAGATCAGCAACATAGAGCGTGTAAGCGAAGAGATGTTCGCCAATTACCACCAGATGCAGCATTTCATAACCGAATCGCCGTGGGATTACCGGGAACTGATTGACAAGGTAGCCCTTGATGTGGGTAAGAGCCTGCCCCGGCGCAAACTTACGGGGCTCATCATTGACGAAAGCGGTTGGGAGAAAAAAGGTAAAAAGAGCGTGGGCGTAGCCCCTCAATATTGCGGCAATGTTGGGGAAATAGCCAACTCTCAGGTAGCTGTGTTCGGTGCATTAAGCAATGGGGATTTCGCCTCGATGGTCGATGCCCGGCTCTATTTGCCGAAATCCTGGTGCTCGGATCCAGTGCGATGTGATGAGGCGGGTATCCCGGATGAGCAGCGTGTCTTCAAAAAGAAGTGGGAGATCGCTGTTGACATGGTCAAACACCAGAAGTTGTTGGGCGTAGACTTTAATTATGTTGGCGGGGACGGGTATTACGGCAACAGTACAGAACTGGCCGAGGCTATTGGAGAGATGGGCTATGTTTATATGCTTGACATTCATTCAAACCAGACCCTGTATTTTGAGGAATGTGCCGTGGAGATACGTGAGCGTAAATCAAAAAAGGGAAAAGCACCGACAAAACCCCAACCTTCGTCAAAAGGTACAAGGGCCGACCGTTACATGTCGGGGCTGGAAGAAAAAGACTGGCAGTCAATAGAAGTACGTAATACGTCCAAAGGTGTATTGAAGGGCGGCTATCACTTCCGAAAGGTTTATATTTTCGATCAGGACAACTGCCGGATGTTACGTCGGTTGTTGATGATCCGCCGGACAAAGAACAGCAAAGGCGACTGGGAATACAAGTACTCCTTTACCAACGCCAACCTGGAACAATATACTGAAAAAGGCATAGCCTACATGCAGGCGCAACGTTTTTTCGTTGAGCACTGTATCAAAGAAAACAAGCAGATATTGGGCATGGGCAAATACCAGACGCACAAATGGCTGGCCTGGCAGCACCAGATCGCGCTTAACTTTCTGCTTTCTACCTTTGTGTTGAAAGAGAAACTGCTTTGTTTCGACAACGTCCCATTGCTTTCAGCCCGGGACATAAAACGATGGATAATCTTCAAACTGTACCGACAAATGTCTGAGGATGACATAATTGATCAAATGTTTGAACGACATTGCCGAAGACAAACGAACATTAATAACGCTTTTGAAAGGCAAGAAAATGAAATGTGTTAAAGTAGAATTAAATACGTATTCAGTCAATTCGTGGATTTCTGCCCAATAAGAGTGTTTGGCATGATTATAAAGCGACATAATGGAAGCAAATAGGTGAAGACATTTGTATTACTCCCCTTTCTTCGACAATAGGTGTTGATTCTTAAGTTTGGTTTGTTCCCATTGTAAGCCTCTTTCGGGATTGATATGGGTTCTGTCAAGGCCGGCCTTCAGTGCGCTTGTATAGCCTTGACAGGTTCCGGATCAATCCGGTCCTTTGCTGAAAAATGGGAACAATCATGCAGCATATTCATACCAGTCATTTGGTGTCATTCTGTTTAAACTCTGGTGTGTCCGCTGATTGTTGTAATATCCAATGAACTCTTTTAGCCCCTGACGAAAAAACAATTATCGCGCCTGTCGAGCAGGCTACTCCAGCCGACTACCCCGGCATAAAACCAGAAAAATGAACGGAGATACTTTGTTATTTGATCTCACAACCGATCCTGCTGAAAGGAACAATGTGATGAAAGACAATCCGGCAATCGTAAAAAAAATGATCAGTGAATATCAGGATTTTCTCCGATTCAATGCCGAAACATGAGGATATAAAGAACCAGGGAGACGGATCGTAAACACTCCTGACTCCTGAGCCAGGTTCATCAGTCTGCCCAATTATTAATATTGAAAATTTTCAAATGTCATGACAGCAAAAGAGAAAAAATTACAGCATTTGCCTCGCACTCTCCACAGTGACTTCCAAAACCCGGTTTAAAAAAGAGAACTTTTCCTTCATCATATCGAATTCTGCTCCCGAGTCAATGAATCCGGCAGTTCCTTTGACGATAAAACCCGTGCCCTGATAGTCTTTAAATCCCAATACGCTCTTACTGCCAACTGAAATTGTAATTTGGTTATTTACCTCCAGGTTTTTGCCGGTTTTTCTAAAGCCATAAGCCGGTAGCAACAGTCGTTCGTCATCCGTCACAACGATGTATGAATTCCATGTATTAACCAAATGAGGTTCAATTCCTGATGTCATGATTGAAACAACTCCTTCATACTTTAACACTTCATAAAACTTCTCGCTTAATTTTTTTCCCTGATTCATATGTTTATTGTTTCAATTTAACTGTGCATAATTTGCGTACTAAACTTCATTACTTTTCTAAAGGACATCGACGTATGGAACTCGCCAATAAACATCACCTTGGGCTTAAACTGCGGCGTTCCGGGCTCGTTTCATATTTTTGATTTTTTTGTCTGACATTTTACTTCATCTCAACGCTCGTCCCTCATTTAAGGGGGTACTTTCAACAGTTCGCAAAGATATCCATTTGCCCGGTTTTGTCCTGTGAATTTCAAAAAGAATACAAAAAATACTCACTGAATGGTGGGGTCTGAAATAAATTTAACAAGCCGGCACAACAGGGATTGAAAGCGGAGATCCGGCAAAACAAATGGTAAGTCCGGAAAACTTATTCCTTCTTATCTGCAATTAAAATCTGACTAAAATCTCTAATTTTGCAGCGATTAGGTGTATTGCTGTCTGGTTTTGTCAGACGACCATACAAACGGATCAGGATCACGATTGCTGACTAAAACTAAACTTTTTCATAATGAATAAAATTTCGCATTGTTCCATCCTGTTACTGATTGCTGTTTTAGGATATTTTTGCCCAATTCAGTTGTTCAGTCAAAACGCGGAAGGCGGACCGGCGGTTTCGGAAAGATTGATGCTGACTCCGAAACCCAAACCACAACCCCGGATTAACGGCCCGCTGGTCTATGGGGCACGCCCGGGACATCCTTTCCTTTACCGGATACCGTGTCAGGGTGAACGACCGCTTCGGTTTTCAGTGAAAGGTCTGCCCACCGGTTTAATCCTTGATCAAAACACCGGTATTATTTCGGGGAAAACACCTTCCCAGGGGAAATATTCGCTGATGATCACGGCAAAGAATGCGAAAGGCAAAGCGACTCGTGAGTTCACAATCGTTTCGGGCGCTAAACTTGCCCTCACCCCGCCCATGGGTTGGAATCACTGGTATGCTCATTACGATCGTGTCACTGACCAAATGATGCGCGAGGCGGCTGACATCCTGATTAGCAGCGGGATGGCCGACGTGGGATACCAATATGTAAATATCGACGATTGCTGGATGAATTCTCCAAAGCATAACGACCCGAAACGGGTCGGACCCTTGCGCGATGAGCAGGGAAATATGATTCCGAACAGTTATTTCCCGGACATGAATGCCCTGACAGACTACATTCACTCAAAAGGCTTAAAAGCAGGCATTTATACCTCACCGGGGCCTTTAACCTGCGGAAAGTTTGCAGGGAGCTACCAGCACGAAAAGCAGGATGCCCGCCAATTTGCAGCCTGGGGATTCGATTTTCTCAAATATGACTGGTGCAGCTATGGCGGAATTGCAAAAAACCCCGATGACCGCCGAATTCCTGATCCGGTTAACGGGAAACCTACTTTGGAAGGTTACCAATACCCTTACCGGCTCATGGGTGAAATTTTGAAGGAGCAAAACCGCGATATTGTTTTTAATCTGTGTCAGTACGGCATGGGTGAAGTCTGGAAATGGGGCGCCGCGGTTGGTGGTCATTGCTGGCGTACCTCGGGCGATCTGGGTTTTGAACTCGACCGCATCTTTGAGGTTGCCCTGAAAAACAGCGAATATCGCCAGTATTCAAAGCCGGGTGAATGGAATGATCCGGATTACCTCCAGATTGGCTACATCGGCAATGCCCGTAAAATGGGCATCCCCGAGTTAACACCGATGTCTGCCGACTTGCAATACGCCTATATGTCGCTGTGGTGCCTTATGGCTGCACCGTTGATTTACAGCGGTGATATGTCCAGGCTTGACGAATTTACAATCAATGTACTCTGTAACCCGGAAGTAATTGAAATTGATCAGGACCCACTCGGCGAAGGCGCAGTGGTCATCAAACAAAACGAGGAACTTTTCCTGATGGTCAAGAATCTGGTCGACGGATCAAAAGCAGTGGGCATGTTTAATCGCGGAAACAAAGAGTCGGAAATGACCTTCGACTTCTCCGAAGTCCGGTTAAACGGGAAATACCTTGTCCGCGACCTATGGCGACAAAAAAACTTAGGTCGTTTCAGCCGCAAATTCACGGCCACGGTCCCTGCCAAAGGAGTCATTTTGATAAAGATCAGCAAATAGCCAAAAGGAGCCCGAAGTACACCGAAAAGAAATTACCTGACTGTCTTGCATCCGCCAGAAGAGTGCAGAGGAGTGCAGACGGGTACAGGCGGGTGCATCCGTTCGCCCGACATTAAATTCCAAGAGCCAATTGCATAGTAACAATACTTTGGTTACGGGAGCCGGAATGGTCAATAAGCGAATAATCCAGGCTTACTTTAGCATTGTGCCCTTTCAGGTAATAGTTAAGTCCGCCGCTGAAAAAACGGGTATCATTCTTCTGCTCCACAGCGGCTGTTTCATATCGGAAATAGGGCTGCAAAAAACCGGGTCCGATTGAACGGCCCAGGTAGTAACCTCCCTGCAGGTAGAAAAGACTACAGTCGTCGCCGGAAACAAACTGTGCGAAACTGTTTCCCTGTGTGCTGTTTCGGATGTGAATGTATGCCGACTCAAGGGTGACGGCATTCACTCCGAGCGGGTGGTCAAAGAAGCCATCGATGGTCCAGATGAAGTTATCCTGTTTCGATTCATCATTCAATGTCAGGTTGCTCTGACTGTCGATTCCGGCGCCAAAGCTCAGAATTTTTTTCCGCCCAAGGTAAGTCCCCTGATTAAACCAGCCTTTCTCAGGTTCCAACAGGTTAACGGCCACCCGGCCCACAAAACGAAGGTTGTCTTCCGGATTACCTGAATCTTCCAGTCCTTCCGAAATCATCACCCGGTATTGGAGCCGTCCGTTAAAAGGATTGCCCCAAAGGGTCACACCGTCATCCCTTCCTACTTTACTGGTATAAAAAATGGTTCCGCGAATGCCTCCCTGCAGAAAAGACAGGTCGGTGGTCAGCAACGATTTGGTCGATGTGGTCCCGTAATTCCGGGTTAAAGGGACATACATCCGGCCGGCCTGTATTTTAAAACTTTCATTCAGCTCCAGGGTAATCCAAAGATCACGAAAGGCCAGACCGCTGCCAAGCCCCATTGACGGATCGGACAATCCTTCCTGCCCCAGCCGGTCGACAGCAATATGAGAGAAAAAGCTAAGATAATCAGTCGGTTGTCCCTGGATTGATAAATAAGCCCTCCGAAGCATGAATTCGTTCAGTCCCCCTCCATTCTTCCCGTTTTCAACGTGCTGATACCAGGCCTGCGTCCAAAAACCGATATCGATCTTGTCCTGCGCCTTTACAGTATTCCAGCTCAAAAAAAGAAGAAGGGCAACAACAACGAAACTGATAAAAAGGGAAAATGGCTTTCTCATGGTTATCTGGTTGAAATTTGGAACAATCCGAAAACGAAAAATCACCATCAATTGTTGTTCCCTCAGGGCTTCCTGCGGTCTCCTCATGCAGCCGCAATGATGATTCTATATTGCAAATATACCAGGCTGATTTAATTATTCAATAATTTTTTTAGGAGAATTGTGAACCATCAGGAGTACGCGTTGAAATTATTAATCTGCTCATCTTTGTTTTTTTCAATACCCGGATAACCGCCTTTAGATTTCCGGGAGGGCGGCTTTACTGGTTGACAAAACTTCTCAACCCATAAATAAAACTTAATTTTTTATTGAAACGAGCATGTTGCGCTGTAACACCCGAGTTTATGATAATAATTTTCGGCAACATGGGAGTTCCATACGACAATTAAAAAACAAATTATTTACGTATGAAAATAAACCTTACAATCCATACTCGGACGGAATAAATTTGCTTTGATCGATAAGCGGCATCATCATCTCCACAAAATCGCTTTCGTTTTCAGGTATGCTGTTTAATTCATCGCGGAGTACCGGAATATAACCGGTTTCCATCTCCGGGAGCTTCATTTTTCCGGAAGCCAGCGCTTCTTCGATAATATCGAGAGCCGCCAACGCGCCGTTCCTGGCATTGGCTACGTATGAGTCTCCCTTCAGGAGTTCTTTCGAAATGCGGATCACATTCTCAGGAGAAAGGATCAGCGCCTGCGGATCCGTGTAAACGTCCGACGCAACCAGCAATTGTTGTAAAATATGACTTGGGACCGTTCCGGCAATCAATGCCTGGTTCATCAGGCGGGCATCGTATTCCAACTGCTCCATATAAGCTGTAGGGGCCATACCGGAAAGCAGCTTAATGTTTTGTACCGATTCATTGCTCCACAGGTCACAGCAAGCTGACGCAATGTTCCCGAGCGGACTCAGATGGGCGCAGGCAGCCGTTCTCCCCTCCATTGAAATCGGGATGCCGGTAATGGCTTTCAGGAATGGTCCTTCGTATCCGCAATCCTTGTCGGGACCGATGGCACCTTCTTCCATGGCCACAATGGACCGAACGACCGAAATGACGCGTACCAGGGCTGAAAAAACACGTGGTATGTATTTTTTTTCGGCTAAAACCATGGCGGTGTTGGCAAAGCCGCATGCCGAGTCGCCGGCAGCAATTTTATGGTGCTTTCTGGTCAGGGCGACTATCTTTTCCCACAGAAACTGCATATCTCTGACACCAAGAACGGCGAGGGCAAACACGACTCCTTTTATATCACACATCATCAGCGCTTCGTCCGACACTTCCTTCCCGCCGGTACTCTCGATCGAAAGCAAATCCCCGCCTGCAACCATTCCCTCCTCGAAAAGTTCCATCATCGGTTCCAGTAATGCCGAGGTGCGTTGTTTTGCCGGGCGCTCAAACTCGCGCAGATCATTAGGTGTAAGCCTGATTTCCGAGGCAAGGCCATGTTTCTGATAATAATTCTCGCAAATCTCATTCATGATTTTAACAATCCCGATTCCTATTTTCGGGGTTTTTGTCATTTCCAGGAGTGTTTCCAGTTCCAGGACAACACCCTTCGAATCCAGCTCAAGCGCACGGTTAAGAGCGCCTTCTGTAATCTCCCGGTAGTGTCCGTACACTTCCGGAAGAGTGCTTTCATTGATACTCATTACCGGAAGGGTAAAATTCAGCTCCGCGTAGACTTGTCCTCCGCCGATTTCGAGCCCGCGGCGGGTTTTCACCGGCTTGGGAGCGAGGCCGAACATCAGTTGTCCGGGATCATCGACGACCAGATTTTTATATTTCATTCGTATATAATTTTTTTAATTGCCACATAGAATAACCATGAGCGGGATATCAGGAAGCGAGTTGATTGAGATATTCCACGACACCCTGAGGGTCAGGTGCGTAAAAATCAGCACCTATTTTTTTACAGAAAGCCTTATTGACAGGCGCCCCACCGATAAAGATCCTGGCTTCAGGGACGTGACTTTTAATGTGTTCCACAATCTCTGCCATATTGACCATCGTCGTGGTTAAAAGAGCGGACAGTGCAACCACGGCACCCGGATTGTTGTTTAAGGCGTCAAGGTATCTTGACGAGGAAACATCCACTCCCAGGTCAATGACAGTCCATCCGGCTCCTTCCACCATCATGGCAATCAGGTTCTTCCCAATATCATGTAAATCACCCTTTACAGTGCCAATAATAAATGTTCCTTTTGTTTTGATTTCCCCCGAAGAAAAGAATGGCTTCAACTGTAACATGGCTGCACCCATTGCTTTAGCGGCAAGAAGCATCTGGGGAACAAATATTTTATTTTCTGAAAATTTCTTACCAACACGGTTCATGGCCGGGATTAAAGCGCCTTCCAGGATTTGCTGGGGACTGGCTCCGGCTTCCAATGCTTTTACAGTAAGCTCGGACGAGCCATCCATCTCTCTGAGTTGCGGCGGATAGGGGGACTTCTTATCAGTTTTTCCCAGTTCCACAGCTTCTGACAATTTCACAATTAACTCATTTATCATACCGACATCATTTTTATAGATCATTCATTCAAAATTACTTATAAACATTTTGAAAAATCTACATCAATATTGACTAATTTTAATGCGATATTTACCTGGTCAAGGATAAAAGCATATAACGGACCATTATAATGGGTTTATTTGAAAATTCAGCACGCCGGGCGGAAGGAGTGTTTTCTATTGGGATATTCCAGGATAATCTTGAAAAGAGTACGTGGCATTACCACAATAATTTCGAGATCAGTTTCATTACGGAAGGCTCGGGGAAACGGATCGTGGGTGATTCGATTGCCGAATTCCATCCAGGCGATTTGGTTTTCCTGGGCAAAAACCTACCCCACGTGTGGATTCCGGAAAAGGACCAGGGAATTTGGCTCAACCGGAGTCTGGAAATGGTTTTTTTGCAATTTGCCTCCGATTATTTGTGTCCGCACATGCTGTCATTGCCTGAGTTTGTCAATATTAAAAAAGCGCTTGCTTTATCGGAGAGGGGAATCGGGATCACCGGTCAGACATTGAATGATGTGAGTGCGCTGATGCTTCAGATGCCTTATCTGGAAGACTTTGACCGTGTCATTTATTTTTTAAGAGTTCTCGATCTGATAGGACGAAGCGACAGTATTACTGTTTTGGCAAGCAAGGAATATCTCACGACCAGGTTCACAACGGGAAATAAGCGGATCGAAATGATTCACCAGTACCTGATGAATCATTATAAAGATAAGATCGATTTGCAGTGTTTATCTGAATTGGTGAATATGGCAAGAGGCTCTGTATGTCGCTTTTTTAAGCATAACATGGGTATAACTATCTTTGAATATCTGAACAAGATCAAAATTGAATTTGCCTGCAAATTTCTGATGAATCACAACTTAAGCGTATTGGAAATTTGTCTGGACAGCGGCTTTAATAACCTGAGCCATTTCAATAAACAATTCAAAAAGATGACTGGTGTAACTCCCGGAAAATACCGGAAACAGCTTAAAGGGGGACAATAAATCCGCTACCTGCAGCAGAATGGAAAATAAACTGGTCTGGGAAAAGCCAGTGAGGTTGATATCGGCAATTAATCAGAAGGATCGGTAGTGCGTTCACTCCCGGAAAAATTCAGCAACGATTCCCTGACATTTAATTTGCCGTTTAATACGATGGTTTGGGGAATATGCAGCCTGGTACCGGCACGGATCTGATTGAGCAAAAGTTTGGCGGCAGTCTCCCCGATCTCAAACGTGGGCTGATACACGCTGGTCAGCGGCGGATCGATCAGCGCTGCGATTTTCGTTTCAGAAAATCCGGCAATACCCACTTCCTGCGGTACCTTAATACCATATTTCCTCAGCGTCTTCATGGCACCGATGGCACAAGGATCGTTCACGGCAAAAATGGCATCGGGCAGCGAACCCGCTTTGATCATCTTTTCTGCGGCCTTCTGACCGTCTTCCATGAACTTTAGGGCGACGTGCCCCTGATAACGGAAACCTTCAAGTCACCTGCTGAAGCCCTGGCGCCACGAATCGCCAAAGCGACCATCGTCGGCCAGATCCTGAAAGACCTGGACACGGCCATCGCCTCCCTGCCTGACTCCCGCAGTTCGGTTGAACAGGGGAGAGTTACCAAAGGCGCTGCCCTGGCTCTGAAAGCCCGGATCGCCCTCTACAACAAACGTTACGCCGAAGCGGCTGAAGCTGCCAAAACGGTGATCGACGGGGAATCGGTCATGGGTTATAGCCTGCATCCGGATTATGGCCAGTTGTTTACACTTGCCGGCCAGACATCTCCGGAAATTATATTGTCCATGCCCTGTAAAGACGGTTTCAGTACCTCTCTCCTACCGCGTTCACAGGGATCCCGGAACCTGGCAACGCTGTTACGATCAGGATTGAAAAGACCCGCTACAGCAACGACACCGGCTTCCGTGACGAACGCGGCCACATCAACGGACTGAATTTCATCAACCTGCAAACGCAAGGCGGACAAATCATCCTGAACGGCTTCGACGAACAGCATGCAATCCGCAACGTCATCTTCAAAAACTGCCTGGCTAACGGCAAACCGATTCCAAAAGCGGATGTCGAAGTAAACGCGTTCGTATATGAAATTCAGTTTGAAAATTAAAAGATATTGCGCTGATTGTTTGTTATAGTTCTACTGAAATACAAAAATTAACAACGATGAAGGCAATTATAATCAATCAGCCGGGAGGAACGGAACAACTCAAGCTGGCAGTCTTAAAAACACCTTCAGTTTTGCCCAACGAAGTTCTGGTGAAGGTGAGGGCGATCAGCATTAACCCTGTTGATGTTAAAACCCGTCTGGGAAGGGGGTTGTATTCCCGGCTGGCAGATGAAAGTCCTTTTATACCCGGGTGGGATATCTCGGGGACGGTGGTTGAGACGGGCGATTCGGTAACGGAACTTATGGTCGGAGATGAGGTATTTGGCATGGTGAATTTTCCGGGCCACGGGAAGGCTTATGCCGAATATGTAGCGGCGCCGGCCGGTCATCTGGCACTGAAACCCGGTAAGGTATCGCACGAAGAAGCGGCCGCTTCAACCCTGGCGGCACTGACGGCTTATCAGGCGATCATCCATCACGCCAAAGTGAAAGCCGGCCAGCGGGTACTGATCCATGCAGCCGCCGGAGGAGTTGGCCATTTTGCGGTGCAGATAGCCAAACACGCGGGCGCCTGGGTCGCCGGGACCTCCTCCGCAGGCAAACGCGATCTGGTGATGAGCCTTGGCGCGGATGAACACGTCGACTATCGCTCGGTACGCTTTGAAGAAGTCCTCTCAGATATCGATTTTGTGCTCGACACCATCGGGGGTGACAATATCGACCGGTCGCTGCAGGTTATGAAAAAAGGAGGGACACTGATCAGCATTCCGACCGGCCTCAATGAATCTGTTGCGCAAAAGGCAAAGGCAATGGGGATTAACGGTTATTCGATTCTTGTGCACTCAAGCGGCGCCGATATGAAGGAACTTGCAACCATGCTTGACAGCGGAAAGCTGAAAGCGCACGTGTCGCAGGTCTTCCCGTTCGGTCAGATGGCCGAAGCCCATAAACAGGTAGAAAGCGGCCATACTGCCGGGAAGGTGGTCGTTCAGCCGTTTTCGTGAAAAGTTTGTTGGCCTCCCCGGCCTTTTACCGGCCGGGGGGTTCAACAAGTTTCTTGCACATACCTTCTGCCTCGTGACACTCAATACCCCGGGTTCTGCATGGCTGTTTTTTCATCGGCAGTTAACGGAACACCATCCTTATAGATTCCATCCAGGAATGTTTGCGGTATGGGCCTCAGAATGTGATGATCCTGGATATTCGAACGGGCTTCCTTATTATAAGCCCTCACCCTGGGAATTAATGTTTTGGTCCGGCTTAAATCTTCCCAACGGAGCCATTCACCACATAATTCCCTGGTACGTTCATTCAAAACCAGACACAGCATCCGGTCATAATCACCTGAATACCCCAGTTTGGCAATGACAGCTTCGTCTTCCGCCGGAAGACTCGAGATACCGGTAATTGTCAGATCAGTCGCTTCGGCGGTAACTGAAATATTGTTTGACTCATAATAGGAGTTTTCATTCATATAGGAATTGTCACTCGCGGGCTGCGAATAATCAGAAGTCGGATAAGACTCCGCACCGTCTTCATAATACGAACGGTCTTCACCCTTTTTATAACCGGCACGCTGACGGACTGTATTGATATAAGCCAGGGCTTCCGTGAACTTTCCCTGGCGGATTTTTGCCTCCGCCAACATTAAATAAGTTTCGGCCGACCGCGCTAAGATCTCG
The DNA here is from genome assembly GCA_050173895.1 of Mangrovibacterium sp. Lineage (GTDB taxonomy): Bacteria > Bacteroidota > Bacteroidia > Bacteroidales > Prolixibacteraceae > JBCFBK01. The sequence continues at coordinate 1,815 of JBFXKJ010000071.1, read as the reverse complement.
TCACGCATGCCCCGGTTATCATTGATAGCGGTTCTGTCGGCTTCAAAATGTTTTGACAGGGAAGGAAACCTCGGATTTGCCTCCAGGCTAATGCCATCTGCGGCATGCGCCACATAAACGTGGGGAATTGTCTTACCGGTTTTCGTGTACAGGATCGCGGGATTGTTGTTATTGACCGTTTGGGCAAATCGGGTATCTGTGGCAGGGTTGATAATATAGAGGATACCCAGGTCGACTCCAGCCGTGTAGTTAACACCGTTAAAACTGCCCCCTTTGTTAACCCGGTGCTTTGTCCGGAATACCTTCCAGAAACGCGAATCGTTGATATGGTCGAACACGTCATAGGTGAAATAGGTGGGCGCTAACCGGCTGTACGGACGCATCCCGGTGAGATCGCGCTTCATGGTGGCCAGATCATCGTAGCGGGCTGTATAAAAAATATGGCTGTTGTTATTCGTTTCAAGGGCGGCATCACGGCTGAACGATGCAGATAAGATTAATTCCGGCAAAAATTCGTTGGCTCCGTCTGGTTCAGTATATCGCCAAAGCTCCTGATAATTCGCAGCGAGCGGATGATTTGCGATCACTTCTTCCGATAAACTTACCACTTTCTCGAGGTCTGCGCCCTTCGTACTTGAGTTCCATTCGTCATTTATTTCACTTACGCGGGTTAAAAAGGCTTTAGCCAGAAAATGAGCCGCTGCGTCTTTACTGATGCGGTGGGGAAACTGCACGTTATTATCCAGCAAGTTATAAGCCTGGGTAAAATCGTCGATGACCTGTGCCATCACTTCTTCTGCCGATGCGCGCGTAAACTCCTGTTCAACGGCAATACTGGGCGTAAGCTTTAACGGAACTCCGCCATATTGCCGCGCCAGTTTTAAATAGCAAAAAGCACGCAAAAAGTATCCCTCGCCCAGGGCTGTCTTTTTGATCTCGTCATTCTCCGATTCGATGTTTGTCGCCGACTCGATGAGCTGATTGGCCAGTCCAATGCCAATATAGGCGTTATCCCAGGGTTCCTCTGCCGTTGTTCTGATCGTTGTGATAATGGAACCAAACCGGCTGTCATAATTGTTCCATTGACTGTTCGTATCGTCACCGCCCACATGAAACTCGTCCGTACCGTAGTTGGTGGTGGCAAATTGATATTCCGACGAAAACGGAGAGGCAAAAATCCGGTAATAGGCGCCCACAGCCAATTCCTTTATTCCTTGTTCTGTCTCGTAATAGGAAAGGTCCCGTTGGGTCTCCAGCTCTTCATCCAGAAAGCCATCAAAACAAGATGTGACACTCAATGCGGTAAACACCAGGAGTGCACACAGGCGTGTAAATCGAATATATTTTTTCATAAAGCCGTTTTTTGAATTTGACAATTAAAATTGGACGCTCACACCGGTTACAAAGCCACGGTTCGACGCATGATACCTTAAATCAAGATCGATCCAGGGCACCTTGTTAAAAACAAAACCCGGATTGAGAGCCTGCACATAAAGCCGTAATTTCGACAGCCCAAGCCTGGAGGCAAACTTATTCGATAAATTATAACCCAGGGAGATGTTGCGGATCTTTAAAAAAGAACCACTTTTAAAGCCGAGCGATCCATAGTACTGATCGCCGTAGCCGGCCGAGTAGATGGGTTTTTGATAATCCGATTCAGGATCCACATCGGTCCAGTAATCCACTTGCCGTTGCTGATACCTCCCCACCAGGCCTTCACCCCCTGCGTCGTAGGTATATCCCATGCGCCCATACAGGAAGATGGACAACTCAAGGTTCTTATAGCTAAAAGTATTTGTCAGTCCGATAATATAT
>JBFXKJ010000070.1:0-15500 GCA_050173895.1 Mangrovibacterium sp. | reverse complement strand
ACAATTAGTGAGCTAATCAAATTACAGAAATGCGCAGCCTGAAAATTTTCTTCGTGTTGTTACTGATGAGCATGGTTTCTTTTGCTCAGGAAAATGAGGGAACAAATTTTTCAATTAACTCTTCGAATGCACAGAAATATACCATTGCGGGTATCGAAGTGATCGGTATCCGTTACCTTGATACAGAAGTGTTAATCCAGATCTCCGGTCTGAGCGTGGGAGATGAAATCACTGTGCCGGGCGAGGAAATATCGGATGCGATAAAGAAATTGTGGGGACACCAGATGTTCTCAGATGTGAAAATCGAGGCTGCAAAAATCATTGACGACAAAATCTGGTTAAATATTTTCCTTCAGGAAAGGCCTCGTCTGGCCGATGTAAATTTTTACGGAGTGTCAAAATCGGAAAAGGACGATATTACCGAAAAGGTCCTGTTGCTGAAGGGAAGCCAGGTAACCGACAATCAGTTGAACAATGCAGAGAGGATTATTAAGGGCATCTTTCATGAAAAAGGTTTTTTAAATACGGAAGTAAATATTGTTCAGCGGGATGATTCCGCCCAGGTTAACAGCGTCATCCTGGATATACATGTCGATAAGAAGGAAAAGATCACAGTCGATGAGATTGAGTTTCATGGCGTGAACCAGCTTAGCGATGCAATCCTGGACCGGGCGATGAAAAAAACAAATGCCCGGAAACTCAAAAACTTCTTTAAGACCAAGAAATTCCTGGAAGAAAAGTATTCGGAAGATAAGCAGAACATCATCAGCAAATACAACGAAAAGGGATACCGTGATGCCACGATCGTATCCGATACGGTCACTCCGGTATCAAACGACCGGGTTAAACTTGACATCTGGGTCGATGAAGGCGAAAAATATTATTTCGGCGATGTAAAGTGGATTGGAAATACGGTTTATCCTTCGGAGTATCTCACCGCTGTGTCGGGAATCAAAAAAGGAGATGTTTTTGACCAGAAGATGCTCGACAAACGTTTGACCACCGACGACGACGCGGTCAGTAACCTTTACCTGAATCACGGCTATCTTTTCTTCAATCTGGAACCTGTTGAGGCAAGCGTTCAGAATGATACGATTGACTTCGAGATGAGAATCTCTGAGGGAAGCCAGGCCACCATCAACGATGTGATTATCGAAGGAAATACCAAGACGCATGAGCATGTGGCCCGGCGCGAGATCAGAACCTATCCGGGCGACCTCTTCAGCAAGGAGGCGATTATCCGTTCGGTACGTGAGCTGGCGCAGCTTGGTCATTTCGACCCGGAAGCCATTAACCCCACTCCCATACCTCACCCTGAAGACGGAACAGTCGATATTAAATACGAACTGCAGGAGAAATCAAACGACCAGATCGAGCTTTCAGGGGGCTGGGGGGCCAGGATGTTTGTCGGAACCCTGGGATTGCGTTTCTCGAACTTCTCGGTCCGCAATATTTTTAACAAGGAAGCCTGGAGGCCCCTGCCCACGGGAGACGGACAAACACTCAGCCTGCGTGCGCAAACCAGCGGGAAATTCTATCAATCCTACAGCGTGTCTTTTATTGAACCCTGGCTGGGAGGCAAGAAGCCAAATTCCCTGTCCCTTTCGTTTTCCCACTCCAAAGTTAATTATTCGGCTAACAGCTATTATAACAACAGCTACAGTCCCTACGGTTACGGATATGGAAATTATTATGGCGGATATGGAAGCTATGGAAATTACTATGGTTCGGGCTATGGATCTTATGACGATGGAAATTCGAAAGATGATCAGGTTCAGGTGACTACGGCCATCGCACTGGGGTATGGTTATCGCCTGTCGTGGCCTGACGACTACTTCACCCTTTATCATGAGGTGTCGCTTGAACATTATAACCTGAAGAACATGTCCAGTTATTATTATTTTCTGAACGATGATTCAGGCAACGGCGACGGGCAGTTCAATAACCTCAGTTTTAAGACAGTTTTTGGAAGGAACTCGGTTGACAACCCGCTGTATTCAAGACGCGGATCTGATTTTTCATTGGCACTGCAGACGACCATTCCTTTCTCTTTGCTAAACGGGAAAGATTACAATTCGGGTAGCATGTCGGCGCAGGAGCGATACAAATGGATTGAGTATCATAAATGGAATTTCAAAGGTGACTGGTATACACCGCTCAGCAAAAACACCAATCTGGTTTTCCATACGAAATTTGAATATGGTTTTCTGGGATATTTTAACGAAAATGTCCGTTCTCCCTTCCAGCGTTTCCGGCTGGGAGGCTCCGGGATGTCGGGCTACAACCTTTACGGGGCCGACATTGTCTCCCTTCGCGGTTACCAGGATTACAGCCTTAGTCCGACTACCGGTTCGAACATGTACAATAAGTGGTCGGCTGAACTGAGGTATCCTGTTACACTGAAACCATCGGCGACCATTTATGTGCTTGGGTTTATGGACGCCGGTAATGCATGGATGGATTTCGAAGACTTCGACCCCTTCGATCTGAAACGTTCTGCCGGTATAGGCGTGCGTATTTTCCTGCCGATGTTTGGTTTGATGGGGATCGACTGGGGTTATGGATTCGATAAGGTGAACGGCGATTCCTCCGTTGGCGGAAGCCAATTCCATTTTGTAATCGGACAGCAGTTTTAAACGGTTAATTTTGGCCTGGAATTTGTTTGATGCTTCATCAGGATCTGGAAATCAAACAGAAAACATTTAAAAACAAGAGAATTATGAAGCGAATATTATTAACAGCAGCGTTCATGATTGCCGTTGCGGGCGTATCACTGGCTCAGAAGTATGCCTATGTGGACATGGAGTACATTCTTAATAATATACCGGCATATGCGAAGGCACAGGAGGATCTTGGCAAGATCTCTGAACAGTATCAGGCGGAGTTGGAAGGAAGGCGGTCTGAAATAGAAAAGATGTACAGCGCTTATCAATCTGAGGCAGCCAGGCTTTCGTCTGATGTGAAACGCAAAAGGGAAGACGCAATCATAGGCGCTGAAAAAGAATACAAAGAACTGCAGCGACAATATTTCGGTCCGGAGGGAACCCTGTCAAAAAAACAGCAGGAGCTTATTAAGCCCATACAGGACCAGGTCGTTAAGACTGTTCAGACCATGGCTGCTGCCGGCGGGTATGCTGTGATTTTCGATAAGGCTGCCGGTATGGCTATGATTTATACAAATCCTCAGTTTGACCTGAGTGATCAGGTTCTGCAGAGACTTGGTTATAAAAAATAAAACTTTATATTTGTGAACAAAAATTTAAAAATCGAAAGAAAATCATGAAAAGTGTATTCAAAATTTGTCTCATAGCGATTGTTCTGTTCTCGGCAGGGACGGTGGGCGCACAAACTTTAAAGTTTGCACACATTGACTCACAGGCTTTGATTGAAGCAATGCCGGAGACTGCAGCCGCAAGAAAATCGATCGAGGAACAGGCTTCCGGACTTGAAAAACAGCTGGGCGACCTGCAAAAGGAGTTTCAGACAAAATTAACAGACTATACGCAGAAGCAGGATTCACTGACCGACCTTGTTCGCCAGGCAAAGGAAGAAGATCTGCAGGGGCTTCAGCAAAGAATTCAGACATTTAACGATAACGCCCGTCAGAAACTGCAACAGAAACAGGCTGAGCTGATGCAGCCGGTTCTGGATAAGGCCAATCAGGCCATTGCCGATGTTGCCAAGGCGCAAGGGGTGATCTATGTGTTCGACAGCAACGCGGTCCTTTATAAATCAACTGCCAGTGTCGATCTGTTGCCCCTGGTTAAAACGAAGTTAGGCATTAAGTGATCTCTGTGAGGCAAATTGCTGCAACATAAAATATCAAAAAAGAGCCATCGGTCGGATGGCTTTTTTTATTTTTGCATAAAACAATGTGATGAAAGAGGAATATCATCCGATCGGTGTATTTGATTCCGGCTACGGCGGTTTGACGGTGCTGCGCGAACTGATCGGGTATCTGCCCCGAAAAGATTTTATTTATCTGGGCGACAATGCCCGGACCCCTTATGGCACGAGGTCGTTCGATGTGGTCTATCTATATACGCTGCAGGCAGTCAGAAAGCTGTTCTCCATGGGTTGCCACCTGGTGATCCTGGCTTGCAATACGGCCTCGGCAAAAGCACTCCGGAATATCCAGCAAAAGGATCTGCCTGTCATTGCCCCGTCAAAACGGGTGCTGGGTGTGATTCGTCCCAGTGTGGAGTTTGCTGCCGACATCACCCGGAACGGGCATGTGGGGGTACTGGCCACCTCGGGGACGGTTGCTTCCGCTTCTTATCCGATTGAACTGGAAAAATGGTCCGGCGGAAAGGTAAAGGTGACTACCCAGCAGGCTTGCCCGATGTGGGTTCCCATTGTTGAAAATAATGAGATCGGCACGCCCGGCGCGGACTATTTTATCCAGGCCGACATGAGGCGCTTGTTTGAAAAAGATCCGCAGATCGACAGCCTGGTCCTGGGATGTACCCACTATCCGCTGCTGATCGACAGCATCCGGAAATACCTTCCCGACCCGGGCATCCGGATAATTGAGCAGGGGAGGATCGTCGCGGAGAAACTGATTGATTACCTCGCCAGGCACCCTGAAATCAACGGGAAATGTTCAGAAAGAGGCATCGTACGGTACTATACGACCGAACAGGTCGGGTTGTTTGAATCGAATGCCGGGCGGTTTATGGGTATGCCGGTAGAAGCAGAAAAAATCACCCTGAGCAGCGAATGCTGATGAACAGGCGAGCCGGAGCTGACGCCTGTTCCCTGTTTACTTCCAAAGATCTTCCGGATAATGTCCCTGATGGATCAATTCCCTGATCTTGCTGACTACGAAAGGCTTATCCTCAGGATAGGTCACCCCGAACCAGGGTGAATCGGCCTGCAGGACCTTTGCCTTTACCGAGCCGGAGCGGATCAGGTTAAAGATTACGTTGGGAATGAAAAACTCCGATTTTGGAGAGTGGATACGCTCATCGAGAAATGCCTGAAATTGTCTTTCCAGCTGACTGAACAGATTCGGGTGGAAGCCCCAGAAGTTCATCGAAACAGGAGAGTCTTCGCCCAGTTCGGTGATCGTTTCACCATCCTTATGTACGATTGCACCTCCCTCACGGGAGATCTTTGTCCTTTCGGTAATTTCGACCAGGTTGTTTTTTTCATCTGTTTTACAGACCCCTCTCGAAACCGTTCCAAACTCCGACAAGGTATTTTTCAACAGGTAGCCAATCATCGCATAGGTTGAATGAGAAACACCTTTATGAAAGAAGGCGGCCATCTCCCGGAATGCAGGCGCCCCGTAAAAGTCGTCGGCGTTGATCGCGGCAAAAGGCTCACTGATCTCATCCCTGGCCATCAGGATCGCGTGACCGGTTCCCCAGGGTTTCACCCGGTCGGCCGGTAATTCATAACCTGCAGGCAGATAATCCAGCTCCTGATAGACGTAGCGTACGTCAATGTGTTCTTTCAGCTTATCGAAACGGGCCCGGAATTCCTCATCAAAACTGTGTCTGATCACAAATACAATTTTGCCAAATCCTGCCCGGATGGCATCGTAGACCGAATATTCGAGAATCGTTTCTCCGGCAGGGCCTACCGGTTCAATTTGTTTGAGGCCGCCATAACGGCTTCCCATTCCTGCGGCCAAAATCAATAAGGTTGGTTTCATAAACAGTATCAAGTATCAAGTATCAAGTATCAAAATCTTCAGACAATCAGATTTTCAGAACCTAAAGATCCTGTAATCCTGTAATCTGAGAATCCGGTTTACCTTCTCTTTCCCTTTTGTTATTCTTTATACCAGCTGGCATAAAGGCTGTATGCGTCAGCAATCCTGTGGAGTTCACCGTCCATGAGTTCCCTGCTGATGGCTTTGATCTTTTTTGCCGGGATGCCGGCGTACACACTGCCTCCTTCTACTTTAGTCCCTTTGGTGACAACCGAGCCTGCGGCAATGATCGTGTCACTTTCAATCTCTGCATTGTCCAGGATAACGGCGTTCATGCCGATCATTACATTGTCGTGAATGGTGCAGCCATGGATAATGGCTCCATGGGCGATAATCACATTGTTTCCGATGTTCGTGGGCGACTTTTGATAGGTGCCGTGGACAATTGCCCCATCCTGAATATTTGTGTTCTTACCGATCCGGATGTAGTTTACGTCACCCCGAAGCACCGTATTAAACCAAACACTGCAGTGGTCTCCCAGTTCAACCTCCCCGATAAGGGTGGCATTGTCGGCCAGAAAACAGTCTTCTCCGATTTTCGGCGTCTTTCCCAGAAGTGTTTTAATTAAAGCCATTCCACATTTTTTAAGTTCGCACAAAGATAAAAAAAGCTAAGAAATTATAAGAAGGCTCATGGATTGCAATTAAAAATAAGCTTTAATTTAGCGTGATTTTGAAAAGGGTGCTTATTTAAAATGTTTCCTGATTTTTATATTGTTATTTTTGCTCGGATCGGAATCTTATCTTGTTATCCACTAAGGCGGTTTTGTATTAATTTTTCAGATCAGGACCCTCATATGTATCGGTTCTGGTAACAAGGCTGCTAAAAAGTGATATAAAGGAATAAGCATAGGTATTGGCCGGCTCAGACCGGAAATATCGAGCTGGGGAGTATATACGTTTAAAATTTAAGATTGAATGAGAGACGCTAAAGTAATTGAACTGGAAGAAGTGACCATTCGTTTTTCCGGTGATTCGGGCGATGGTATGCAATTAACCGGGACTTTATTCTCAGATGCTTCCGCTTTGTTTGGAAACGACATCTCCACTTTCCCCGATTATCCGTCTGAGATTCGCGCTCCGCAGGGTACAGTGGGGGGAGTTTCGGGTTTTCAGGTCCAGTTGGGGAAGAAGCGGATCAACACTCCGGGTGATTTTGCACATGTACTCGTGGCGATGAATCCGGCGGCCGTTAAGGCCAATGCCCTTTTTATGAATCCGGGTGGGACGATTATTTTTGATGTGGATGCCTTCACCGACAAAAACCTGGAGAAAGCAGGCTTTAAAACCAATGATCCTTTTGTGGAATGTCACCTTGAAGACTATGTGAAAATACCCGTGCCGGTGACCAGCCTGACGAAAGAGTGTCTGAAGGATTTTGAACTGGATAATAAGTCGGTGCTCAGGAGCAAGAATATGTTTACGCTGGGGCTGGTATGCTGGATGTTCGACAGGCCGCTCGGCTATATTGAAACATACATTCAAAAGAAGTTCAAAAAGAAACCGGTTGTCGTGGAAAGCAACCTTGCTGTGTTGCATGCAGGATATAATTACGGCATGAATATGCAGCACATGACACCGCAATACATTGTTCATCCGGCTGCTATTGAGAGGGGGACCTACCGCAATGTGAACGGAAATCAGGCTACGGCCTACGGATTTTTGGCCGCGGCGGAGAAAGCCGGGCTGGAGCTGTTTTTAGGTTCGTACCCGATCACGCCTGCAACCGATATCCTGATCACGCTTTCAGAGCGACGCGACCTGGGTGTGAAAACTTTTCAGGCTGAAGATGAGATTGCAGGAATTTGTTCAGCCATTGGTGCAGCCTTTGCCGGCGATCTGGCGGTGACTTCGACCTCCGGGCCTGGCTTTGCGCTGAAGTCGGAGGCCCTGGGTTTATCGGTGATGGCCGAACTCCCGCTGGTGGTAGTGAACGTGCAGCGCGGAGGCCCTTCAACAGGTCTGCCTACCAAAACCGAGCAATCCGATTTGTTACAAACCCTATACGGAAGGAACGGTGAAAGTCCGGTGGTCGTCCTGGCGGCCGGCACGCCCTCCGACTGTTTTTATTATGCTTACCTGGCCTCAAAGATCGCACTCGAACGGATGCTTCCGGTCGTGCTTCTGACAGACGGATTTCTGGGCAATGGCAGTGAACCCTGGAGAATTCCCGACTTGAGTGAGTTGCCTGATATCGAACCCAGGCTGGCCACCAATCCTGACATGTTCCAGGCCTATGCCCGCGATCCTGAGACTTTTGCCAGAGAATGGGCCATTCCCGGGAAAAACGGATTTCAGCATCTGATCGGAGGACTGGAGAAGAATGTCAAAGGCTCGGTAAGCCACGATCCGGCGATTCATTCGCAAAATACAGTTTACAGAGCTGAAAAGGTGGAACGGGTGGTCGATCTGCTGCCGGAACTGGAGGTTTGCGGACAGGAATCCGGCGATCTTCTGGTTGTAAGCTGGGGTGGCACATTTGGCCATACCTTAAGCGCTGTCAGAGAAATGAACGAACAGGGAAAATCAGTCAGCCTTGCTCATTTTAACTTCATTAAACCGCTTCCGAGAAATACCAGGGAAGTGTTCGGACGCTTTAAGAAAATCGTCGTTTGCGAGCTGAATATGGGACAGTTTGCTTCTTATCTGCGCGACAAGATGCCCGGATTTGAATACCGCCAGGTCAATAAAGTCAGCGGGCTGCCCTTTACCGTAGTCGAATTGAAGAAGAATTTTCAAAATTTACTGGAGGAATAGGACATGTGTGAACTGAATTATACAGCAAAGGATTTTAAGAATGACAATGAGGTTCGCTGGTGCCCCGGCTGCGGCGATTATGCGATCATGAATGCCGTACAACGCGCGATGGCGGAACTCAATATTCCGCACGAGAAGTTCGCAGTGATCTCCGGGATCGGTTGCTCGTCCCGTTTCCCTTATTACATGAGCACCTTTGGCTTTCACTCCATTCACGGCAGGGCTACCGCCATTGCTTCCGGTGTGAAGGTTGCCAATCCGGACCTGAATGTCTGGGTGATCACCGGCGACGGGGATGCGCTGGCTATTGGCGGGAATCACTTTATTCATCTGATCCGAAGGAATGTTAACCTGAATGTCATTTTATTCAACAACAAGATATACGGGCTGACCAAAGGACAGTATTCGCCGACTTCAAACCGGGGTGCTGTCACCAAAACCTCGCCTTACGGAACAATTGAGGATCCGTTTGTGCCGGGACTTCTGGTGCTTGGTGCCCGCGGTAAATTTTTCGCCCGTGCAGTCGACAGTAATGTGAAGCATACACAGGAGGTGCTGGAAGTTGCTGCCAGGCATAAGGGAACATCGGTCGTGGAGGTTCTTCAGAACTGCGTTATTTTCAACGACGGTATTCACGATGAAATTACAAATCCGAAATTCAGGGCGGAGCGGCAGCTTTTTCTTGAACACGGAAAACCCATGATCTTCGGAAATGAAAATGACAAGGGTCTCGTTTTTGAGAGTGGGAAACTGAAGGTTGTTAAAATCGGGGAAAACGGTTATAAGCCGGAGGATATCCTGGTACATGACGCCTGCGACCCCGACCCGACCCTTCATTTGGCACTGATCAACATGTGCCTGCCCGATTTTCCGGTCGCCATGGGAGTGATCAGGAATGTGGAAGCTCCGGTTTATGATGAAGAGATGATTAAGCAAATAGAGGAGACAAAAAAGATCAGCCCGTTTTCCAGGGTAGAAGATTTACTGAAGGCGGGTAACACCTGGGAGGTCAATGATCCGGGAAGTACGGATCCCATCCCGTTTTTTTCGAGGAAATGTAAGATCGCCGACTATTAGTCAAATATGGAAAAAGGAAGCTTCGGCTTCCTTTTTTTTTATAAATTAAGCAAAAATTGGCGGCCATGAACGATCTGGAAAAAATCACACTTTCATCGATCTATAAGCATAAAAAGAGCGACCGGGATATTTTTGAAGAGCTGATGCCTTTTAAAGTTAAGGAAGTGCTGTTAATAGCCACGCTTTACGACAGTTACTCCATTGTCAGGGAAGGTCAGTTTTCAGATCAGATCTATGGCGAATTTTTGCAGCTCAACCTGTATTCGTATCCACGTTTTACAAGCGTGAACTCAGAACCGGACGCCTTGAAAATGATGAAAGAGCGCAACTTCGACCTGGTCATTATCATGGCCGGGGTGGATAAAAAGGCGCCGGTACGGATGGCTGACTCGATTCACCGGCAAAACAGTGGCGTTCCGATTCTGATGCTGATCAACAACAACGGCGATCTGCGGTATTTTCAGCAGGAAGCGCAACGGTTCCGGTTCGTCGACCGTGTGTTTGTATGGAACGGCGACTCCAGTATTTTTCTTTCGATGGTAAAATATATCGAAGACAAAAAAAACATCGAAGCCGATACCCGGAACGGGAATGTACGGGTGATCCTGCTGGTGGAAGATTCCATTCAATATTATTCACGGTATCTTCCGATGCTGTATACCAATATCATGAGCCAGACGCAGAACCTGACGCAGGATGAATCGGCCGATGAATTTCATGTGATCGTCAAGATGAGGGCCCGACCTAAGGTTATTCTGGCGGCAGAATATGAGGAGGCGCTGCAAATGATCGGACACTACAAAGATTATCTGCTGACAGTCATCTCCGACGTTCGTTTCAGGAGAGGAGACACAGAGGATGATGAAGCCGGCATAAAATTGATGAAGCAGGTGAAAAACATCCTTCATTTTCCGATCCCGCTTCTGTTGCAGAGCCATGATGTGAGGAATGCAGCCCGGGCCGAAGAGGTGGAAGCCGATTTCATCAATAAGAATTCGGAAAGCCTCTCCCTCGATATTCATAATTTCATTCATAAACGACTTGGTTTCGGAAATTTTGTCTTCAAAGACGCCGGGGGCAATCCGATCATGGTGGCGCGGAACCTGAAGGAATTTCAGGAAATGTTCCGGAATATTCCGGATGAGGCGTTAATTTACCACGGTCGGCGAAATTCCTTTTCAACCTGGCTGATGGCCCGCGGTGAAATCAATATTGCCAAACAGCTCATTCCTGTGCAGCTGGAAGATTTTAAAAGCGCTGATGAGCTGCGCGCTTTCTGTCTGGATGTTTTTGAAAAGGAACGCATCAAGAAGCTACGCGGACAGGTAGTGGGATTTGATGCGCTGCTGCTGAATAACGACCGTTATGTGGTCAGAATGGGAAAAGGCTCGCTGGGAGGCAAGGGGCGTGGCATCGCGTTCATGTGCCATTTCATAGAAAATATCGACTTTAAAAAATACGTCCCGGGTATGAATATCCGGATTCCCGCTACGGCCATCATTGGTTCGCTCGAGTTCGACCGGTTTCTGGAAAACAATAATCTGTACGAAAAGATTTACGGCAATACCGATTATGAGCAGATTAAAATGATTTTTTTGGAATCCGATCTGAGCGACGGATTAAGGAAGCGCCTGATGAAGTATGCGGAGCACATGACCCGTCCGTTGGCTGTACGTTCGTCAGGCTTGTTTGAAGATTCCCTGCTCCAGCCTTTTTCAGGTGTTTATGCCACTTTCCTGATCCCTAACAACCACGCCGACCTGCAGATTCGCTACAAGCAGCTTGAAACAGCGGTTAAACTTGTTTATGCGAGTATTTTCACTGACTCGGCCGTCGCTTATTTCGACGCAGTGAATTACCGGATCGAAGAGGAGAAAATGTCGGTGATCATTCAGGAGGTTGCGGGCCGTGAATACAATCACCGCTTTTACCCGGAGATCAGCGGGATCGCACAGTCCTGGAATTTTTATCCCGTCTCACACATGAAACCTGAAGACGGCTATGCGGTAGCTGCTGTGGGGCTGGGAATGTACGTGGTGGGGGGCGAAAAGGCCCTCCGGTTTAGTCCCCGGTATCCCCGGATCAATATCGGGACGGTCCAGGATCAGGTAAGAAATTCCCAGCAGGAGTTTTATGCCATGGATATGGAGCGCAGCGAAGTGGATCTGGTCAGGGGCGGGGAAGAGGCCGCCATTACGAAGCTCAAAATAAAGGATGCACTGGCGGACGGGACACTTGACCATTGCGTTTCAGTATACGACCGGGAAAATGACCTGTTGATCCCCGGGCTGAAAACAGGGGGGCTTCCGGTCATTACCTTCGCCGATATCCTGCAATACAACAAAGTTCCGCTGGCCGACACGATCCATTTTCTGCTCCGGCTCTTCCGGGATGCCATGGGCTCGCCCGTGGAGATGGAATACGCGGTCGACCTGGAGGGTGGAGACAACGCGTGGCCGACGTTCTATCTTCTTCAGATTAAACCCCTGATCCGGCACGAGGAGGATTTGCCGGTTGACCTGAACCGGGAGAATCCGGAAAGAATTTTGTTTTATGCGCGCAACGGTATGGGAAACGGGCGAATTGCCGGAATCAGGGATGTGGTTTACATTCCCGGTGAAAATTTCGACAAGCTGAAAACAAAGGAAATGGCCATCGAGGTCAGTCAGTTCAACAGGAAAATGGAAGTGCTGGGCCGGGATTACATCCTGGTCGGTCCGGGCAGGTGGGGTTCACGCGATGCCTTCACCGGTATCCCTGTGAGCTGGCCTCAGATTTCAAGAGCGCGGGTCATCATTGAAACGGGCCTGCGCGATTTTCCTCTCGAAGGTTCCATGGGCTCTCATTTCTTTCACAACGTGACATCCATGAACGTCGGCTATTTTTCTGTTCCCTGGCAGTCGCGGGAGGCCCTTCTGAACATCGGCATGCTCGACGGGCAACCTATTGTCGAAGAACTGAAATATACCCGTCATATCTGCTTCGAAGATGAACTTGAAATTCTGATGGACGGACGAAAAAGGGAGGCCGTTATCCGGGTTTAAGACCCGTTTGCTGAACAGCGAGCCGCTAAAAGCAAGCTATTCATTCCAGATTTTCCATGAACGGATGGCCTGAAGGTGTAGCATCTCGAGACCTCCTTTTACGGTGGCTCCCTGCTCTTTTCCTTTTTTCATGAAAAGCGTTTCTTCGGGGTTATAGATCAGGTCGTACAAAAGGTGGTCGGAGGTCAGATGCCGGTAGGGAATATCAGGACAGGCATCCGTATGCGGATACATGCCCAGAGGAGTTGTCTGGATAATGACCGGATGCTGCCCGATCAGCCGGGCGTCTAAATCGGCGTAGCTAACTTCTCCGTCCCCTCGCTTTTCTTTCGTTGTCGCCGACAAATAAGGCATGCCTATCTTTTCCAGCACAAAGCGGACGGCTTTGGAGGCGCCTCCCGTACCAAGTATCAGGGCCTGCCGGTGCTTCGGCTTCAATAAAGGCCGGAATGACCATTCAAAGCCGTAAATATCGGTATTATATCCGATCAGTCTTCTGCGCGTTCCGTTTTCCCTTATTACTTTGATGGTATTGACGGCTCCGGCCTGCGCGGCTTCCTCGTCAATCCCGTCCAAAAAAGCCATCACCTGCTGCTTATAGGGAATGGTACAGTTCAGCCCGAAAATATGGTCATTTTGCCTGAATAAGTCCGGGAACTGGTGAATATCATCCAGTTCAAAATTGACGTACTCATGGTCAGACAACTCTTCATCCGCAAATTTTCTGGTGAAAAACCCTCTGGAAAACGAGTGTCCCAGGCGATATCCGATCAGTCCGTATGTCTTCATCTGATAACAACATTTACAATATCAACACGGTACCCTTTGCCGGGAAACAGTGTAGCCCGGCGGTTGCAGCGCAACAGGCCTCGCTTATAAATGTACGGGTTTTTTTAACCTGACTGAAATCCCTTCGATGATAAAGATCAGGGCGAAGCCAAAAGCGGCAAGAAGGATGGCATATACCACCTGGGATTCGTGTCCGGTAAGCGAAAAATACTGACCGGGACTGATGTTTTGTTCGGTAAGTGGTTTTATGACACCGTGACGGTCAACAAAAGTCGCGGTAACTTCCTTCCAGGGCCATACCTTGTTGAGCGAGCCCACCATAAATCCTGCCAATAGAGCGATCGTGGGTTTGTAATGATGATGGAGCAGCCAGGATAACACGTTTGAGAACAAAACGATCCCGATTCCGGCGCCCGCGATGAACACCAGGATCACAGGAATGTTAAAAGCGGTCAGCGCGCCCAGAATAAAGCGGTACATTCCCAGCAATACCAGGATAAAACTTCCGGAGATCCCCGGAAGGATCATGGCACAGATCGCGATGGCCCCCGAAAGAAAAATGAACGGGTAGGTGGTATTCGCTTCAGCCGGGGTAATCACTGTAATCAGGTAAGCGATTACCGTTCCGGCCAACAATGAGAGGATGGTCCCGATATTCCATCCCCTGATACCCTTCGCAATATAAATGGCTGAAGCTATAATCAGCCCGAAGAAAAACGACCAGATCAGGATCGGATGGTGGTCGAGCAGGTACTGCATAAGCCTGGCCAGCGACAGAATACTGATGCCAATGCCCAGCAGCAAAGCCAGCAGAAAACGGCCATTCACAGCTTCTCCGAATTCGGCGGTTTTTCCGCTGAAAAGAAGCTTCAGCGTTTTTAAATTCACCGCCTTGATCGAATCGATCAGTTCTTCGTAAATACCCGATATGAAAGCGATCGTTCCTCCCGATACGCCGGGAATCACATCGGCAGCTCCCATTGCAATGCCTTTTAAGCTTACCAGAAGATAATCTTTGATTGTACGTTTCATGTTTCAGCTTGTCAGAACCCGGCTTGATTACGGGCCCAGACAAAAATAACATTGTTCAGGCGAAAAAGTTAAGGAAGGACGTCTTTGACGGTCAAATTCAGGATTTATTAATAACCGGAACGGTCTTTTTTATCCGGATTATTTCAACATGCCCGGGATAGGATCAAATAATGCGTTGATGTACAGTGTATTATTTGATCTTCATTATTTTAAATAAGATTTATTCTAAAAAAAACTGATCGAAGATGTTGGAAATGTCAGAGAAGTGTCTATTTTTGCAGCAGGAAGTTTAATAATCCCGAGATAATTTACGAATGAGACGAATTTCTGCAAATATTCAAATGATAAGCTATACAGGCAATATGGCTTGTATGTGTTGTCGATCCACATTTGCAGAAGGTGAGGAAATAGGTTTGGTGTAACTATAAACGAAATACAAACAGGGAAGCCCTTCTGCAGATGCGGAAGGGCTTTTTTTATCCTTCCGTGGTCTGAAAGGGTTCCATAAAAACAGCATGATGAGAGAAAAGCCTTACAGAAGTATTGTCAAAGCGATATCATGGCGGGCCGTGGGCACGATCGATACGATTCTGATCGCCTGGCTGGTCGTGGGGAAGCTGGAATTTGCGGTGACGATCGGGGGAGTGGAGTTGTTTACAAAGATGGCCCTTTATTACCTGCACGAACGCACCTGGAATAAGATCAGGTTCGGGAGAGTCACTGATTCGGACATGGAATACCAAATTTAAATCTTATTCAAATCCACAATAACAATGAATTTACAAATCAACTTGTTGAGTGATGAACAACAGAAAGCGCTGGAGCAGTTGGTTCGGGGAGCCAGCCGGGAGCAACTGGTCTGGCTGAGCGGCTATTTTCAGGGGCTGACAGCGCGAGACGCTCAGACGGACGAAACTCCGGTCGCTGTTCCCGGAGTTCTTCCGCAGGCTGCATTGGCGAGCAGGGCAGCCTGACCATTCTTTTTGGCACGCATACGGGACGGAGCGAAGGCCTTGCCAAAAAACTAAAAGGACTTTTGAATGAGCGATCGTTGCCTGCGAATGTTTTTGCCATGAACGATT
>JBFXKJ010000069.1:0-15502 GCA_050173895.1 Mangrovibacterium sp. | reverse complement strand
TTCTGCATGGAGTCTGCGGATCTCCTCTTCCTTTCGTTCTGTTTCAAATTTTGTTTCAAGCTCATTCACCTGTTTGATCCTTTCCTCCTGGCGAAGGCTGTCAAGGTAGATCCGGTGTAGTTTGTAAGCGTCGAAGGCTTCCGGTATCTTTCCCGTCTTTTCGTAAGCTCCCGCGATGTCGCCATAATAAGCCTGATGAATAAAGTAGCCCAGGCGGTGTTTTTTGGCAAGCTCGAGCCCGGGATGAAGGGTTTCGATCGCCTTCTTTGCGTTGCCCATTTTCAGATAGGCAGCCCCCTGGCTCTCGATGACAAATGCAGCGTTGCGAACGTCGCTGAGCTCTTCAAAAACATCGAGCGCCTGCTGGAAATAGTCCATCGCCTTCTCCATACTGTCGCCTTTATCGACCAGCACATTTGCCAGGTTGCTCAAGGTGGCCGCAACTTTGTCGCGGTCGTTTGCTGACTGAAATCCTTTCAGCGCAAGCCGGTAAAAATAGCCGGCCGAATCAGGCATTCCCAGACTGTAGTATGCGATCCCCATCCCGTTGTAGTCAAACGCGGCGCGGAAGATGTCTCCGTTCTTTTTGTTAATTGCCACAGCTTTCCTACAGTAGCTGATGCTTTTCCTGAAATCGCCCAGACGACTGTAAACCATGCCGATATTCGAGTAGACTCTCGCCCTGATTTCTTCCCGATCTGCACTGTTGAGGTATCGAAGCGCCTCCATCTGCATTCCAATGGCAAGATCATACTCACTGCTGAAGTAATAGGTCAGGGCCCAGGTATTGAGTATTTCGCCCATTCGGATGCTGTCGGCAACTGTTTTTGCAAACTCGAAGCTTTTGCTGTAAAAATCCCTTGCCTTTACAAATTCCTCAAAACAGTAAAGGCATTCGCCCATGTTAAACCAGGAGTCACTGCATTCCCCGGGTTGATTATTCATGGAGGCCAGGGACAGCGCTTCGCGGGCATACTTCATCGATCGTGTGCTGTCGGTCTTCTGAAAAATCGCTGAAAGTTCATTGCATATCCGGGCCTTATCGTTGAGTGGTGCATGTTCCAGAACAAACAGCAGACTGTCTGCCTGCGCCCGGGCAAACAGGAAAAAAAAGGAAAACAGCACTGACAGCAAAACCAGTTTTTTCATCCGTAAATAATTCATTTACATTAGTCGTTTTTCACGCTCGGCAAAGCCGCAAACTCCGTTTGGCCTTTGCCCTCGCTTAATCAAAACGTTTGTTTTTTTATGGTCGGATGGAACTCGCATAGCGAGGATTTTCATATCTGTTTGTGTTCGGCACAGTCATGCTCGTTTCATATGTTTATCGTTTCAATTTAACCGTGCATAATTTGCGTACTAAACTTCGTCACTTTTCTAAAGAACATCGACGTATGGAACTCGCCAATAAACATCAGCTCGGGCGGATGCCGCGGCTTCCATGGCTCGTTTCATACTTGAAGGTCCTGATGAACACAAGACAGGCTGAAACAGCCTGTTGACAACAGTCACAACCAAGTCTATACGCGCCCCTCTCCTGCACTTTCTCCTTTCTGCGTAAAGCCGGCAAAACAAGTACTCCTTTCTGTCGGGCAATTCTGTGCCTCCCGGAAAGGGAGCTCAAGTCCTTTTTGGGCGGAAAAACCGCGCAATACGGGACATCATTCGGGCAACCTGTTCATTTTAATCCATTCGCGGGCATTGACAAAGGCTTCAATCCAGGGCGTAACCTCGTCATTCTTCCGTTCGGCTGGATAATATGCCCAATGCCAGGGTCTGAACGACCGCTCCATATGGGGCATCATCGCCAGATGCCGCCCGTCTTTCGAACAAATAGCAGCTGTATTGTAATCAGATCCGTTTGGATTCCCGGGATAAAAATCATAAGCATACTTATAAGGGATTGCATAATTCTCCTCATCGTAGGGGAAGATGAAACGTCCTTCACCATGTGCCACCCATACTCCGAGGCGTCTGCCCGCCAGGGTTTTCAACATGACCGAATTGTTATCTGCAATCTCCACGTTGACAAAAGCTGATTCGAATTTTCCCGATGCATTGTGTGCCATTTGCGGCATCTTCCCGTGCTCCGGGTAAATCAGCCCGAGTTCGACCATCAACTGGCATCCGTTACAAACGCCCAGACTAAGGGTGTCGTTCCTTTTATAGAAATTCTCCAGTGCGATCCGGGCTTTTTCATTGTATTTGAAAGCTCCGGCCCAGCCCTTTGCCGAGCCGAGCACATCGGAATTCGAGAAGCCCCCTACATAAACGATCAGATTCACGTCTTCCAGTGTTTCCCTTCCGGAGATCAGATCGGTCATATGCACGTCCTTTACATCCATACCGGCCAGGTACATCATGTAAGCCATCTCCCTGTCTCCGTTCACTCCTTTTTCACGGATGATGGCTGCACGGATTCCGCTGGTTTCCCGACGCCCGGCATCGATCCCGTAGTCGGACAACCTGCCTGAAAAATTGCCAAAGTCATACTTTAATTCGTTCCGTTTGTAATTCCGGAACCGTTCCAGGGCCAGTTCGTTCCCACTTTGCTTGCGGTCGAAAAGATAAGAGGTTTTAAACCATAATTCCCTGAGCGAATTCACATCCAACCGGTAGCGGCGTTCAAAAAGGCGAACAGTAATTTCGCGCGGTTCCGACGGGCAGCCTATTTTCACGAAACGAACACCGGCCGCTTTCAGCCTTGCTTCCACCTGCAGAGGGTCGTTCGCCTGAATGATCACCGCCGGATTTTCGTTGAAAAATACCTTCACCGGATCTTTCTCTCCGAGTCCGCTCAGGTCAAGATCCAGTCCGCCGTCTACATTGGCAAAGCACATTTCGAGCAGACTTGTGATCAGTCCGCCGGACGCAACGTCGTGCCCGGCAGCGATCAGCCCCTCCTCAATCAGGTCCTGCACCGCATTGAAGCTTTTTACAAAATAAGCCGGATCGGCGACGGTGGGAGCTTCCTCTCCAATCCGGTTGATTACCTGCGAAAAAGCGCTGCCTCCCAAAGCCATTTCACCTGATGAAAAATCCAGGTAATACAGCTCTTTTGACTTGTCACGAACGATGACGGGGCTGATTACTTTTGTCACGTCCGAAACCTCTCCGCTGGCCGATATAATGACCGTGCCGGGAGCAAGGACCACATCATCCTGATACTTCTGTGTCATTGACATGGAATCCTTTCCGGTAGGAATATTGACTCCCAATGCGCAGGCAAAGTCACTGGCTGCTTTCACAGCCTGATAGATGCGGGCATTTTCTCCCGGATTCTTCGCGGGCCACATCCAGTTGGCGCTTAATGAAACACTTCTTATCCGGTCGGGCATAGGCGCCCAAAGGATATTCGTCAGCGACTCGGCAATGGAGAGTATGGACCCTCTGGCGGGATCAATCAGTCCCGCAACCGGCGCATGCCCGACAGAAGTGGCCAGTCCCTTTACACCCCGGTAATCAAGCGTGATGACACCCAGGTTGTTCAATGGCAGGTGAAGCGGACCGGCATCCTGTTGCATGGCGATTCGTCCGGTCACCGAGCGGTCCACTTTATTGGTCAGCCAGTCCTTGCAGGCAACAGATTCCAGTTGCAGCACATTTTCCAGATAGCCTTCTGCCTGGTCCGGATCATATACCAGACCGGCAAAATCAGCCGGGACAGCGGTGTCGGTCAGGACCGTCTTCGGAGGATTTCCAAACATATAGGCCAGTTGCCAGTCGATCGGTTTTTCTCCGGTTTTTGAATTTTGGAAGGTGAACTGCATATCACCCGTTGCCTCACCAATCACGTACATCGGGGCACGTTCCCTGTCCGCGATCCTCTTCAGCAAAGCCACATCCTTTTCGTGCATCACCAGCCCCATTCGTTCCTGCGACTCATTTCCGATGATTTCCTTTTGTGAAAGTGTAGGATCACCTACAGGAAGTTTGGCCGTATCAATTACGCCTCCTGTTTTTTCAACCAGCTCGGAAAGACAGTTCAGGTGGCCGCCGGCACCATGGTCATGGATCGATATCACCGGGTTATCGTCCATTTCGGCCAACGCCCGGATCGCATTGTAGGCCCGCTTCTGCATTTCCGGATTGGCCCGCTGAACGGCATTCAGTTCAATGGCGTTCCTGTATTCGCCTGTAGCCACCGACGATACGGCGCCACCACCCATACCAATGCGGTAATTGTCACCTCCAAGCAAAACAACCTGATCGCCTTTTTTGGGGTCGGCTTTCATGGAATCTCTTTTTCTCCCGAATCCAATGCCCCCGGCCAGCATGATGACCTTATCGTAGCCGTATTTCTTTTGATTTTCAAAATGTTCGAAGGTCAGTACCGACCCTGTGATCAGCGGTTGTCCGAATTTATTGCCGAAGTCGCTCGCTCCGTTTGATGCCTTGATCAGGATTTCTTCCGGGCTTTGATACAACCACGGCCGTTCTTCGGTAGCCTGTTCCCAGGGCCGGGCTCCTTCTGTTCTGGGATAGGAGGTCATATAAACGGCGGTTCCGGCTATCGGGATACTTCCTTTGCCGCCGGCAATCCGGTCGCGGATCTCTCCTCCGGTCCCGGTGGCTGCTCCGTTGAAAGGCTCAACGGTGGTAGGAAAATTATGTGTTTCCGCTTTCAGCGACAGGACCGTTTCAATATCTTTCACTTCAAAATAATCGGGCTTATCCTGTGTTTTCGGGGCAAATTGTTCCACCGTCGGACCCTCGACAAAAGAACAGTTGTCCCGGTATGCAGAAACAATTTTATTTCTGTTTTCTGATGAAGTCTTCTTTATAAGTTGAAAAAGCGACATTTCCTTTTCACAGCCGTCGATCACAAAGCTTCCGTTAAAAATTTTATGCCGGCAGTGTTCTGAATTCACCTGCGAAAATCCGAAAACTTCGCTGTCGGTTAACTTCCGCCCCAGTTTTTCCGCCACTTCGCTGAGGTACTGAATTTCGTCATCACTGAGAGCCAATCCTTCCTGTTCATTATAGGCTGCGATATCCTCAATTTCGATGATTGGTTCCGGTTGCCGGTCAACTGAGAACAGATCCTGATCCAATCCCCGGTACATCTTCTGCAACATATGGTCATATGCGGCCGAAATATCCGGAACTTCCTGAAACTCTTCCATCCTTACAATCCCGCTGACGGCCATATTCTGAGTGATCTCGACGGCATTGGTGCTCCAGGGGGTGACCATTTCCTTTCGGGGGCCCACAAAAAAGCCGGACAAAGAATGATCACTGAGGGGTGTGGCTTCACCCAACAACCATACGAGCTTGCTGATGTCTGCATCCGGAAGGGAAACGGTCGACTGGACAGCAATTATTCTGTTAGCCGTGGTCTTGAAAAATAAAATCATCGTGAGTGGATTTATGAAAATATTGTTCGTGTTTCACACGCCACAAAGATAAAAATTCCTGCAGATGATCGAAGTTATTGATCTGAATATTGGCATACTGATAACTATTTCTACATAAATCCCTCCTGTTTTGAACGGTGCCTCCTTCCGGTAAGTGTTTTAAATAATAAAAAAAAGTTAAGATATGTTTCGATCATTTTGAATTCAGGTAAAAGGTTAATATCTTGGCGGCCATCGAAAAATTTGAAAATGAAAAGGATAATCTTCTTTATACTGGTCATTTTGGGGGCAGTCAACAGTTGGGGGCAGAACGGCAAAGTGACAGAAGGAAGCGGCAGCAAACTTGCGGTTATCTGGACAAGCAGTGATCCCGAAGTTGCCGAAAAAGTGTGTTTTATGTATACCCAGAATGCAAAAAAACAAGGATGGTTCAACGAAGTCGTACTGATTGTCTGGGGACCTTCGGTGAAATTGCTTGCCGAAAATGACGACCTCAAGGCCGATATCGTTAAGATCATGGAAATGGGAATAACGGTCGAGGCAAGCCTGTCGTGCGCGCAACTCTATGGAGTAGGCCCCGATCTCAATGACCTGGACATTGATGTGAAGCAGATCGGGGTTCCTCTGACCGGCTATATAAAAGAAGGCTGGCATATTCTCAGCTTCTGACACAGGGTTTAAGTGATCATTAAATTCCGGCTGGTGTTTTCCCGGCTGCTGTCTGTTTCTGCAGGTTTTTTTTCTATTTTTGACACGGTTTATCCGTTTTAACAGAGACATCACCGAATTATTTAAATAAAAAATCATGAGAAAAAAAGTTGTTGCCGGTAACTGGAAATGTAACACGACACTGCAGGAAGGCATTGAACTGGCGAAAGCCGTTAATGATATGGTTGCCTCAAAAGGGGCAAAAAATGTGGTTGTTGTATTGGGAACTCCTTTCACACATTTGGTTAAAGTTGTGGAAAATGTGAACATCGATCGCATTGGCGTATCTGCCCAGAATTGTGCGGCAGAAGCAAAAGGAGCGTACACGGGCGAAGTTTCAGCAGCCATGGTCAAATCGACGGGTGCTGAATACGTCATACTGGGACATTCCGAAAGACGTGAGTATTATGGTGAGGACAGTGCGATCCTGAACAAAAAAGTGGCACTTGCCCTTGAAAACGGCTTAACCCCCATTTATTGCTGCGGAGAAGCGCTGGCGGTCAGGGAAGCAGGCACACAGAATGAATTCGTGAAACAGCAATTGAACGAGACGATCTTCAACCTTTCGGTTCAGGACTTCTCAAAAATCATCATCGCCTACGAACCGATCTGGGCCATTGGCACAGGTGTTACGGCCTCCTCCGCACAGGCACAGGAAATGCTGGCTTACATCCGTTCGCTCATTGCCGGGAAATTCGGGGCAGCTGTTGCTGAAGAAACTTCTATTCTTTACGGCGGAAGCTGCAACGCAAAAAATGCCGGCGAGTTGTTTGCCAACAAGGATATTGACGGGGGATTGATCGGAGGAGCTTCGCTGAAAGCAGAAGATTTCCTGGCCATCATAAACGCATTTTAAGATCAGATCCATCTGAATCCCGGATATCTTCCGGGATTTTTTTTGCCCTGTTTTTCTGCCAACCTTCCCGTTCTCTCTGCGTAAATGTCAGCATGAACTGACAAGACGTTATTTTTCCGGGTATGGCGTTTGTTTTGTGAGAAGTTCAATTACAAAAGCAGATGAACATGGAGAATAATCAAAACGCGAATTCAGGTCTGGTATTGGTATCTGAGATCTATCCGGACAACATTATCGTACTTCCGCTCGAAAGCAGACCCGTATTCCCTGGCTTAGCCCTGCCATTGGCATTTGTTAGTAATCAGATCGTCAGCTATGTCAATTATGCCATTGAAAAATCAAACGGTTTTCTTGGCGTATCCCTGATGAAAGAGACGGAAGAAAACAGCCGGCATGTCACGGAGCTCTACCATACGGGAACGCTGCTGAAGGTTATCCGGATCATGGATCAGAATTCCGGCAGCGTCAGCATCCTGGCACAAGCCTTAACACGGTTTCGTCATAAAAAGGAGATCATCCGGGACCAAATCCCGCATTGGCAGGTTGAGTACGACTACGACGAAAAAGCGGCTCCTTCGGGCGAGCTGAAAGCTTATACGCTGGCGGTGATCAATTCGGTAAAGTCACTGATCAAGCTAAACCCGATGTTTCAGGAACAAATGCGCCTGGCCGTATCGCAGATCGGCATGGAAAAGCCTGGTCTTCTGATGGATATGATCGCTTCATTCCTCACCGCCGACGGGCATAAGCTCCAGGAGATCATGGAAGCGACCGACCTGTATGAACGAAGTGAAAAACTGCTGATCCTGCTAAAGGAAGAGATTGAAGTAAGTAAAATGCAGCAGGACATCCAAAAACAGATCGAAGAGAAGCTTTCAAAGCAACAGCGGGAATTTTTTCTCCGCGAAGAGCTGAAAGTGATCAAAAAAGAACTGGGCCTTGAGAAAGACGCACGAACCAGCGATATTGAAATTATCGAGGCAAAGACGAAAAACCTGCAGTTTTCGGAAGAAGCAACGAAGGTGGTCCGCAATGAACTGGATAAGCTGAAAACCCTGGAACCGGCTTCCGCCGAATACCAGGTCACACGCACCTATCTGACCTGGCTCACGGACCTGCCATGGGGGATCTACTCATCCGAAAACCACGATCTGGCAAAAGCACGCAAGATCCTGAATGAGCAGCACTACGGGCTCAATGATGTCAAACAGCGCATTCTTGAGTTTATCAGCACCATCGCCAAAAGAGGAAAGGTATCCGGCTCCATCGTGTGTCTGGTAGGGCCGCCCGGAGTGGGAAAAACATCGATCGGAAAATCGATCGCCGATGCGCTGGGCCGGAAATTCTACCGCTTTTCAGTCGGCGGGGTGCGCGATGAAGCAGAGATTAAAGGACATCGCAGAACCTATATCGGAGCCATGCCCGGCAAACTGATCCAGAGCCTCGCCCGGACAGAAGTATCGAACCCGGTGATCATGCTCGACGAGATCGACAAAATCGGCATCAGCTACCAGGGCGATCCTGCCGCAGCCCTGCTGGAAGTGCTCGACCCGGAGCAAAACCGTGATTTCCTCGACCATTACCTGGATGTTCGCTATGACCTTTCAAACATTCTGTTCGTCACCACGGCCAACCAGTTGGATACGATCCCACGGCCACTGCTCGACCGCATGGAAATCATCAATCTGTCGGGCTACATCCTTGAAGAGAAGATGGAGATCGCCAAACGTTACCTGATCCCAAAGCAACGAAAGGAACACGGGCTCAGAGCCAGTGAAATCCAGATCTCCGACATTGCCCTGGCAAAGATCATCGACGGATATGCCCGGGAAGCAGGAGTAAGGAGCCTGGAAAACCAGATCAAAAAAATTATGCGGAAGGTGACCCTGATACAGGCCGAAAAAGAGTCGGCCAATGTCCGGGTCAGCCAGAAAAACCTCGTGAAGTATCTGGGGCAGCCTCCCTTTTCTCCGGAAGAGCTCTATAAAAAGACAATTCCCGGGGTCACCCTGGGGCTGGCCTGGACCGCCATGGGAGGAGCCACCCTCTATATCGAGGCCTCTGCGGTTAAAAGCAGGAACGGAGGATTTAAACAAACCGGGCAACTGGGCAGCGTGATGCAGGAATCGTCCGAAATCGCCTATTCCTATATCCGCTCAGTGCTGGCCGGACAGTTGAAAAAAAATGAAGAAAGTTTCTTCGACAACAACTTCATTCATTTGCATGTTCCGGCCGGGGCAACCCCTAAAGACGGCCCCTCGGCAGGAGTAACCATGGCTCTTGCCCTCTATTCGCTGATAAAAGGGAAACCCGTGAAGAAAGGACTGGCCATGACCGGAGAGCTGACCCTTACCGGAAGGGTCCTGCCTATCGGCGGCGTACGCGAAAAAACCATTGCAGCCAGAAGGGTTAAGGTTTTTGAACTCATCTTCCCGGCCGACAATAAAAAAGATTTCAACGAACTTCCGGAATATCTCAAAAAGGGAATGACCGTTCATTTTGTTGATTCATTTGAAGATATCTTAAAAGTTGCCTATAGTTAAACATCAAAAAGTGCAGGACCCGAACGAAAAAGGTCCTGCACCCGATTGTTCATTTTATCCAAAATTATATCTTTGCCGGACATTTCCCTTTGGCAGGTGCAAAGATCAAAGCTGGTTTGACAGTTGCCTGCAGAAAGAAACATATGAAACGAGCACGGGAGCCGCGGCATCCGCCCGAGCCAATGTTTATATGCGAGTTCCATACGTTGATGTTCTTTAGAAAAGTGATGAAGTTTAGTACGCTAATTATGCATAGTTAAGTTGAAACGATAAACATATGAAGATTGCCTCTTTAGCTCAGCGGTAGAGCAGCTCACTCGTAATGAGCAGGTCGTGGGTTCAAATCCCATGAGAGGCTCCGACAAACAAAAAGGCCTTCGCAGCAGTAAGCGGTGAAGGCCTTTTTGTTTTTTCGTAGCTGGCTGATCGGAGACCGTTTTTCAGATATTCTGTACATATTTCCGCTGCCTGCTGTTTTTTTTTGGGATCTTATTGTATTTTTGACGCTCATTCGTACAGCAAATCATTATTCGCATGAACCCTAAACAAATCATTGGAGAAAAAGCGACAGAATACCTGAAAGACGGAATGATCGTCGGTCTGGGCTCCGGCTCTACTGCCGGCTGGGCAACCCGGAAAATTGGAGAGCTGGTAAGAAACGGGCTAAAGATTAAGGGCGTCCCCACATCCAGGAACACGGAAGAATTGGCGATCGCCGAAAAAATCCCTTTGATCGACATTGCAGAAGTGACCCATATTAACGTGACCATTGACGGGGCAGATGAGTTTGACCCTCAGAAGAACGTCATCAAAGGGGGAGGCGGGGCTCTGCTGAGAGAAAAGATCGTGGCTTCTTTAACCGATTTTTACATCATCATTGCCGATTCATCAAAAAGTTCGGGAGTTCTGGGCAGCTATCCGGTCCCCATCGAAGTGACCCCATTTGCCTGGCAGGTTACGGCCAGACAACTGGAAAAACTGGGCTGCAAAACGAAGCCCCGAATGGAGGGAAACCAGTTATTCATCACCGATAACAACAACTATATCCTGGATTGTCAGTTCGGCAGGATCGATAATCCGGAAAAACTCGCCGCCGATATGAACCGGATCCCGGGTGTGGTGGAGAACGGCCTCTTTGTACAGATGGCCCGCCTGCTCATTACCAATAACGACAACGGAGGGATCGTTATTCTGCAATAAAAAAATCCTCCAGCCCGCAGGCAGGAGGATTTTTTATCCGCTTCTTTTCTATTTTCTTTCCGTATATAAAGGATTCAGGAAAATAAGGAAAAAAATCATCGCAAAGGATAATTCATGTAATTCGCTGACCTTAACCATCTTCAGGGAAAGGATCATCGCCGTGACAATGATAATCAGAAGAATATGATGATTCCGCGGAAGCGGTACCCGGAAGATCTCCGTAAGCCTGTGTATAAGCGGGACTTTAGCTACCAAAAGGCGCATAAACACAAAATAGATCGTCAGGACCACAAACATGGGTGCTGCGAAAATCAGCCTGTTGAGATTCTTGCCTCCCACGATCAAATTGTGCAGGTTCGTCTCCGCCTGCTTATTGTGTTCCAAAAAGAACTCACTGCTTTGAACGCCGAAAATCCGCTGTCCCCAGCTGATTTCCTCGCCTGCGGCGAAAAAGAAAAGCACTGCAAGCAGCGCATAGGTAAACATCCATGTTGTTCGCTTCTCTTTCCGGTATTCAAAAACACGGTACACACAGACGAAACTGCAGAAAAACAAGAAAATGGCCGTCAGATTTTCCACGAACCCATCCTCCTGTACATAATCAAAAAAACGCTTCTCTCCCCTGAAAAATCCAAGGTAAAGACCATAGCCGACAAAAATAAAAAGGGCAGCGCCTCCCAATACCTCCGTAAGCCGGATCAATTTCTGTTTTTCCATAAATAAAACTTTGTAACCAGTTTTGTGTTTTAAGCTCCTGTATAAACCATAAATCGAAATTCCTCCAAAAATAGTCAAAAAATTGAGAAAGATGCACGACTGTTTACCCTAAGCAAATTAAACCGCAGGGGAATAATTCAAAAAACGTACATTCGTATCGTTTTTAATCAATGTATATGAAAAAGGAAAAGTGGATTCTGTTGTTTGTGTTTTCTTATCTTCTGATGATCATTCCCGGCCTTTCTGTTCCATTGATCATCAATGCAGCCAAATATTTGCAGGTCGGGAGGGAGATCGTGGTCAACAATGACTGGATCAATCTGACCGTTGGTGGTGATGCATATGACCAGAAGCCACCGCTCCTGTTCTGGATCGCGGCCTTTATCGTTCGAAACTTTGGTATATCGGTTGCTGCCTATAAGATTGCGGTACTTTTAATTTCCCTTTTTGGGATTTACGGCACATTTAAGCTGGCAGAGCTCTATTACGGAAAGAGGACGGGTTTTCTGGCTGCTGTTTTTTTTGCCGGGAGCCTGGGCTATATCCATTTTCACAATGATATTCACACCGATACCCTGCTTATTGTGCCGGTGATTCTATCGGTATGGCAGTATGCGGCCTATTTTAAATTTCATCAAAATTACCGCTTTTATCTTGGAAGTGTGTTCGCAGGATTAGGTATGCTTTCCAAAGGTCCGGTAGCCGTTGTTGTGATCGGCTCGGCGGTTGGTTTGCACCTGCTGCTGACGGGCAATTACAAAGCGATCTTCAATATCCGGTGGCTGCCCGCAGCCCTGATCGTGCTGATCCTCACCCTCCCCGCCCTGCTGGGACTCTACAGCCAGTTTGGGATGAAGGGAATCAGCTTTTTCTTTTGGACCAACAACGCCGGGCGGGTAAGCGGAAGCTATGCGGGGAACAACACCGATCCGTTTTTCTATTTGCACACCACCCTGTATATGATGGCCCCCTGGGCTGTATTTTGCTTTATCGGACTCTATATGCAAATCAGGGAAAAAATCCGAAAGAAGTGGAAATTCAATGAACAGGATGAGTTTTACACCCTCGGCGGCCTGCTTTTCTACCTGCTGATCAGTTCCGTTGCCAAAGCCAAAAACCCGCATTATGAGATGGTGATCCTGCCGTTTTGGGCAATTATCGGCGCCAGATGGACCTTACTCATCTTTGAGAACAGTCAACAGCGCAAGCTGCAGAAAACCCTCGACCGGATCCATCTGTTTACGGCCTCTCTTTTGGTGCTTATCTCCTTTATTTTCCCTGCATTTATTTTTCCGGAAGGAAGAATATGGATTTGGGCTGTCGATATAGCCCTCGCAGGCGCTGTAGTCTATACCTTTACTTTAAAAAGCAGCATGAAAAGGCAGTTAACCGCTTTGCTTCTTTCGGTCACATTGCTCCTTTTCACACTGAACACCAACATTCTGCCACACATGAGCAGGTACGAGTCCTCGTTCGGGGCCTGCAGGGTTTTTAACGAACAGTCCGGGCCGGATGAAAAACTTCATATTTTCACTGAAGAAGCCCGCTATTGGCAGATTTTCCTTTACTCCCGGAACTACGGGCGGTATATCATCAGCTCAGAGGACTTCAGAAAGATTTCTCCTCCGGTGAACGATTGGCTTTATACCGGGCCCGAAGGACTGAACCGATTGAAGGAAATGAAGGTTCAGGTCGATACGGTAAGGGTCTTCAGGCATAACAGCATGTCGCGGCTGTCCCTGAAGTTCCTGAACCCGAAAACACGCGACGCCAGCCTGAAAACCCGCTATCTGCTTCAAATAAAGGGAAAGCCGTTCTGAATTTGACCCGCGTATTTTGCCCGTGTGCCACGACCGGCCCCGACAGGTATAGGGTATGTACACCTTGCATTGCCTGTAGGTAAGCATCCTGTTAAAATCACAACAGCGCTTCGTCAGGCGACGGTAATTTCTTTGTTCAGGTAGACCGACTGGACGGCCTGGATAATCTCCACGCCCTGGTCAAACGGTTTCTGAAACGCTTTACGCCCGAGGATCAGTCCGCTTCCGCCGGCACGTTTATTGATCACTGCCGTGCGAACGGCTGCTGCCAGGTCGTTTTCTCCCGACTCCCCTCCCGAGTTAATCAGGGGAATCCGCCCTGCATAGTTATTCATAACCTGGTAACGGGCCAGATCGATCGGATGATCGGACGAAAGTTCGGTGTAGATCCGCTCATCGTACTTCCCGAATTTGCTGCCGCCCGTGTTAAGTGCTTTATATCCGCCGTTGTTGACCGGAAGCTTTTGTTTGATAATATCGGCTTCGATGGTCACGCCAAGATGATTTGCCTGCCCGGTCAGGTCGGCCGAACTATGGAAGTCGGTATCCCGCTTAAAATCTTTACTCCGCAGGTAACACCATAAAATGGTAAGCAGTCCCCTGCTGTGTGCATAGCTGAAAACCCGGCTGACCTCGGTGATCTGACGGTCCGATTCCGGCGAGCCAAAGTAGATGGTTGCGCCCACCCCGGCAGCTCCCATGTCGTAAGCCTGATCGACCGACCCAAAAAGGATCTGGTCATATTTATTGGGAGAGGTCAGCAATTCATTGTGATTCAGTTTAACAATGAAAGGGATTTGATGGGCATATTTCCGGGAAACAAGCCCCAGCACACCCAGCGTCGATGCTACGCCGTTACAGCCTGCTTCCATGGCAAGTCTCACTATGTTCTCCGGATCAAAATACATGGGGTTTTTGGCAAACGAAGCTCCTGCCGCATGTTCAATCCCCTGATCAACAGGCAAGATGGACAAATAACCTGTTCCCTCCAGGTTGCCGTGGTGATACAGCCAGTTGAGATTTCCCAGCACGCGGTTGTTCCGGTCTGAATACATAAAAATATCGTCGACGATTTGCGGTGTCGGCACGTAAATCTTGTCCCTGCTTATTTTCGGCTCACTAAATTCGAGCAGCGAATCACTTTGCCCCAGCAATTGCTGAATCTGATTGGTTTGTAGCATAGCAGTATCGTTTTGATTTTACAATATGTCTTCTGTAAAACCAACAACTCAGGAAGACGATTGTTTTCGGGCTCCTCTTTTGCAGGCCCTGCTTCATTCGCATAAATCTTTTTGCTTTTTGAAAGCTGGCAGGTACTCATGGAATAGCCGCAAAAGCACTCTTGTTCCGGTCAGTTCAGCATATTTCCGATTTTAATCCCGAAATAAACCGTTCTCGGCAGGCCGGGGCCGTAAACGTAGCCGGGATCGCGGTCAATACCCCTGTCAAAATCATCCTGATACGCGTTGAAAATATTTTTCATTCCGCCAAAGACCTGTAAAACTGCTCCTTTCAGATGGATATCATACCTGATCTTCAATCCCAGGTCAAGAAACGGATCGGATTGATGAAGCTCGCCTGTTTCCGGACTGGCCAACCTGTTCCCGAAATAGGGAATGAGCATCTTTCCGGTATAATTAGCTGCGGGTGAAATCCCCAGGTCATGAAAAAGTTTCAGGTCAAGCGTCAGGTATCCATAGCAGTCGGGCGTCCTGAAGAATTTCGTGTGATTGAATTCCTGAGCCTCATCATAGCGGCTTCGCTGGATCGTAAAGCCTGATTTCAGAGAAACACCTTCGCCGGTACTCAGGTTTGTCTCCAGGTTCAGCCCCTTTACAACGGCACCTCCATCTGCATTGGTCCGGGTATACACCACCACTCCATTCTCATCAGGTGTGCCGTAAATATTCACAAAGGCATCATTCAAACGGGTATAGAAAGCCTCAGCCAGCACGCCTATATACAACCTGCCAACCTGTTTGTTGAAGTCGGTTGAAGCCATATACGAATGACTTGTCTCCTGTTTCAATCCCGGATCGTTCTCATGGATCACCTGGCGTGAACCGGAGGTTTCGATATGCAGGTCCTCGTCAAATATCTGGGGGGCCCGGTATCCCTGCGAATAACTGACACGCGCCTGGAAGTATTTACGAATATCGTACTTTATTTTAATCTGGGGACTTAATACGTTTCCCGACTTTCCCGCACTTTCTGATTGTTCATCTGTGATTTTGTAATGGTCAAAACGGGCACCAAGCGAAACATTGAGCTTGTTCAAATCGAGGCTATACTGGGCAAATA
>JBFXKJ010000068.1:0-15594 GCA_050173895.1 Mangrovibacterium sp. | reverse complement strand
GAGACCTCTACCCTTGATGAGAAGAATATTGTGTCTTTTGCCGGAGGATCACTCGGTGGGAAAGGCCGTGGCCTGGCGTTCATTGATATCCTGATCTATAATCTGGATTTTCCGTCGCTGGTCAGTAGAATTAATGTCTTTACCCCGATCACAGTGGTGATTGGCAGTGACGAGTTTCAACGGTTTATCACGAAGAATGACCTGTTCGACAAAATTGTTGATCCGACCATCAGCTACAAGGAACTTCGGCATCATTTTGCAGAAGGGCACCTGTCGACTTCGCTGATGAAAAAGCTGAGGGTGTTTGTTTCCCAGATCGAAAGACCCATTGCAGTTCGTTCATCCAGTTCATCGGAAGATTCGATCACGCAGCCTTTTGCCGGTGTATTCGATACCTACCTGATCCCGAACAGTACAACGAATAAACGGGTGGTGCTTGACCGGATCTCCATTGCCATCAAGCTGATCTTCGCATCCACCTTCTCCGATAAGGCCCGGAACTTCTTTGCCGTGCTCCGGCACAAGATTGAAGAGGAAAGGATGGCTGTCGTGCTTCAGGAACTGGTGGGAACGCAATACGACAATTATTACTATCCCCATATCAGCGGGATTGCCCAATCATATAATTATTACCCCGTTGCCGACATGAAACCGGATGAGGGCTTTGCGGTGGCTGCCGTCGGATTGGGGACCTATGTGGTCGATGGCTGGAAATCGTTCCGCTTCTCGCCACGGTATCCGCGGGTATCCATGTACACCACGCGCGATCTGCTTTCCAGCTCACAGGTGCAGTTTTATGCGCTCGACTGCAGGGAAAGGGATATTGATTTTGTGAAGAACGGAGAGCTGGCCGCCCTTGAACTGCTGGATATCAGTGAGGCCGAGAAACATGGGACGCTGAAGCACTGCGTATCCGTGTACAACGCGAATAACGACCGGATGGAACCGGGACTTTCAGGCTACGGACCAAGGGTTGTTAACTTTGCCAATATTCTTCAATACGATTATATTCCGCTGGCAAAGACCATCAGTATCCTGCTGAACGCGATCAAGGAGGCGTTCGGATCGCCTGTTGAAATTGAATACGCGGTCGACCTGAATCCCGGGAAAAACGGATTGCCGACCTTCTACCTTCTTCAGATCAAGCCGCTGATCGGCGACCAGATCAGGGACCGGATCGAATTTGACAAGTTAGACAGGGAAGAAATGGTGTTATTTACCAAATCGAGCGTGGGAAACGGCAAACTGAGCAATATCAGCGATGTTATTTATATTGACAATGAAAAATTTACCAAGCTGAAAACACAGCAGATGGCCGAGGAGATCGAATATTTGAACGACCTGATGATCGGGGAGGACAGGCAGTATATTCTGATCGGACCGGGGAGGTGGGGAAGCCGTGACCGTTTTGTGGGAATTCCGGTTAACTGGTCGCAAATCTCCAATGCAAAAGTCATTACCGAGGTAAGCCTCGATAATTTTCCGCTCGACTCTTCGCTGGGGTCTCATTTCTTTCATAATGTCACATCCATGAATATCGGATATTGCTCGGTGAAGCACTCGTCGGCGACCGACTTTGTGAACTGGGAGTTGCTGAAGAAGCAGAAACTGATCAACGAAACCACCTTCTTCAGGCATGTCCGCTTTAGAAAACCCTTATCGGTATTAATGGACGGAAAACAAAAAACCTCAGCGGTGGTTGTGCCGGACGAACAAACAAACGAAGGAACATGATCGATATCGCTTTCTATGACGAACATAAATTGATGCTGGAAGGGCTTTCAGGTTTAGTGGAAAGATCGTCCGACCTGCGGACGGTGCTGATCTGCGACGATCGTGCTGTTCTGGTGCATAAGCTTAAACTGATCCAGGCCCACGTACTGGTGTTGAACATGCATGAGGTCTCCGTCAGAAACCTGAACCTGATCGTACAATTGACGATCAGCAACCCCAAAGTGAAAATTCTGGTGGTGTCGGTACTGAATACGGAGGAGATCGTACTGAAAACCATCAAAGCGGGGGCAAAAGGATTCCTTGCTGCCGATTCCGGCCGGAACGAGCTGCTGGAGGCGATATACACCTTGCGCGCCGGACATGACTATTTCAGCAAATCGATCACCCATATCCTGCTGAACCGGTACATTGCCAGCATGCAAACGGAGGCAATCGATCAGGCGGCGGGAATCAACAGCCTGAGCTCACGCCAGATCGAAATCCTGAAAATGTGGAGCGAAAGTTATTCCAATCAGGAGATTGCCGATAAACTGTTTATCAGCGTGCGCACGGTTGAATCGCATAAAAACCATATCATGCAAAAGCTGAACCTGAAGAGCACAGTCGATATGGTTAAATTTGCCATTAAAAATAATATCATCGAAATTTAAGGATCTGTTCACCAGACGCTGCAGGCATGTCCTGCCATTTCTGTCTGCTTTACCATCATCTGCTGCATTATGATACCACCGCTGGTCCGGCGGACGGAAATTCTTTGTACCACAAGAGCTGGTCCCGTCACGGGTAGTCCTCTTTACGTAAAACACGTAAATCCGTTTCCCTGCTGTGTCGCTTTTCGTCTGATTCGTATTTTTGAGCCCTGAAAAAGTTACTCTTTGAAAGTTACTACATCATTTTAATAGATTTCTCAATAAAAAAGACATTTATGGCTAACATTTTAGATCTGAAGGTAAATGAATTCATGGCAAAGGTTATTGCCAAGAATCCAGGAGAGGCTGAATTTCATCAGGCTGTTAAAGAGGTTGTGGAATCACTGATGCCTTTCATTGAAGAAAATCCCAAATATCAATACGCCAAAGTATTGGAACGGATGGTGGAACCTGAAAGGGTGATGATGTTCCGTGTGCCCTGGCTTGATGACAATGGTCAGATCCAGATTAACCGTGGTTACCGGATCCAGATGAACAGCGCGATTGGTCCCTTCAAGGGAGGTCTTCGTTTTCATCCGACTGTGAACCTGGGAATCCTTAAATTCCTGGCGTTTGAACAGGTATTCAAAAACAGTTTGACCACGATTCCGATGGGTGGTGGTAAGGGAGGCTCTGATTTCGATCCGAAGGGAAAGTCAGATAACGAAGTGATGCGCTTCTGCCAAAGTTTTATGACCGAGTTGCAGCGTTACATTGGTGCTGACACAGACGTTCCTGCAGGCGACATTGGTGTGGGTGGCCGTGAAATCGGTTTCCTGTATGGTCAGTACAAACGCATTCGCAATGAATTTACCGGCGTGCTTACCGGCAAGGCATTGGAATGGGGTGGCAGTTTGATCCGTCCCGAAGCAACCGGATACGGGGCTGTTTATTTTGCAGATCAGATGCTGAAAACACGGAATCAGGAGCTGGCCGGTAAAGTTGCAGTTGTTTCCGGTTCAGGAAATGTGGCTCAGTATGCTGTTGAAAAACTGATCCAGATGGGAGCAAAGGTCGTAACCATGTCCGATTCCTCAGGCTTTGTTTACGATCCGGCCGGATTCGATACCGAAAAGCTGGCTTATGTATTGGAGCTGAAAAACATCAAGAGGGGGCGTATTAAAGAATATGCCGATAAATACAATGCGCAGTATTTCGAAGGAAAAACTCCGTGGGGTATCAAGTGTGACCTGGCTTTCCCGTGTGCAACGCAGAATGAAGTGAACGAAGATGATGCAAAGGAACTGGTAAAGAACGGTTGCTACCTGATTTCTGAAGGTGCCAATATGCCGTCTGCTGCCGAAGCCGTTGAGGTATTCCAGAATGCGAAGATTCTTTATGCACCCGGAAAAGCATCCAATGCCGGAGGTGTTGCTACCTCAGGACTGGAAATGACACAAAACTCCATGCGCCTGCCCTGGTCGCGTGAGGAAGTCGACGCCCGCCTGCACCAGATCATGATCAATATCCACAGCACCTGTGTTAAATACGGAACAGAAAAGGATGGTTATATCAACTACGTGAAGGGAGCCAACATTGGCGGTTTCATTAAGGTTGCCGATGCCATGATCGCACAGGGAGTCGTCTAGTTTAACAGGAGATTCATAAGTATAACAAGCGAAAGGCTTTGCCGGCAACGGCAGGGCCTTTTTTAATTATCGGTCCAAAATTGACCCCGTTACTATTTACATGGACCCATCTCTTCGTGACGTATTTAGCCGGAATCGAAACATGTCGCTGGTTTATCGGGACATCACTCTTCTCCCCGGCCATATTCTATATGTTAAAAAACGTTAAAGCTACGATCTGGCGCGTAAATTAATACAAATCAGGCGTCACATTTTTGTCTCTCACCGGATTAATAGATAAGGGGCCGGCTTAGTCCGGTTCTTCTTGTGTCGCTAAGGGTGTTTTGGTAGAGAACTTGCGATCTGAAGGGTTCTGCCGGGGGTTTGTCTGTGCACGTCGCTCGGGAGAATGGCTTCTGATGAAAAAAAATGAACCAAAACTCAACCGTTATGCGCCCGGCAATTTTTCCCAAAGAGGTTATCCGTTTCTCATTGGAAAACTATTACTTCCGGTTTTCCAGATCTTCAACAGTCATTTACCTCCTGATTGCAGGAGTGGTTATCGCCTTTTTTGTGGCTTTACCTTTTGTAAAGGTTGACATTACTGTTCAATCCAGAGGGATCATCCGTTCTCGGGTCGAAATAACTAGTATTCAGACTCCGGTTACTGGTCAGGTGCAGGAGATTAATCTCCGTGAAAATATGAAGGTTATGCCTGGCGATACGTTGATCCGGCTTGCTCCTGATAAAATACTCGATCAACTGAGTATCCTGAACTACAGAATTGAATTGTATGGTGGGTATCTTCATGACCTGGAAACACTTGTGGCCGGAGCCGGCAAGGGCCTCCAAAGCGACTTATGGAGGAGCAGCTTTGCAGAGTACACTCAAAAGCTGAATGAATATCAGCTTCGGATTGAGACTGCCAGAAAAGATTTCAAACGAACAACGCTGCTGTTCGAAAAGGATGTGATCGCATCCGCCGAATTTGATCAGAAAGAATTGGAAATGAACCAACTTCTTAAAGAATACGATTATTATATTAGCCAGAAGAAAGCTGAATGGCACCAGCAATTATTTAAGTATCAAACTGAACTCCAAACCCTAATTGATAACCGCGATCAACTAAAATTTGAAAAACGGTTTTACGTGGTAGTCGCTCCGGTAAGCGGATATGTCTCCAATTTTACCGGAGTACAAATCGGGAGTTTTATTTTCCCAAATCAGGTAATTGCCACCATATCACCTGCTGACAGCCTGATCGCCGAATGTTATGTCAGTCCCAACGATATCGGATATCTCCGTAACGAAATGCCCGTTAGCTTCCAGATCGATGCTTATAATTACAATCAATGGGGATTAGCCAGCGGAAGGATCATCGATATTTCCAATCATCCTTACCAGGAAAATGAAACAGTTTATTTTAAGGTGAGGTGTAAGCTGGACCAGGATCACCTGTCTCTAAAGTCCGGTTATGAGGGAAAGCTGAAGAATGGATTGACTCTTACTGCACGTTGTATGGTGACCCGTCGCAGTTTGTTCAATTTGCTGTTCGATAAAACCGACGATTGGTTGAATCCTAAAATCATAACAGACGTTAACTAACACTCCATCAATTATGACAATAAAAATTAAGCAACACGATATAACCGATTGCGGAGCAGCCTGTCTGGCATCGGTTTCTGCATTTTATAACCTGAAAATTCCGATATCCCGTATTCGTCAATGGGCCGGAACGGATAAAAAGGGCACGAATGCATGGGGTCTTATCAAAGCTGCAGAGAAGCTTGGTTTTTCTGCAAAAGGAGTGAAAGGAGAAATCGAAGCTCTTCATGAAGTACCCCTGCCCGCCATTGCTCATGTGGTGATAAAGAAGATATTGCAGCATTACGTAGTGGTCTATAAATTTACGAAAGGGTATGTGGAAATCATGGATCCTGCAGATGGACAAATCCACCGGAAAACTCGTGAAGAATTTGCCGAAGAATGGACAGGCGTTCTTATCCTGTTAGCACCTGACCAGGGATTTGTTGCCCATAATGAACGGGTACCCGTGCTGACCCGTTTTCGTTTCCTGCTTCGTCCGCATCGTAGAATACTGCTTCAGGCATTGGTGGGTGCAGTTGTTTATACCTTATTAGGTTTGTCAACATCCGTCTATATTCAAAAGATCACTGATTTTGTGTTGCCTGACGGGAACCGCAATCTTCTGAATCTGCTTGGCGTATTAATGGTAATGATCCTGGTGCTTCAGATCGTTATCGGGTCGTTGCAAACCATATTCGTGTTAAAAACAGGGCAGTTGATCGATGCCCGTTTAATCCTGGGCTATTATAAGTATCTGCTAACGCTGCCTCAGCGTTTTTTTGACACCATGCGCACCGGGGAGATCCTTTCCCGGATCAATGATGCCGTTAAAATTCGTGCATTCATCAACGACAGCATGATCAGCGTGCTGGTGAATATGTTCATTGTCGCATTCTCTTTTATTCTGATGTTCATTTACAGCCTAAAGCTGGCTTTGATTATGGCTATTATTATCCCGTTTTATGTGTTTGTTTATTGGCTGACGAATATACTGAACAAAAAACGAGAGCGGAAAATCATGGAAAATGCGGCAGAACTGGAAACCCAACTAGTCGAGTCGATTAATTCTGTGAGGACAATCAGACAACTTCATCTGGAAGAATTTAATAATCTGAAAACCGAGACCCGTTTTATCCGGCTGCTTGATAGCACTTACAGGTCAGGGCTTAACAGTGTCTTCTCAGGGCACGCATCGCAATTCCTTTCTCAGTCTTTTACCATTATTCTGTTATGGGCGGGGAGTTATCTGGTTGTTGATCAAACGATTACTCCCGGCGAGCTCATGTCGTTTTATGCGATCATCGGGTATTTTACCG
The DNA here is from genome assembly GCA_050173895.1 of Mangrovibacterium sp. Taxonomy (GTDB): domain Bacteria; phylum Bacteroidota; class Bacteroidia; order Bacteroidales; family Prolixibacteraceae; genus JBCFBK01. The sequence continues at coordinate 8,700 of JBFXKJ010000068.1, read as the reverse complement.
GGCCGGTCAGCTCCCTGATCGGGATGAATAAGACGATCCAGAATGCCCGGATCGCTGCCGATCGCTTATTTGAAATTATGGACCTGGAATGTGAAGGGGAAGTTGAATACCCGGTTGAGGTTAACAGGAATATGCTGGGAAATATCTCTTTCAGGGATGTGGCATTTAGTTACGGAACCCGTGCCGATGTATTTGAGCACTTTAACCTTGAACTGAAGCAAGGCCGGTTAACAGCCATCATTGGTGAAAGCGGTTCAGGTAAAAGTACCATTGCTGCGCTGATCCAGGGTATATATCCGCTGAACGGCGGACACATCTTTATTGGTGATATCAATATTCGTTATGCGAGCATTGAAAGTCTTCGGCGGATGGTCGGAATTGTTCCTCAAAAGCTTGAGTTATTTGCCGGAAGTGTAGTTGAAAACATAGCTGTTGGCGAATTATCTCCCGATATGGAACGAGTTTTATCTGTGTGCAAACAGTTGGGAATGATAGAATTTATTGAAAAGTTGCCGAGTGGATTTCATACGTATGTCGGAGAAAACGGCACGACCTTATCCGGTGGACAAATGCAACGACTGGCTTTAGCGCGTGCATTGTACCGACAGCCGGAGATATTGATCCTGGACGAAGCGACCTCGAATCTTGATTCCGGGTCAGAGCAGTTTGTACATCAAGCAGTCCGGCAGTTGGTGCAGGAGGGCAAAACGATTATTCTGATTGCCCACCGACTGAGTACTATTATTGACGCGAGTGAAATCGTCGTGTTACAGGACGGGAAGGTTATCGAACATGGCTCACATGCGATGCTGTTTGCACAAAAAGGATATTACTACCGGATGTGGGAGCAGCAATTGCCTGTGTCTGGAAAAGATCTGATTAGTTTGTGATATGATTTCAATATATAATCCAAATATCAAAAATATGAAAGCATTTGTACAACTGGAGAGACTAAAACGGATGAACCGATTGATCAAAGAGGGGAAAACTGGCACTCCTGAAGAGTTTGCAGCAAGACTGAGGATCAGTCCCAGCCATCTTTATCGTTGCATTGAAGACATGAAAGGATTGGGTGCTCCTGTAAACTTCAGCCGGAGCCGGCAAACGTATTATTACGAGTATGACTTTGATATAAAAGTATCCTATTCAGTTCAATTTATGACTGAGAATAGAGTCAAGAGTGTAATAGGGGGATTTTCAATGCGAAATTCTTCACTACTTTTTTTTGAGAGTGGACGACTCTAATTTAGTTCCTGAGTTTAGTGTACAAAACTTAGGCAGATTCCGAAAAGCCTGAAAAGAGAGTAGGAAGAACTAAATACCTTTTATTATGAAAGAAATGAGCAAAGAAGAACTTCAGCAAATCGAAGGTGGCTTTGTTTTCTTGAGATTATCCGGTTTTTTTGACGGAGTAAAGGGAAATACAGAGCTCTGGATCTTAGGGTTTAAAATTATCTAATGATCAGTGGGGAAAAGGGTCTAAATAGATCACTATTTGGACCCCATACCTCGTAAAATTTTAATCTATGTCACTGAAATTAATGTTCACCGTCTTGAATTTTTTCTTGATAAGTTGGAACTTTGCTGACGCTCAGGTTCAGATTATTGATCAGAGTGATCGGGCTCCTATTCCTTTTGTCCATGTGATATCAGAGGAAGGAATAATTATAGGGACATCAGATATTGAAGGCATAATTGATTTAAGAGAGATTATTGAAGTTAAAACGGACTCGGTGTCATTTCAACATATCTCGTATCAAAATAAAACTGTTAGCAAGGAAAAGCTCATCCGCGGTAAAAAGGTTGAATTGACTAAAAGGAATATCCTGATTCCGGAAATTGTGGTATCAAGTCAATCACAACCAGTTTATTTGGTATTAAAAGGTTTTTACCGAAGCTATCAGATCGAGAACGGCGTTCCCAAATATTACACCGATGGGATCGTTGAGTATTATATTTCAAAAAATAAATTAAAAAACAGAGTATTACAACATCGCTCTTTCAGGAACAAGAAATTGGAGGCGGCAGAAAAGAAAAGAATCAACACGGTCAGCATGGTCGTTGCAGGTGTACCCTATATTGATGCAAAAACATCGATTGATGCGCTGGATAAGGACTATATTATTAGTGATCGTTCAGAAAAGAGGATTATTCTAAAAGAAAATTCAGAAGTAGGGGCGGTTAGTTATGACAGCCAATCAAATATGGCTGTAGTCAACGTTGACTTAATTGCCCCCGCTAAAGAAAAGGAAAACAGCCTATTTAACTATACTTCAAAAATTACCGGTATAAATATCATTGAAAATTATAAGTCCCCTGATCTGATAAATCTGGAAAAAGTTGACTTAGTAAGTAGAAAGGAATACAGGAAAATATTTTTTAAGCATAAGAAAGAAAAAGATTTTACGGAGATTGATGGCCTTCATGAATTTTACGTGCTGGATAAGAAGTATTTGTATAAATCAGACCTGAAATCAATAGATTTATCTTCCTTCTTTGGTTTAAGCAGATCGAGCGAATACATAGATGCATACTGGAATGATCTGGAGAAATATGGCATTGAGAAACTTCCAGAATACATTGAAAAACTATTGGGAACTACATTGACGAAGTACTAAAGTTTCCAGGATGAAATACTGTATTCTGCTGTGGGTGTTAATTTTTAATGTATCTGTTGGACTTGCTCAAAAGATCAATATAAAAGGAAAAATTGCAGACGAAAACAGGTATCCTTTACCTTATGTGAATGTGTTTATAGAGGATTCATACACCGGTACTATTTCGAACAAAGATGGTATTTTTAATCTGTCCATACCAGCTGACTGGCAGAACAAAAATTTAATAGTGAAAAGCATTGGTTACCGGTCCGATACGATCCGTATCAATCCATCCCGTACTTTTTATCAGGTGCAGTTACAATCGTTGAGTTACCCTATTGGGGAAGTTTCGGTCTCTCCTGACGATTCTTTAAAGCGTATCATAAGAAAGGCAATCGAGAAAATTCCTGAGAATTATTTGCATGTTGATAGTCGGCAGATAGGATTTTACCGGGAATACATGAAAGGCAAAGATGAGTACCTTTATTTCGGGGAAGCTGTTCTTGATTTTTTTCAGCCTTCCTATGCAAAAAAGGATGAAGGAAGCGTTAAGATACTCAAGTCCAGGATCAGCAAACCAATGGACCCGGATTCCGTTCCCAATGTTTATTTTTATGGAGGACATACTTTTCATACGCGATGGGATTTTGTCAAACAGCGCAAAGAATTCTTAAATCAAAATCATATAAAATCCTATAACTATCATATTGATAGCGTTATAATTGACGAAGGGAAAACATTTTGGAAAATTGGAGTCAGCCCTGTATTTCGCAGCAATGGTTATTGCAAGGGATTTTTTCTGCTCGATTCGGAATCATTAGTAATAACAGAGATTAACTTTGAGTATACCCAGGCTGGGCTTGATAATAGAAGTAGGGAACTATTCCCAATCATGAAAAGCCAGTTCAGACATATTGTATTACTGTATATGGGTGAAGTCGGAGAGTATTACCTGAAATATGTCAGTGATAATGAGATTCTCACGAAAAGAAATACAAAGAAAGAATACCGGCTATTCAATGAATACCTGACCACATCGCTCGACACGGTTAACAACAAACCAATACCATTTGAAGAACAGAATGAATTAGGAACAATTTTCTCGACCTACGCGACCGATTATTCCGAAACCGACTGGAAAGACTATACGATTCTGACTCAGGATTCTTCCATGAAGGAGCTGGAGATGACCGGGATCAGCAATGATGAGTCGGCAAAGGTGCTCGCTAAAAAGTTTGAAGCCAGCCTGGGAAAAAGGTTGATGAAAACCCTGACCAATATTGCTGTCCGTACGTTTGCCGATGTGTCGGTCAGAATGCGCGAATTTTCATCCGAAGCTCCGGTACAGTTTAAATACATGCCCGATGGCACTCATCTTTTTCCAATGGCATATGAAAGGGTCAATGACGATCAGGTGTATAGTTTCGGAATCATGATGGGCTACCGGATAACAAACAGGATGGGTGTTTTTATTGAGTCGGAAGCCCGTTTAGGCGATCATTATTACAGATCGGACGCGTTTGGACTTCGCTACAACATGGCAATGAAAAACTATGGGAAGCGGCTGTTTTTTACTCCTTCTGTTAAACTGGGGACAGATCATTATGGTGTGTACGCCGGAAAACAGGATAACTCAGGATCCTTTTATGCAGGTGGCAGAAAGTTCAATGCGGAAAAGCTTTCCTTTTGGGTGGGTGAATCAACGATCAATGCGACGCTTGGAGTAAGCCTGAAAAAGGAAATATCCAGGATGTTAGGTTTGTCTTTTTCCTTGGAATATGCGGCATCTTTGAAGGCAACTCCCAAACTGTTTATCAAAGAAGCTTCCGGATTCGGATTAACCCGTAAAACAGGGAGAGAGAAGATTGTTCCCGGTGCCGATTTCAACATGGATGAAAACACCTTGGCCGCGATTAAGGACCTGTCTCTTGAAAGGTTTGGATTTAAAATAGCACTTGAATTTGGACGTTAGCAGGATCTCTTATCTTTGGGTAGCAGTCTTGTACGGATATTGATTTGGCATTTCCTCTGTCCTGGTAAAAACCGGGTTTGCTTGCGATAATATGTTTTTCAGCATAAAAAGTAGTATCTTCGCGGCAAAAATCAAGGAATCAATGGCATACCTCAATAACATCATGATCATCAGGCATGAACTGATGGCCCGGCTCACAAGCATGTTCCGCGCAGGAGAATTGGTGTCGACAATCGATGCGCTTCCCGTAAAGTGGTATCCCAAAGACAGGCGGCCGCGTGGCCGTTGCTGCATTTATAAGGAAAGGGCCATTACCCGGTATAAAATCCTGCCGTTGCTGGGCTATGAAGTTCCGGACGACGATATTGACCTGCATACCCTGAGTGAATATGCCTCCAGGGCAATCGGCAGGGAAAAACCAAATGACAAAATTCTTACCGTGGTGGATGAGGCCTGTACGGGTTGTGTACAGGTAAATTATGTGGTAACCAACCTTTGCCGGGGATGTGTGGCCAGTCCCTGTGTGACGAACTGTCCTAAGAATGCGATCCGCTACACGTCGTCAGGGCAAACGGAGATCAATGCGGCGCAGTGTGTGAACTGCGGTTTGTGCCAGCAGGCCTGTCCGTATCATGCCATTATTTATATGCCCATTCCATGCGAAGAGGCCTGTCCTGTTGGTGCGATCCGGAAGAATGAACATGGTGTGGAGGAAATTAACACCGATAAATGCGTTTACTGCGGAAAATGCATCATGGCCTGTCCGTTTGGGGCGATCTTCGAATTATCCTCTATTATCGATGTGCTTTGTGCCATTGAAAAAAAGCAGCAGGTGATCGCTATGGTTGCTCCGGCCATTTTATCGCAGTATCCCGAAGCGCCGGGAAAAGTATTTGCGGCCATCAAATCGATCGGATTCAGTGAAGTTGTTGAAGTTGCCCGGGGTGCAGAGAAAACCGCCCGCCATGAAGCGGAAGAACTCAAGGAAAAGCTGGAACAGGGTGTTTCGTTCATGACCACTTCCTGTTGTCCTTCGTACGTGGAAACGGTGAGAAAGCACATTCCCGGACTGGCTCCGTTTGTTTCGCACACACCAACGCCCATGGCCTATACGGCTGCGGAAATGCGTGAAAAATATCCCGGTGCCCGTCTGGTGTTTATCGGCCCCTGCGTGGCAAAACGCAAGGAAGCCCGCGATCATGGAAACATCGACTATGTGCTGAGCTTTGAAGAATTGGATGCCATGCTCATTGGTCTGGAGATTCAGTCGGAGAATATGGAGGAACTGCCGCTCGAAAATTATACCCGGGTATCCCGCGGATTTGCTCAGAGCGGCGGCGTGCTCGAAGCTGTACTGGCGGAGAAGAAGATTGAAAAGTTCAGTGCTGAGAAAATCGACGGTATTGACAAAAAATCGATCCGTTTACTGAAGATGATGGAGAAAGGAAAAGCCGATGCGCAGTTCTATGAAGTGATGGCCTGTGAAGGAGGCTGTATCTCCGGCCCTGGCGCCTACAACCGCTCAGCCAAAGCCAAACGGAATTTTTTGAATTCACTCAATTCATTGAAGGAATAGAACGGTGCCGGAAGCCTCAGCCCAATTGCGCGGGCGGTTTTTCCCCGAATGGGAGGCGTTCCGTTTATGACTGGGCCGGCAAGCTCTCCTCTTTTTTGCGGATCAGCATAAGCCCGTCGCGCACCGGCAGGATAACCTGGCTTACACGGGGGTCATTTCTGATCTTTTCGTTGAATTGGATAATCCCTTTGGTCTGGCTGTCTTTGCCGGTGAGATCACCCAAAACCTTGCCGCTCCACAGAACATTGTCAGCCAGGATAACCCCACCCGGGCGAAGCTTTTCAAAAATGAGATCGAAATAGGTGCAGTACTCCGCTTTGTCCGCATCCAGAAAAACAATATCAAACATCTGATCGAACGTGGGGATAAGCTCAATTGCCGGCCCGATATGCTGGACAATCCGGTCGTTCAGTCCCGCTTTAACAAAATACTTACGGGCGATCGATTCAAGCTCGTCATCAATTTCAACCGTATGAAGCTGACCTCCTTCTTTAAGCCCCCGGGCCAGGCAAATTGCCGAGTAGCCGGTATAAGTCCCGATCTCCAGGATCTGCTCAGGACCGATCATCCGGCTGAACATCTCCAGTATTTTGCCCTGGAGATGCCCAGAAAGCATTCGGGGATTAAGCACGTGCAGATTTGTTTCGCGGTCCAGTTCTTTTAAAACCTCGTCTTCTTCCTCGCTGTGGCTGACGATATACCGTTCCAGCTTCCTGTCTGTAAGCATGATTATTCGTAAATTAAGGTGCTCATTGACTTTTCATCCAGTATTTCATTGGCAATCTCCAGGATCATCTGGCCCGAGATCTGTTCAATTTGCCGGTAGATCTTTTCCAGGCTGTCTACCTTATTATATAACAAAAAACTCTTGCCAAGGGTTAACATCAGGTCATCCCTGTCTTCGCTCGAAATGGCAAGCTGACCGATTAACTGTTTCTTTGCTTTGCTGAGTTGAAGGGTCCCCAGCTTCTTTTCCTTCAGAAGACTGAATTCCTTTTTGATCAGCCTGATGGCTTTCTCCAGGTTCTCTCTGTCGGTTCCGAAATAAACATTGAACTGACCCGTATCGGAATAAGATGTATACGACGACTCCACATTGTATGCCAGGCCGTTTCGCTCCCGCAGACTTAAGTTCAGCCGTGAATTCATCGATTGCCCCCCCAGAATGTTATTCAAAAGGACCATCCCCATCCGTTTCCGGTTTCGCGCATCATAGGCAATATTTCCGATCACACAGTGGGATTGAAAGGTGTCTTTGCTGATCCGTCTGATGCCGGGAATATAGTTTTCAAAAGCATTTCTGGTTACGACTCTTTGTTTCTCAGGAATATGACCGAAATATTTCTCAGCCATGAGTTGGAACCTTGTGAAAGGGATGTTCCCAACCGAGCTCAGTACCATTTCGTCCGTGTTGTAATTGTTCCCGATGAAACGGAGAATGCTTTTCCGGTTGAATGCTTTTACCTGCGCAGGACTTCCCAGAATATTGCGGGCAATGGGGTGACCGTCGAATAGAAGTTCGTCAAAGTCGTCAAAGATCAGTTCCTGTGGGCTGTCCTTGTAAGAATTGATCTCTTCGATCACGACTTCTTTTTCCCGTTCCAGTTCTTTCTCGGGAAACGTGCTGTTGATAATGATATCACTGATCAGTTCCATCGCACGATCGTAATGCTCGTTTAAGAAGGTCGCGTAAACGGCTGTCTCTTCCTTGCCGGTGTAGGCATTTAATTCGCCTCCCACATCTTCGATCCGGCTGATGATGTGAAAAGCTTTCCGCTTTTTTGTCCCCTTAAAAATAACATGCTCTATGAAGTGGGCGATGCCCTGCTCGTCCGCTAATTCGTCGCGTGACCCGGTGTTCAGGATAATCCCGAAATGGGCAGCAGGCGATTCGACCTGTTGCTGAATGATCCGGATCCCGTTTCTTAATCTGCTCGTGTTTATCTTCACCTTCTCAACAATTGGAGTGCAAAAGTAGGAAACCGCCGGAATTTTCAACCGATAATCCCATGAAAAAGAAAAGGTTTATTTGGGAACGGCCAATTTTTATTCGACCTCGCCCGTTTTTTATTTTGTAGTTTAATTTTTTGAAGTATATTTGCCACCGCAAAACACAATGGTGCCATAGCTCAGTTGGTAGAGCAACGGACTGAAAATCCGTGTGTCCTTGGTTCAATTCCGAGTGGCACCACAAACAAAAAAGACAATGATTTGAAAGCGAATATCTTCGGATGTTCGCTTTTTTTTTGGCCAGCATTTGGACAACCGAGCGGGTAAGGGGATCAGAAAACCAAACTTCTTTGGATGAAATTTATCTCGCCTTGGCAGAACGGCCTCTCTAATAATCTCTGATCCGAAAGCTCTTATTTTAGCAATTGGAAGCTTCATCAGCAGCATTTGACCCGGGTGGACAGCGCCCAGGAATGGCTACAGGCAGGGTTTTTGATTGGCAGGAGTGGACGGGGCGTGTGTGTGGTGCAATTTTTTTCATGTTGTAAAACACTGATTGACAACAGAGGGGGTTTTGAGTATTTGGATGCGGTGAAAAATAAATC
>JBFXKJ010000067.1:0-15603 GCA_050173895.1 Mangrovibacterium sp. | reverse complement strand
CAACTGACACTGCTTTCGGTGCAGGACATCAACCAGGAACTTGATGAAAAGGAACTGGATTCGTGGCTCAGGCTGATCCGTGTGCTCACCCACGAAATCATGAATTCAATTGCACCCGTCACCTCTCTTTCGGAGAGCCTGAGCAGCTATTACATGAAAGACGGGAAAATGATTTCCAAAGAAGACATCAATGAAAAGATTATTCAAAATACCATTCGCGGGCTTGATATCATTAAAGAACAGGGAAAGGGACTGATCCATTTTGTGGAATTGTACCGCCGGTTTACGCGACTGCCAAAGCCCGACAAAAAGCCGGTTGGTGTCGCCGCCATGTTGGAACGGACCGTGATGCTCAACCAAAATACCTTTGGAGAAAAGCAGATTGATTACATCATTTCTGTCAAAGACCCTGCGCTGACGATCACGGCCGATGAAAACCTGATTTCGCAGGTGCTGAACAATCTGGTTAAAAATGCCGCTGAGGCCCTCGGCGAAGGCGAGGGCGGGAAAATTGAGCTGGCCGCCGGCATGAATCTGAAAAATCAGGTTGAAATTTTGGTGAAAGACAATGGCCCGGGAATTCAGCCGGAGATTATTAATGAGATTTTCGTTCCTTTCTTCACCACCCGTACAAACGGCAACGGGATTGGCCTGAGCCTGAGCCGCCAGATCATGCGCCTTCACGGCGGAAGTCTGAAAGTCCATTCCGTGCCGGATAAAGAAACAGTATTCACTATGGTGTTTTAAAACGTAGCTGACAACCCCGATGAGAGTTGTATCAAAAAAATCCATAACTTAGTTGCATTAACTAATTTATAGTAAAACACCTAATTCCCTTCAACACCTACAAAACAATGTGTTCAAAAAAATCAAAAAAATGACATGATGAAAAGATCGATCTTAATCTTAAGCATTTGTTTCTTTGCTCTCTGCGCAAGTGCACAGAAATTCGGAATCAAAGCCGGTCTTAACTTTGCAAACGGAAACTATGAACTCAGCACGGCCAGCTTGTCTACAAGCAGCCTAACCTGCTTTCAGCTTGGGGTGATCGGGGATTTCCCGGTCTCCCAGGATCTCTATTTTAACACAGGTTTGCTCTACATGCAAAAAGGCCTTAAAATGGATATGCTCGGTGTGGAAGTGAAGCTTCCGATCAATTACCTGGAAGTTCCTTTCAACCTGGCTTATAAGTATGATCTGGGTGGTGCCGTATTTTTTGCTCAGGCAGGTCCTTATCTGGGCATTGGTTTGTCCGCTAAAGCTAAAAGCGGCGATGAGGAGGAAGATATGGATTTTGGCGACGGTGACGGAGAGATCAAGCGGATGGATTTTGGGTTAAACGTAGGTACCGGCATCGAGATCAATGCCATCCAACTAGGCATCAATTATGGATTAGGCCTTGTCGACCTGGAAAATGACCCGGATGCTGAATTTAAAAACGGTGTCCTCTCCTTCACAGTAGGCTATTTCTTTTAAAGCCGCGGAGTATAGGAAATAAAAGTTGTTCCCTGTAAGAGGCGGCAGTCGTTATGCTGCCTCTTACCCGGCACCCGTCTCCTTTCAACCGGTCCGCCGTCATTAAAGGCGTTCAGGGCCCGGCATGGCAAAGGCCAGGATCAGGTAAAAGATCAGCATGAGCGGATTGAAGAAGGTCAGCGCCAGGAAGGCCAGTCTGACAAGAAGCGGGTCCATTTCGGGATTGATGTACTCTGAAATCCCCCCGCAGACGCCGGCGATGATCCGGTCCCTCGATTTTCTTAAACGTTTCATTTCCTTTTTGTTTTAATTGAACTGTGCATCATCTGCATATTAATCTCCATCACTTAAATATAGACCTGTGAAATTCATTTCACGGACCTCGCAAGCCCTGTTTCTTCCATGGATTTCACTGTGCAGACTTACATTTATCGAATTGCCTTTTAGCATTTTACCTGGCACGTTCCGCCACAGGGTCGGGCAATGCGATACCAAGGATGAAATAAAGCAGCACAAGCGGCGGCAACACCACGCTCAGTAAAACCCAGATCACACGGACCAGCAGGGGATCCAAATGAGGGTTGATGTATTCGGACAATCCGCCGCATACCCCGGCAATCTTACTGTCACTCGATTTTCTTAAACGCTTCATACAAAGACTAAATTTGACACTCCATTCAAAAAACCATCGACAAATTGGTTCCCATCTCCCGGATGCTTTCCGCATCATCGACAAGAAAGTCACCATAGAACGATATCAAAAAGCAGCGGCTATCACTCGCATCATTCATAATGGACAGGTGAAATTCAGAAGCTTTCTCTTATTACCAGCCATCCGTATTTCAGCATCACTGTTCTGATCGTCAATCTCCATATGCTGATAGGATGCAGCCGGTAACAAATTGGTTGCTTTTAAAAAGCCGGTACATCCGTCCTACTGCTTCATGCTCCCGGCTTCGTTTTCCCCGCTTTTCTTCTCCTGCAGTCCCAGATCGGTCATCTCCCAGTACTTCCCGATCATATCGCCGTCCCAGGTATTTGACACGTTTTCGATGTCGTAGATGATGCGTTCCATCCGTTCGCCCAGGTAAACTGACTTGCCTTTCGGAACCTTCACGGTTATATCAACCTCCTGATCAAGCCAGCGTTCATGATCCTTTAGCCTGTAATACGGATCAAAGGTGACGACGGAGTCTTTCTGGGTAAAGTTGTAGACGATATTCTCCACATTTTCTTTCGCGTTCTCGGTGTCGCTTCCTTTCGATTTTTTTCTGATCAGAATGACAAATTCGCCACTGTTGCTTTCCTCAATGTCCAGACGGGGTTCGCCTATCAGTACCGGACCATTATCGCCCGAAACGACCCTCATTCGCTCCAGGTCAACATTGTAATGAGACGATCTGTAGGCGTACGGATCCTCTTCCACTTCCAGGTAGAGGGTCTTGCAGTTCTGGCAGCCGATCACCTGGTTTTGGCTGATAGTGATTTCTTTACTGTAATCCTTGATCTGGCCCACTGAAACGACGATGACGGTAATCAGTGCCACGAGCCATATAGCCAGAGAACTCAGAAAGATAACCTTATTGTTTGATTTGAACCGGAATACCATCTTCGTTCCTGCAAATAAGATCCCGAATAAGGGAATGGCAATCAGAAGTGCAATAGCCGTCATCAGGATAGTCATCGATCCCGGCGCGATAAAAAAGTTTACGATATCGGGCATGTGAAAATTAGGACCCATTCCGTGAAACCAGGGAACAGAATGAAAAATAGACTGTCCGATCACCATGGAGGTAACAAATCCGATCAAACCTATAAAGGCAAAGATGATCAGGAATATGCCGGCAGCGATGATCACAATGCGCAACAGAACGCGAAATACGTTATAGGCCACATCGCCAAACCGCGCCATTTGGTCGCGCCCCTTTTCATATGTAGCCGAATTCCGGAACCGGTTATAACTCTCTTTCACGTCTTTAACCTCTTCCTTAATTGATTTCTCAATGTTCGATACAGTGGGCTCCTGTCCTTTCATTTCGAGTTTTTCGGCAGTCGTCCTGGCTTTCGGCACGGCAATCCACAACATGATGTAAACCAGGAGGAATATTCCATAAACCCACACAAGGATGAAGAATATGATCCGGAGGATAACAGGGTCGATATTAAAATAAGCGCCCAGTCCGGAGCAGACTCCCCCAATTACCCGGTGGTCCGGATCCCGGTACATTCTGCGTTTAATCTTCCCCTCTGCCTGCGGAGTTGCCTCCCCTGCAGTTGCAGTTTCTTCTGCTTCTTCCTCCTCCATGAAATCTTCCGGTTTTCCCATCCGGGCAATCACCTCATCGACCCAAACATCGAGAATGACGTCCTTCCCCTCTGTTTCCATTCTTTTGTTGAACAGCTCGGCAATGCGCAGTTCGATATCCTGGAGGATTTCACGGCCGTCGGCGTCCGATCCGAAATGACCGGTCAGCATCTGAAGGTAATCCCGGAGCTTTTCATAAGCGTCTTCCTCGATATGGAAAACACTCCCGCTGATATTAATTGTGAATGTCTTTTTCATTTGTATATAATTTGCTTTTTAAGGCCAAATGGAGTTGACATGATCAACCATAGATTCATCCCGATTGGTGTTTGTAGAATCATGTCAATTTCATCCGTAAATAATTTATTTTTTAATGGTCGGATGGAACTCGCATAGCCAGGGTTATCGCTTCGCGGATTTTCGCTACGCTTCGATTCGCTTCGCGGATCTCGCAAGCTCGATTCATTCCTGTTTGTGTTTGGCACGACCATGCTCGTTTCATCGCTGATAATTCAATCTGTGGTTCGGCGTTTTAGTTCTCTGTTTTTCTTAATTTAATCGCGGCAACTGCATCGACAAGTTCGTTCCACGAATCTCCAAGTTCATGAAGGAATTCCTTGCCTTCTTCGGTCAGTTCATAATACTTACGCGGTGGCCCCTGTGTCGACTCTTCCCAGCGGTATCCCAGGAGTCCGTCGTTTTTCAGACGGGTCAACAGCGGATAGAGTGTTCCTTCCACGATGATCATTTTCGAATTTTTAAGTTCATCAATGATATCGCTCGCGTATAAGGGTTTTCCGTCAAGAACCAGCAAAATGCAGTACTCAAGGACCCCCTTTCTCATTTGTGCTTTGGTATTTTCAATCTTCATAATCTTTCCCTTTAAAAATCCGTTCAAACGCCCACTCCTTCGAAGACCAATCAGTACCTCCAGTATTGCCTGTCAAGCATCCACGGTTTAACTTCCATTTCCTTTTCCTTATCGATGGCATAACGACTTGCAAAATAGGCTTCGTTTGTCATCCAGGGCTCGAGCTCGAGCGGTTCGTCTATGGCTTTGTCAAACAGGTGTCTGGCTGCACCAAAATACACATCGTCTGTCATCCAGTCTTTCACTTCCAGCGTTCCTTCAGCGGCCGGCTCAACGGCAAAGACCAAGTCGGACGAAGGGGCCAGGGTCTTGTTCTCAGATGCTGCGACCTCCGTGCCGCCGGCAGCTTCTGCCGAGCTGACCATCAGCATTGCCATTTTTCCGAAACTGTTATAGGTAAGCAACTGCTTCCATAAACCCTGTGCACTCACGGTGAAGCTCAGCAAAATGACACTGAAAATGACAGCGCCTCCTCTGAGAGCTACTCTTGTAAAACGCCGTCCCTTGCTTTCATTTCTAAAATTAATTGTTTTCATTGTCTTGATCCCTTTCTTTTCTGTTTAATTGTTTAAGAAGTGTTTGTTTAACTGTTTGCCTCTGGCTTTGAGGACTTATTGTTTTCTGTTTCTGTTTAATTGCTTGTCCCTGCTTCGAGGGCTCACTCTTTTCGGTTTCCTATCCGGTTTTATTTTCACCAATAAGACGCCGTATTTTTAATTTCGTTGCACTTGTATAGAACTCTTTTTTATCAGCATCCATTTTTTACATGGAATAATGTATTGCAAATATATAAATATTATCTGGTACCATGCAACACATAGTACTAAAATTTTTCAAAAAAATTTGATTATTTTTATAACTTGCTAATAAAGAGTACAATATAAAATACAATAAGCGAACCACAAAAAAGAAGTCGATGCTCTGAAATGCACGTTTCATTTTTTATTGTGGAATTTCATACATTTATATTTTCAAATTAACCAACTACAATTTACGTGTTATGAGTCATCGCCTTGAGACGTTTACCAACGGCATGGAATTCATTACATGGATTTCACTTCGTTCAATTCGCTTCGCGGATCTCGCAAGCTCGATTCCCTTCGGGGATTTCGTTTCACGGATTTCCGCTACGCTTCAATTCCGCTGCGCTCCAATTCACTTCGTGGATCTTCGATTCGCCAATAAACATCTCCTTGGGGGTAAACTGCGACGTTCATGGTTCATTTCAGATTTAAAAAAATATTAATCTATTTTTAATCAATAATAGAAATTAGTTCAATTCATTTGAAGAGTAAAAAAGATCTCTTTTAAATTGTAAATAATTATCACCTCATCATCTCTATCAATATGAAAAAAATGCTTATTCTTTTGGCCGGTTTAGCTTTTCTGACACTTACAATATCCAAGAGCTACGGACAATTAACTACCTCAGCAATTAAAGGTCAAGTGGTTGACGCAAATAAACAAAGCCTTCCCGGGGCAACTGTTTCAGTAGTGCATGAGCCTACAGGCACGCGATACGGAACAACTACGAATACGGCAGGTGTATACAATCTGGCGAACTTAAACCCCGGCGGGCCATACACGTTAACCATTTCGTTTATCGGATTCGACAAATTTGAACGAAAGGACTTACATCTCACCCTTGGTCAAACCCTCCAAATGAACGCAATACTCTCCGAAAGTACTGAAGAACTTGGAGAGGTCATTGTTTCAAGCGTAAGAGGGGTGTTCGACGGAAACACAACAGGTTCCAAAACGACCGTCTCCAATGAAAGAATCAACACCATTCCTTCAATAAGCAGAGGTATAAGCGATATGGCCAGGTTAACTCCACAGGCGAAAGTGAATCAATATGGTGGCCTCGAAATCGCCGGACAAAACAGCCGGTATAATTCTTTTACAATTGACGGGGCCGTGCAAAATGATGTATTTGGTCTCGCCAATAACGGGACAAACGGAGGTCAGATCGGGATCAATCCGATGAGTATGGATATCATTGATCAGATAACCATCTCCCTTTCTCCTTACGATGTTACCCAGAGCGGATTTTCCGGAGCCGGGATTAACGCAGTAACAAAAAGCGGAACCAACACCATTCACGGATCGGTGTACGATTATTTCCGGAATGAAAACCTGGCTGGGAAAACGCCCACAGACAATCCTGAAATTGACCGGAAAAAGCTCGACGAATTCACATCAAACACCGTTGGATTTACGCTGGGCGGACCAATCATCAAAAACAAGCTATTCTTTTTCACAAACGTCGAGGTACAGCGCGACAATACCCCTAAACCTTTTGATTTTGCTGATTATAAGGGATCTGCCACAAAAGCCCAGGTAGACGCGTTGGCTCAGAAAATGATCAACGATTATGACTATGACCCGGGAAGCTATGAGAATACCGAAGCATCATTGGACGCCGAGAAGATTTTTGCCAAGATAGACTGGAACATCAGCCAGACTCATAAATTTTCCATCAGGCACCAGTATTCAAAAGGGAAAAGTTTGTCTCCATCCACATCGTCTTCCACCAGTATTTACTTCTCGAATGCAGGCGTTGATTTCGTTTCTACCACCAATTCCACCACAGCCGAACTGAAAAGCATCTTCGCAAACCGATACGCCAATAAACTGATGTTAGGATATACCAAGGTTGATGACAACCGCGACCCCATGGGTGAAAATTTTCCCTATGTAAGCATCACTGCGGAAAGGATCAATCTGGGAAGCGAGCAGTTTTCGACCGGGAACAGGTTAAAACAGAAAATATATACGTTCACCGATGACTTCAGCATATATTCCGGCAGGCACAATATTACAATAGGCATGCACCATGAATATTACGACATGTACAATGTGTTCATTCGGCAGAATTTCGGCCTTTACACTTACGCCAATCTGATCAATTTTATGGCAGGCCTGCCGGCCGACCGCTATCAAAGAAGCTTCTCAAATATTGACAACATTACCGGTGACGGCACTGCTGCCGCAGCCGAATTTAAAGCCTTACAACTTGGGTTTTATGCTCAGGATGAATTTCAGGTTAGCAACAACTTCAATCTGACCTATGGCATACGCGTCGATATCCCTAAATACCTGGATGATCCTTTGGAAAATACAGACTTCAACGAACACGTAATTCCATACATTGAGGATAAATACCATTCCGATTTCATGGGAGCCAGAACAGGAAAAGCCCCAAAAGCCAAATCCTTGTTTTCGCCCAGAGCCGGATTTAACTGGGATGTAAACGGTGACAAGATCATACAATTGAGAGGCGGCATCGGAATCTTTACAAGCCGGATTCCTTATGTATGGCCGGGGGGAATGTTTAACAACAACGGAATATCGGTTGGCGGTATGGACATTAAAAGTATTGGTTCACCTGAATTGATGTTCAATCCGGACTGGAATAATCAACCCAGAACGGTGGGTAAACCTTCAGGTCAGATTGATCTCTTCGCTGAAGATTTCAAAATGCCGCAGGTGTTGCGCACCAACATTGCCTTTGACAAAAAATTTGATAATGGCATCACGACCACCTTCGATGTCACCTATACCAAAAACATTAATAATGTGACCTACCAGAATCTGCTTGTACAGGATACGGGCAAGAAAATGACCGGGACAGGCGACAACCGAACGATCTGGAGTAATGTCCAAAATGACGTCAATACCAATAGCGGAGCCGAAGGAAGTTATACCGGGATTTTCCTTGGTTCAAACACCAGTAAGGGACACAGTTTTAATTTTACGGCACAGGCGGAAAAAAATTGGTTTAACAGTCTGTTTACCTCCTTGGCTTACAACTACGGGTGGTCAAAGTCATTGAATGACGGGGAATCATCCCAAAATTCATCTCAATGGCGTGTAGCCAACGCACACGGCCGCAACCGGCTGGATGTCGGCAATTCGGTTTATGACCTTGGTCATCGTGTCATCGCCAGTATTTCCTACAAATGGGAATACAGCAAATTCGCCAATACGACATTCTCTCTTTTTTACAATGGTCAATCCGGACAAACCTATTCGTACGGCTATGACAATGGTATCTCCGCCTATGCAGGACCAGCAGGAGACAACACCGATGGGTATGATTTAACTCTGCTTTATATTCCCAAAGACCAGAATGACATTGTCCTGGTCGATAACGGCGATTATACGGCGGCCCGGCAGTGGAATGATCTTAGTCTGTTTATCGAAGATCATAAGTCGTTAAAGAAACATAAGGGTGAATATTTTGAAAGAGGCTCTCAACGGATGCCTTTTGAAAACATCATCGATGTGAAAGTGATGCAGGAATTTAAATTCAAAGTTTCGCCCACAAGGGAGAACCGCATCCAGGTTGCACTCGATATTTTCAACGTTACCAATATGTTAAATAATGACTGGGGAAGGATGCATAAGCCGCTGGGCGATTACAACGTTTACAGGCTGCTGCGGTTTGCCGGCTATCAACAAAATGGCACCACGCCTACCTATCAATATTCCAATCAAAGCGGCAATGATACCTATGGGATTGATGATGCCGGATTGCAAAGCTCAAGATGGCAGGCGCAATTCAGCGTACGCTATATTTTCTAAACGGATAAGAACCTCTGGGAAAAGGATGTCTCTGGTTTTTGGGGATATCCTTTCTTTTTCTCCATCCTTTAGATTTTTTACATCCAAACTTCATTCAGCAATTTTTCAACAAGCCTTTTTCTTTCCCTCCTGATTTCTATTTGGATTTCATCATTTTTTTTTGGATTTTTGTGTACCTACCAGTACCAACCGGTTAGGCACAAAATCTAACACATATAAGTAATGAAGAAAAACAACTGGCTTCTGATTTTCGCGCTGTTTTCCTCCTCATTTGCCTGCACAAGCAAATACGAAAATGTACCGTTCGAGGAGATGAATCCCAGGCCATGGGAAGATCCCCGGATCAGTCAGATCAATAAAGAAAAGCCTCGTGCGTCGTTTATTCCCTATGCAAATTGGGAAGAGGCTATGACCGACGACATCTGGTCCTCACCCTTCGTTCAGTCCCTGAACGGGACCTGGAAATTTCACCTATCTCAAAATCCGGATGAACGTCCTTTCTGGTTTTTCAAGAAAGATTACCGGATCAAGGATTGGGGAGATATTGAGGTTCCTTCGAACTGGGAACTTCAGGGCTATGATTATCCCATTTATACCAACGTGCGCTATCCGCATGCCAAAACGCCGCCGCTCATTCAGAAACATTACAATCCGGTTGGCTCCTATAAGCGGGCTTTCAGGGTTCCGGCAGGATGGAAGAATAAGGAAGTATTTTTGCATATCGGTGCAGCCAGTTCGTTCGTGAACGTCTGGGTAAATGAGCAACACGTGGGATACAGCGAAGACAGCAAAACACCCGCTGAATTCAACATCACCCCTTATCTGGAAGGCGGGAACAACCAGCTTGCCATTGAGATTTTCCGTTGGTGTGACGGAAGCTATCTGGAAGACCAGGACTTCTTCAGGCTGAGCGGGATCACCCGCGACACGTACCTGCTGGCGCGCGAGAAACAGAATATCCGCGACTTCCGGGTAACAGCAGGGCTGGATTCGACTTACACCGACGGTACCTTCAAGCTGGATGTAGAACTGGCAAACTACAGCCCGGAAGCAGCGTCAGTGACCGTTGAAGCCGAATTGCTCGATGGAGATAGCAAAGTAAAGAGTTACTCGCAGACAGTTGATCTTTCCGACACAAGTAAGGTCTTGGCCATCGCCGATGAACTTCTGCCCGGGGTTAAAAAGTGGAGTGCAGAATCGCCCAATCTGTACCAGATGCTGATCACGCTGAAAAACAGTGACGGCGGAGTAATTGAAGTGATTCGCCAGGACGTTGGCTTCCGGACAGCGGAGATCAAAAACAGCCAGTTGCTGGTTAACGGCACTCCGATCTACGTGAAAGGTGTCGATATACACGAGCACCATGAAACAACCGGGCATGTTGTGAGTGAGGAAACCATGCTCGAGGACATCCGGCTGATGAAAACACACAACATTAACACCGTCCGCACCTCCCATTATCCGCAGCCTGAAATGTGGTACAAGCTTTGCAACCTGTATGGCCTTTACCTCATCGATGAAGCGAATATCGAATCGCATGGAATGGGCTACGGAGCTGAATCGCTTGCCAAACAACCGGAGTGGGGACCCGCACACATGTACCGGACAGTGAATATGTTTGAGCGCGATAAAAATCAGCCTTCGGTTATTATCTGGTCATTGGGAAACGAAGCCGGGAATGGGATCAACTTTGAAGAGACATACAAATACCTCAAAGAAGTGGATCATACACGCCCTGTTCAGTTCGAACAAGCTCACGGCGGCAGCAACACAGACATCAACTGCCCCATGTACGCCACGATCGAGCATATGGAGAAATACGCAAAAAGCAATCCTGACAAACCGATGATCCAGTGTGAGTATGCCCATGCAATGGGCAACAGCGTAGGTAATCTGCAGGATTACTGGGATCTGATCGAAAAATACGATGTTTTGCAGGGCGGTTGCATCTGGGACTGGGTCGATCAGGGTCTTCTGCAAACCGACTCCACCGGCGCTAAATTCTGGGCTTACGGAGGCGACTTTGGTCCCGACACAGTTGCATCCGACGGCAATTTCTGCTGTAACGGTCTGGTGAACCCCGACCGCGGCGTAAAGCCTGCCTTGCTCGAAGTGAAAAAAGTTTACCAGAACATCGGTTTTAAAGCAAAAGACCTGAAAAAGGGAATCATCGAAATCATAAACAAGCATGCATTCACCAACCTGTCTGACTTCGATATTACCTGGACTATCACTTCCGACGGTGAAACGCTGGTAAACGGTAAGCTTGAAAACTTCACGCTCGAACCGGGCGCCTCGAAAGAAGTGAAGATCGATTATACGATCGATCCGAAGCCGGGCACGGAATACTTCCTGAATTTCTCCGCCAAAACAAAAGCCGAAAAGGGACTGGTTCCTGCAGGATTCGAGCTGGCCGCCGAACAAATGCAGCTCCCGGTGTCAATCCCGGCTGAGAAACTGGACACCCGTTCCTTCCCCGCACTGAAAACGGCTGAAAATGGAAGCGAGATCACGGTTGAGGGAGAAGGCTTCCGCCTGGCGTTTGACATGAAAGCCGGCGTACTGAAGAGCTTCACATCGGGCGATGCGGAACTGCTCACCTCAGGCCCGGTTCCAAACTTCTGGAGAGCGCCGATCGACAATGATCTGGGCAACAACCTGCATAAAAGGGCAGGAATCTGGAGAAAGGCAGGAGAACAACGCGTGGTGAAGAAAATTACACTGAAGAACGATGCCCCCAATAAGGCTACTGTAACGATCGCCTTCGACCTGAACAACGGAGAAGGTGCAAAAATAGCCGATTATGAATCTGTCTACACGATCTATGGCAGCGGTGATATCGGGGTATCGGACAAATTCAAAATGACCGGCAAAGACCTGCCTGAAATCCCGCTTCTGGGCATGAACCTGGTCATGCCCCGTCAGTTCGATCAGCTCAGCTGGCTGGGCCGCGGACCTCAGGAGTCGTACCAGGACCGGAAAACTGCGGCATTTGTAGGGAAATATGCCGGTTCAGTTGCCGATCAGTACTTCCCCTATGTGCGTCCGCAGGAAAACGGCAATAAAACCGATGTTCGCTGGGCCGCCATTACCAACAGCAACGGCAACGGACTCCTGCTTATCGGGGAACCTTTACTCGAGGTCAGTGCACACCACAATATCATGGAAGATTTCGAGTCAATTTATAAGCCTTCCGAACGGCTGGAAGGCAATAAAATTCCGCCGCAGCGGCACATAAATGACGTGAAACCCCGCGACCTGACATCCGTCAACCTCAACTACAAACAGATGGGTGTGGGCGGCGACAACAGTTGGGGCGCCTGGACGCATGAACAATACCGGCTGACCGGCAAAAGCTACACTTACTCGTTCCGGATGAAAGCCCTCAAAAGCGGCGACGATCCGCTGAAACTGGCAAAACAGGCAATTCAGTAAATCGTATAGCGCTGAGCTTACGAGTAGTAAGCAACCATTCTTTAAAAAAGACCTCTGCAAATTATGCAGGGGTCTTTTTATTAATCATAAAACTTATCCTTCGTTAGCTGGGAACAGCAGTTCGCCCCGGAAAAACCCGCCTTCATGAGTTGAAGGTATAAAAACTTGCTTTCTACTCTCGTTTGTCCCTAACTTTATATATTAATAAACTCCTTGATATTAAACAAAAACAAATGAAACCAACAATCAAACCTACAATTCTTGTTTTATCAATTTTACTGGTATTTACATCAGCAAAACCTGTAAAAGAAAACAAACTGACCGGTACATGGAAATTGGTAAGCGGTGAAATAGACGGAAAATCTGCTCCGAAAGTATTGATGGACAGGACCATGGAATTTAAACCTGATCAAACATTTGAAGGATTGATCAACCTTCATAAGGGTGCCCAGCCCTACAACAGTGGCATGTTTTTCCTTCCGGACGATACCACGATGGTAACCCTTCATACAAACAGGTCCGGGAAATTTGCAAAAACAGCGTTCACATACAACTTTGAGATTAAGAGTGACTCACTCCATCTGTACGGTGAATATTTAGTCCCTGTTCCTGGCATTCCAGTTATTATGCGGAAAGTATACATGGATGAATGGTGGGTAAAATTACCATAACCGCCTTAATGGAATCATGATCAAAATGAGCAGCGATAACCTGAAGGGCCAAACCGGGAGAATCGAAGAAGTCCAGGGCATCATAGACCGGATGCCATACCGACCCCGGAAGAATTGTCGCCATACTGGTGACAGGGTTATACGTCTTGTTGTTCTTCTTCGGTTGGTCCTGAAAATTTAGCCAGATTAAACCCATTTATTTAAAAACATTTAATATGAGCAAAGAACGAGTGATGTATTGGTGGCAAGCGGTCATAATATTACTAAGTTATCTGCTTATTCTTATTTCAACGACGATCCTTAATTTGCAAGTCCTACAAAAAGAATTTGGTTTTACGTATTGGATCAGCCAGATGGCTTTCCTTATTCCAATGGCTATTCTGATACTAATTGTGTCAAAAACTTTCAGGATTAGTTATACACATCGTATTAAAAAACCTCGATTGAAGGAAATTATTATAGTTTTAGAAGTAGCCATATTGGCAGTTTTTATATTTAAACCATTTGGGTTTCCGAAGGAATATTATTATTCTATTTTCTACAGAGTTCCAAATATTCAGTTGCCAGGAAATGGAACGACAGAAATTGAAAATATTCAATTTCTATTTTTTGGCTGTTTATTGTTCCCATTATTGGAAGAGATTCTCTTCAGGGAGATTCTTGTAAGGAAACTTATAATCAACTATTCAGTCGTTGGTGTTGTTGCGGTCATTTCAATCATTTTTGGATTGTTACATTTCAGCTCAAGCTTTATGGCCATTATTTTATTGAGCATAATAGCATCCTGTATTTATTTGATTAGTGACTCTATAGTACTTGCTATCGTTTTTCATTGTGTTTATAATACGATGGTTGTTGCATCTTCTTACCTCCATACGACGACGGGTAATTTCTTTGTTTCAGCCTGGTTTCTTTTTTCAATTGTAATTGGTTTTATTCTAATGATGGTATTGTTGAGGAAATTTAAAAATGAATTGTCAAGATCAAAATAGATATAGCGAAATGAAAAACATTACAGATACTACCTTTATCATCCCCATAAGAGTCGATTCACATGTTAGATTGGAGAATATTTTGCTAATTACTCGATTTCTCATTGAGCATTTTGATACAAAAATAAAAATACTTGAGTGCGCACCATATAATAACGGACTATTATCGAAGTTATTAGAAAAAACTATTACATATTGTTTTCAAGAA
The DNA here is from genome assembly GCA_050173895.1 of Mangrovibacterium sp. Classification (GTDB taxonomy): domain Bacteria; phylum Bacteroidota; class Bacteroidia; order Bacteroidales; family Prolixibacteraceae; genus JBCFBK01. The sequence goes on along the minus strand of JBFXKJ010000067.1, from coordinate 1,058 downwards.
GACAACGACTCTGTTTTTTATCGTACAAAATATATCAATCAAATGGTCCGAACCGTTGACACTCCATATGTGTCAGTTTGGGATGCCGATGTAATCACCCCAGTTGACCAGATAGTCCAAGCCATAGAATTATTAAGAACAGGAGAGGCAGATTTTATTTATTCTTATGAAAAACAATTTCTGGATACCTCCTTTATTATTAGAAAATTATTTATACAGGAAAGGAAGATGGAAATTTTGGAGCAAAATATCAAAAAAATGAAAGCCGGATATCTCCCTGATCCGGTTGGTGGTGCTTTTTTTGCCAATTTGAAGGCATATAAAGAAGTCGGTTTTGAAAATGAAAACTTCTATGGGTGGGGACCTGAAGATATAGAACGCTTTCGTAGGTGGAAAAACTTGGGATATCGTGTTAAAAGAGTTTCAGGACCTTTATTTCATCTGAGCCATGAAAGGGGAGTTAATAGCAGATATCGAAATTCGAATCAATATTACCATAATTTTAAAGAAATAGGAAAAACTTGTAGGTACAAAACTGCAACCACGTATTAAGAAATTAAAAGGCAGATAACTTTATCAAAATAGTTCCAGATGAATATGAGTTTTATGCAAATAGCCCAACAAATTCAGCAGAATGGCTTGACAAGCAATAAAGATTGGTTAATGAATGGAAATATGGGACTCTGTGTGTTCTTACATCATTTTGCTCATAACACCAATAGCCCGGAATACGAGCAGCTTGCCGATGGTTTGCTCGACCAGGTTTTTGCCAACCTGAGCACTTCGGCTTCGCCTGATTTCGAGAACGGCTTGGCAGGAATTGGCTGGGGTATTGAATACCTGGTGCAAAACGGGTTTGCAGAAGGAAATACGGATGAAGTTCTGGAGGAAATTGACAACAAAATATTCAAGATTTTGCAAAAAGATAACCTAATTCTACTTTAACACATTTCATTTTCTTGCCTTTCAAAAGCGTTATTAATGTCCGTTTGTCTTCGGCAATGTCGCTCAAACATTTGATCAATCATGTCATCCTCAGACATTTGTCGGTACAGCTT